>VBDY01000118.1 GCA_005882775.1 Chloroflexota bacterium | reverse complement strand
GCGTGGCCCCACCCGAGACCTGCGCGTCCATCCTCTGGCGCGACATCAGCCGCAAAGTGGAGGCGGCCGAGGCTCTCAAGCTGACCGCTGCCGATTTGCAGCGTCTGGGCCTGGTCGACGAGGTGGTGCCGGAGCCGGCAGGCGGCGCACAGAACGACTACGGGCTGGCTGCGGATGCGGCCGGCAGCGCCTTGCGCCGCCATCTCAAGGACGTCGAGAAAATCGACACAGATCGGCTCCTCGACGAGCGCTACGCGCGCTACCGCTCGATCGGCGCCAGCGCCTAGCGCTATTCTGGGCAGGAATGGCAACAGAGCCCCTGCCGGAGCGGGCGGCACCGCGGCGGGAGCGCCTCGATCCAGGCGTCTTCCGGTTGCCCGTCGAGCGCATCCGCGAGGGTTATTACAGCGACGTCTATTTCAACCGGACGGTAGACGTGCTGCGGTCTGACCAGCGGCACCCGCATGTGCTGATGCAGGTCTTCCAGAAGCAGGATTCGGTGATCGGAGGCATGGACGAGGCGATCGCCATCATCAAGCTCTGCTCGGAGGACTTCTCGCAGCTACAGGTCCGGGCGCTCTACGACGGGGACCCGGTGAAACCCTGGGAGACAGCGCTCACGATCGAGGGAGATTACTCGCTCTTCGCCCGGCTGGAAACGGTTTACCTGGGCGTGCTCTCCCGGCGGACCAAGGTCGCAACCAACGTGCGCCGGGTGGTCGATGCCGCCCGGGGAAAGCAGATCATCTTCTTCCCCGCCCGACACGACCACCACCTGGTGCAGACCGGCGACGGCTACGCTGCCTACGTCTCGGGTGCCATCGGGGTCTCCACCGACGCCCAGGCATCCTGGTGGGGGGGCAAGGGAGTGGGCACCGTGCCCCACGCGCTGATCGCCGCCTACAACGGGGACACTTCCAGGGCAGCCGAGAAGTACGCCGAGTACATCGATCCTTCGGTCAACCTGGTGGTCCTGGTCGACTTCGAGAACGACTGTGTGCGGACCTCGCTCGAGGTGGCGCGCCGGCTGGGCCAGCGACTGTGGGGCGTACGCCTGGACACCTCCGAAACGCTGGTCGATGTCAGCGTCCAGAAGGTGATGGGCGACTTCGACCCGCGAGGAGTCACCCCGCAGCTGTGCCAGCTGGTGCGGGGGGCTCTCGACCGCGAAGGCTTCACCCACGTCAGGATCGTCGCCAGCGGCGGCTTCAACGTGGAAAAGATCGAACGCTTCGAGCGGGAGGGCGTGCCGGTCGACGCCTATGGGGTGGGAAGCGCCTTCTTCAAGGGCAGCTACGATTTCACGGCCGACGTGGTGATGGTCGAAGGCCGGCCCTGCGCCAAGGTGGGCCGGCGTTACCGCCCAAACCCCCGGCTCGAGCTCGTTAGCTGACCGGTCCATGCCCGACGTTTTGATCGTCGTCGACATGCTCAACGGGTTCTGTCGCCAGGGAAACCTGGCTTCCCCCCGATGCGCTGATGCGATCCCCCGAATCCGGCAGATCATCGAGGAACGCCAGGCAGCCGGCGACCGGCTGGTGTTCCTGGCCGACACCCACGACCCAGACGACCGGGAATTCGAAGTCTTCCCGGTCCACTGCGTCCGGGGAACCCCCGAGGCCGACGTCGTCGACGAGCTCTCCCCCTTTCTTCAGGGCGCGACCCTGATCCGCAAGCGTCGCTATTCGGGCTTCTTCGAGACCAACCTCGAGCAGGTCCTAAAACAGGCGGCCCCGAGCACGGTGACGGTGGTCGGAGTGTGCACCGACATCTGCGTCCTGCACACGGTGGCCGACCTGCGCAACCGCGACTACGCGGTCGTGGTCCCGGCGGACGGGGTCGCCACCTTCGATGCGCCGGGCCATCCCGGCGATCTGACCCAGCGCTACGCCCTCGACCACCTGCGCGGCATCCTGGGTGCCCGGGTAATCGAGAGCGCGAACGTCTGAATCAGTATTGCTAGTCTCGTTATAATATAAGTCGGTACCGCATATGGGGCAATTTCCATTCGTCCCAGCATCGGTCCTGACCTGCGGGGGATGTGGCGCGGAGATGCCGGGCGACAGCAGCTTCTGCGCGAGCTGTGGCCGCGCCCTTAACTCAGCACCCTCCAAGGCTGGCGCCGAAGCCACGGGCGCGACCGCCGTCCCCAAGCCCGCGCGCGCGGTCAGGCGCCGGCGGGCGAGTCAGTCGCCCGGGTCGAGCCTGCGCTGGCTTGGCAAGCCCTGGCTGGTTGTCAGCGCCGTATTCCTGGCGTTCTTCCTCGTGCTCCTGCCTGGTCTCCTCTACGTTTGGGCAGGCCTGCCCTCGACCTCCAACCTGAGCACCGCCCGCCTCCCCCTGTCCACCAGGATCTACGACCGGACCGGGACGGTGCTGCTCGCGGAGATCCACCAGGGGAGCGACCGCCGGCACGTCGTCCCCATCTCGGCGATCGGCCAGCCCATGCGCCAGGCGACCGTCGACATCGAGGACCGCGGCTTCTACCAGCACGGCGGCGTCAGCGTTCTGAGCCTGCTTCGGGCGGGCTTCCAGGACCTGGTCCACCTACGGATCGAAGCCGGCGGCAGCACCATCACCCAGCAGCTGGTCAAGAACATCTATCTCTCTGAGGACCGGTCGGTATTTCGCAAGCTCGATGAGGTGATCCTGGCGCTCGAGATCGAGCACCAGTACAGCAAATCGCAGATTCTGGAGGCCTACCTCAATCGCGTCTACTATGGCAACCGGTCCTACGGCGTGGAGGCTGCGGCTCAGACCTATTTCGGCAAGCCGGCAAGCCAGCTGACCCTGCCGGAGGCGTCCCTGCTTGCCGGCCTGCCGCAGGCGCCCTCAGAGCTCGATCCCTACAGCAACCTCGACGGGGCGCGCGCCCGCCAGCGACTGGTTCTCGACGCCATGGTCAAGGCGCACGATCTGACCCAGGCGCAGGCGACCGCCGCCTTCGCCCAAAAACCCGTGCTCCAGCCGCGCTCCTCCCAGGAAGACGTCAAGGCACCCCACTTCGTCCACTGGGTGGCAGCCCAGCTGGAGAAGGCATACGGGAATGAGCTCTTGCAGACCGGTGGTCTGACCGTGGTCACGACCCTGGACTGGCGCCTGCAGTCGATTGCCGAGCAACAGGTGCGCCAGCAGGTGGGCGCGCTGCAGGGTCACCATGTCACCGACGGCGCCATGGTGGCGCTCGATCCGATGACGGGAGCGGTGCTGGCCATGGTGGGCTCGGCCGGCCAAAACGCGCCCGGAAGCCAGTACAACATGGCGGTCCTGCCGCGGCAACCGGGCTCGTCGTTCAAGCTGTTCACCTACACAGCGGCCATCGAGTCGGGCAAGTACACGATGGGTTCCTGGATCCAGGACGAACCCATTCAGGTACGACTTGCCGACGGCAGTGTCTACCAGCCACACAACTACGACGGCGCCTATCACGGCTGGCTGCCGATTCCGTATGCACTCGGTAACTCACTCAATGTCCCCGCGGTCAAGGTCGAGATGGGCACCGGGATCGACCGGGTGGTGGACACCGCCCGGCGGATGGGGGTCACGACTCTTAAGCAGGCGCCTTCCTCATACCAGCCCAGCCTGACGCTTGGCGGCTACGACGTACCGCTGATCGACATGGCCAGCGGGGCGGCAACCCTGGCATCGCAGGGGACGCGCCGGCAGCCCCAGGGCGTGCTGAAAATCGTCGCCCACGACGGACGAGCGCTCTACACGTACGATGCCCGCGCGAATGGCCAGCAAGCGCTCTCGCCTCAGGTCAGCTTCATCATGAGCCAGATGCTCTCCGACGACCGCAACCGCGCGCTCGAATTTGGCAGCGGCAGCAACCTTGTCATCCGCGGCCACACCGTGGCGGCCAAGACTGGAACCACGAATGACTTCAAGGACAACCTCACCATCGGCTACACACCCAACCTCGCCGTCGCCGTCTGGGTCGGGAACGCGGACGACTCACCGATGCACAACGTCACTGGCATCGTCGGCGCCGCCCCCATCTTCCACGGGTTCATGCAGCAGGCGCTCAACGGCCAGCCAGACAGCTGGTTCGCAGTGCCCGGCGGCCTGACCGCCACCAACGTCAACGGTTACACGGCGTACCTGATCCCCGGGACCGAGCAGGTGGCGGCCGCCAATCAGCCGCCGCCGAGCTTCGGAGGCGATGAGGGCAATGGCAATGGAAACGGCGGAGGCGGGGACTAGCTCCCGGGCCGCTTGACCGGCCTGGTCGCCGCGGTGCCCGCGGATCCCGAACCGCCGGCCTTCAGCTCCTCGATCTGGCGGGTGAGCTCCTCGATGCGGCGCTCCAGGTTCTCCACCTGATCGCGGCTCGCCACCGGCACCGTTGAGGTCGCGCTTCGGACACGGTCCGAGACCGCCTTTCCCCACTCCTCCCCGGTTTTCTTGGTTCGGCTGGCGAACTCGTCGAATTTCCGGCGCCCCTCCACACGCGTAACGTTCCCCTGGTCCATCCAGGTGCCGACCAGCTTGTCGCCCTTCTCGTAGGCCCAGCTGGCCGCGCCCAGCGCGAGGGTGAATCCTTCCCGCATCACGTCCCGCAATCGCTCGGTCGCGTTCGATGGTTGCTGCTCTGCCATAGGCCCTAGTGTGCCGCATCGAGGCCGTCCGGGCAACCGGAGGCGAGGGCCGATCTAGGCCCGAGCCGTGCCCGCCGGCCCAAAGCGCGCGCCTTAACGCGCGCAATAGAGGCGTTCTTGGCTC
>VBDY01000122.1 GCA_005882775.1 Chloroflexota bacterium | reverse complement strand
TTGCGCCCCGACCTCGCTGACGAACACCGGATTCTGAATCGCCAGGTCCTGCCACTGCCCGTAGTACCAGCCGTGGTAGAGGTGCCGGTCCCGGTCGCCCGACGCGCTGAGCGCCGGGCGCGAGGGATCGAGCTGACGCAATCGGGCAGCCGCCTCCTCGTCGACGTCGCGGTTGAGCTGCTCGACGTGGCGTTCGCCCAACCAGGCAAACCCGGCACACCAGGGGGGTTCGTTGTGAGCCGCGTAGCAGGCGACCGAGGGATGGTTGTAGAGCATGTGCACCACCTCCTCCAGCTGGGCGAGGACCGCCTCTCGGAAGAAGGCGCCGGACCGGGCGTCGGCCCGGTGGACATAGGAGAAGATCAGGGGAAGGTCCTGCCAGAGGAGCAAGCCACGCCGGTCGGCAGCCTCATACAGGGAGGCCGGCTCGATGTGAGCGTGCACCCGGAGCATGTCCATGTTCGCCTCGCGAGCCAGGGTCAGGTCCTGACTGAGGATCTCGTCGGTGGCGGCATCCAGGAAGAATTCACTGCAGTAGTTGGCGCCGCGCATGAAAATGTCGCGCCCGTTGACGGCGAAGATCCAGCCTTCCGCCCGCGTCTTAAGGCTGATGTCGCGGATGCCGAACGTCTGCCGGATGCTGGCGCTGCTCCGGTCGTCAGCCATCACCTGAACCTCGGCCAGGTAGAGCGCCGGTTCTCCGTGCGCCCAGGGCCACCACAGCTGCGGATGAGGCAGGGCCAGCTCCACCGTGATGTCCTGGACCTCGTGGCCGTTCAGGCGGATGGCGCGTTTCATCTCGAGCGCGGCGGCTCCCGTGAAGTTATCAGGGGAAACGCGGATCCCCAGCTCGCCGGTCATGATCCGCCCATCCAGGTTGCGCAGCCGCATGCGCAGCTCCAGGCGAGCCATGTCACTGATCTCGACTCGCGGGACGCAATGGATCCATTCCGCGACCACGTGTCCCACCTGTTCGAGCATCACCGGCCGCCACAGCCCCATGGGAACGTGCCAGACGAATTGCTCCGGCAGCTTGCCGAGCTCCTGGTTGGGATAGGGCTTGCAGTCCCAGTCGTTAAAGACCCCCATCACGTGTCGCTTTGAGGGGAGGTCGAGCTCAACCGGCGCCTCGACGCATACGGCAAGCACGTTCTCATCGAGCAAGAAGGACGAGACATCGAAGCTGAAGGGGGCGAAGTAGCCGTAATGGCTTCCCAGCAGGCGGCCGTTCAGCCAGACGTTCGCGACCAGGAACGCCCCCTCGAAGCGTACGAGCGTCCGCTGCCGGTGCTTGGGCCTGGGAAAGCGCACCCGATACCAGACGGACTCGTTGCCCGCGGTCGCACCGTGCAGTCGAGGCACCTCGGCCGGGCCCCAGGCGTCGTCGTCAAAGTCGGACCGGGCGAAACCCCGGTCCTCGCCCTCGCCGAGGGTGGCGATGGCCATCCGCCAGCCCGCGGTTAGCTGCTGCCGGTTGAGCGCCTGGACCGGGAAGAGCGAGAGGCAGTCGTTCAGCGCCACGCAGCCAACCTCAACGACCCGCCGCCAGCGCGCCGTCAACCGTACGGACACGGTAGAACTCGGGGGCGCGGTGAAATTGTTCCTGGTAACCGTCACGGAGGTGGTCCTCGAGCTCCTCCAGGCCCGCCGACTCGACCAGGATGATGGCGCAGCCGCCGAAGCCCCCGCCCATCATCCGAGCGCCCACCACCGCGGAGACCTCCGCAGCGAGCATCACCAGGCTGTCCAGCTCCTGGCTGCTTACCGAGAAGTCGTTGCGCAGGCTCTCGTGCGAGGCATACATCAACGGACCCAGGGACCGAGTCGCACGCCTGCTCAGCGTGTCGGCGGCGGCCAGCACCCGAGCATTCTCCGATATCACGTGCCGGGCGCGCCGTCGCTGGACCTCGTCGGTCAGGCGGTCGAGGTCAGCTTCGGTCGCGTCGCGCAGGCTCGGCAGATCCAGGGAATGGGCCGCCGCCTCGCACTCCTCGCGCCGCCGGTTGTAGGTCGAACCCGCCAGCTCGTGCTTGATCCGGGTGTCCGCCAGCAACCAGCTGAAGCGCGCGTCCGGCAGAGGTTCGGCCTGAAAGCTAAGGGCGCGGCAATCCAGGAGCATGGCGTTGCCGGCCCGGGCGAGTGCAGCCGCAAACTGGTCCATGATCCCGGTCCGGGCGCCCACGAACTCGTTCTCAGCCGCCTGGCAGAGGCGTGCCACCTCCAGCGCCGGGAGCTCAGCCCCGCGGCTCGCCAGCAGGGCCGCGGCCGTCGCCACCTCGAGCGCACCCGAGGAACTCAGTCCCGAGCCGACCGGCAGATCGCTGGCCACCGCCAGGTCGAACCCGCCGGCGGGGCCAAGGCGGTCGTCGAGCTGGCGCGACACGCCGATCACATAGTCGGCCCAGTCTCCGCGCCTGACCGCAGGTAACGCCTCGAGCGTGACCGGCGCCGAATAGCGATCGCTGATCAGCTGGATGCCGCCGTCGCGTCGCTGCCGGGCCGCGACAGCCACGAATCGATCGATCGCCGCCGGGAGAACAAACCCATCGTTGTAGTCCGTGTGCTCGCCGATGACATTCATGCGGCCCGGAGCCACAGTGACCGCCGTCGGCGGGTAATTGTAGGTCTGCTTGAAGAGCTGCCGTACGCGCTCATCGAGCTGGTGACCGGAGCTCATTTCAGGCGCTCGAACAGCCAGGCAAGGCCTTCCTCTGGGGTACCTGCCACGGGCAGAGCAGGCTCAACCTGCTGCTCCCGGTCGAAACGCCAGGTCCGCAACCCGATCGCCGGCCGCCGGTTGCGCAGGGCCAGGGCGATTTCTGAGAGGGTACCGAGCCCACCCCCGATCGCGATCACGCCGTCGGCGGCCAGCGCGATCACCGCGTTGCGGCCGTGGCCAAGCCCGGTGGCGATAGGAATGTCGATGTACGGGTTGGCGTCGCCCGCGTCATCACCCGGCAACAACCCGACCGTGGTCCCTCCACCGGCTCGGGCGCCACGCGCGGCGTGCTCCATGACACCGGTCAGCCCGCCGCAGATTAGAACCGCACCGCGCTCGGCGATCCCCTTCCCCACCGAGAAAGCCAGCTCCGCCAGTGACGTCTGAGGGTCTGATTCGCCGCAGACCGCAATCAGGCGCCGGCGGGTTGGCAAGCGCTAAATCGTCCTCAGAGGTATGAAGCTCGCCTGCTTGAAGTTGCGGACGCTAACCTGCGCCGCCAGCGAGGAGGCGACATCGCGGTAGACCTGGGCGAGCGGTGAATCCGGATCGCTGACCATCAGCGGGACACCCTGGCCCCCACCCTCGCGGATGCGATGGTCGAGCGGGATCTCGCCCAGGAAGGGGATGTTCATCCGCTCGGCGAGCGCCTTGGCGCCGCCGTGGCCGAAGATCTCGGTCCGTTCCCCGCAGTGCGGGCAGAGGAAGTAGCTCATGTTCTCGATCAGGCCGAGGTTTGGAACCTTGAGCGTGTTGAACATCTGGATGGCCCGACCTACGTCGGCGGTCGAGACATCCTGCGGGGTGGATACGACGACCGCCCCCGTCATCGGGATGCTCTGGGACATGGTGAGCTGCACGTCGCCGGTTCCTGGCGGCAGGTCGACGACCAGGTAGTCGAGCTCGCCCCAGTTGACGTCGAACAGGAACTGGCGGACGGCCCCGGACAGCATCGGCCCGCGCCAGATGGCCGGCTTGTCCGGTTCTATGAAGAAGCCCAGGGAGATCATCTTGATCCCATAGCGCTGGATGGGAATGATCTTCTCGTTCTCCGCCATCGGCTTCTCGTGCTCGGCCCCGAGCAGGATCGGGACGTTCGGGCCGTAGACGTCCGCGTCCAGGACCCCGGTGCGAGCCCCGAGCTGGGAGAGCGCGATGGCGACGTTGACGGCGCAGGTCGACTTGCCCACCCCGCCCTTCCCGGCCCCCACCGAGATGATGTTCCTGACCCCTTCCACCTGCTGCTTGTTCGGGATGCCGCCCGTCCTTGAGACCATCGAGTCCCATTTGATCTGGGCCTTTGGCGACCCGGGGAGGACGGCCAGGGCGGCGTCGATGTCGTCGTGGATCCGGTTCTTGAGCGGGCAGGCGGGCGTGGTCAGCACCACCGTCAGGCCGATGGTCTGGGGATCAAGGACGGTGATGTCCTTGATCATCTTGAGCTCGACCATCCCCCGGTTCAGCTCGGGGTCCTTGACCGTGGTCAGCGCCGAGAGGACAGTTGCCTCGTTGAGCTGAGTGACCGTACCTGAATTATAGAAGGCCCTGTCAGCGCGAACCGCGGATGTATCCGAGGATGATCTGGTCGATCATGCGCTCGACCGGAGCCAGATCGTCGGTAAAGACGATGCCGCCCGGCCGCACCTCGCGCAGATTCCCGGTGCTGAGCGCTTCTTCGATGATCGGCCTGAGCCTGGGGTTGCCGCTGGCCAGTGCCCGCTGCCGGAACGCGTCCACGCTTGTCGGCAGGCGGGTGCCGTAGACCACGCTCTCGGTGAAGCCGCTCCCCGTGTCCACCACGAAGACGCTTGGAAAGACCGACCGCATGGTGCCCGCCAGCGCGTCCACTAACCGGTAATCGGTCGTGGTCCGGCCGACGTTGATGGCGACCACTCCCGCATCGGTCAGGTGGTCTCTGGCGCTGGTGAAGAACTCCCTGGTGGTCAGGTAGAAGGGGATGTACGGCTGGCGGAAGGCATCCACCCCGATCACGTCGTACCGGCGGTCATTGGTTGCAAGCCAGTACCGACCATCGGCCACGATCACGTTTAGGTTCGGTTCGTTCATGGCGAAGAAGCGCCGGCCGACCTCGACGATTTTTGGATCGAGCTCCACCCCGTCTATAGCGACTGGCCCGTCGATACTGGTGAACTGGCGCGCGATCGTGCCGCCGGCCAGTCCGATCAGGGCGATCCGCCCGGGCTGAGCGCTGGAGCCAAAGAGTGGGGCGAGCAGGAAGTCGTCCCAGTAACCATGGGTGTAGAGGGTGGTCGGGTCGTAAATCGAGTGGATAGCCTGGCCCTCGTTTAGCAGGAGATCGGTATGTGTACCTTCACGGACCACCTGTATGTAGTTGTACGCGGACTCCGTCTCGTAGATCCGCTCACCGAAGAATGCCGAGCGAATCCCAGCGCCATGCTGGAGCAGGGCCAGGCCAATGATGGCGAGCGGAATCAGCAGGTAGAGGCGGCGGCGGGGTGGTCCCCAGAGTCCGACCGCCGACACCAGACCGAGGAGCACGGCGAGGATGTATAGCGTGGGGCGTGTCCCGTAGGTCGGGATCAGCCAGAAGACGGGGACAAACGTTCCGACGATGCTGCCCAGGGTGGAGAGTGCGTAGACCGCGCCGGCGGCGTTGCCGGCCGTCTGGACATCCTTGATCCGCAGCCGGATCGCGAACGGAGACACCATCCCGAGGAGGATCACCGGGACGGCGAAGAGCACGACCACCGCGAGCAGGGTCCCGAGCACGAGTCCGAGCGACAGCTGGGAGAAGCCGGTCTGCGAAAGCAGCAGGATGGGCCGCGATACGAGGGGAATCAAGCCGGTGGCCAGCCCGGCGGCCGCCGTGATCTGGTAGAGGAGGATCGGATCGGGCCGGCGGTCTGCCACCCGTCCACCGACGTAGTAGCCGACCGTCAGATAGATAAGGATGAGCCCGATCAGGATCCCCCAGATGAAAAGGGACTGACCGAAGAACGGCGCCAGCAGGCGGGCAGCGGCGAACTCGATCCCGAGACTGGTGGCACCCCCGACGAAGACCAGGACCAGGAGCAGCTCCCGACGCCACGACCCGGGCTCGGGACTGGCCGCGCCGTCTCGCTGCAGATCGACCCGAATACGCGGCCGCATGGGCCGTTTCAGGATACCGTCCGGCGCGCGACGGCTCCGTTACACAGGCACCGGCGCCAGCCCTTCGCCGGGTAACAACCCGACCGGCGCCGTACGGCCTCCCAGGAGGGCGCCGTTTTCTATAGCAGGTTCATCGATCCCATTCATAGGAGGACCTGAACGCAATGTTTCGTATCTCGGCTATCTCGAAGGTGAAGGTGGCGGGCGTCGTTGCCGCCGGCGCGCTCACGCTGGGCGCCGCTGGTGCATATGCCGCTACCAACGCCAACAACACCACCCCGGTGAACGGCGCGACGACCAACGTCACGTTCAACGGGCTTTCGCTGACAGCGCTGCCGGGCGCTCCGGCGCTGCCGACAACGCAGTTCAAGAACCAGGGCGAATGTGTCTCCTGGTTTGCGCAGCACAAGCAGTTCGCGCTGACCACCAACGGCGGCCTGACGACGAGCAACGGCAGCACGCGGCTTGCCAAGAGCTATCACGGCAAGCTGATGGCGCAGATCGGTGCCGTCTGCAAGACCGCCGCGTCGAACGCGACCACGTCCGCCAGCTCGGCGACCGAAACCGAAACCGCGGACGCGACCGAAACCGAGACAGCGGACGCTACCGACAAGACCGACGCAGCCGACAAGGCCGACACCGCTGACAAAGCGGAAAAGGCCGACAAGCAGAATGGCCAGGCGCATAGCGCGGGCCACGGCAACAGCGACGTCGAGACGAACGACTAGTTAGTCCCGGCTCAGCAAGAGGGGCCCACCCCGGCCCCTCTTTTTGTTTCCCCGGTCGCTTCAGCCTCCGGCTGCGGCGCTTTGAGGGGTACCGCTGCGCAGCGAGGCGCCATAGTCGTGGGCTTCGATCCTGGAGGCCAGGTCGTGGCCCTCGGGGTCCAGGGCGACCGCCTCCTCGTAGACATAGAAATAGACATTCTCAAACGTCCAGTTTCCGAGGTCGAGCTCGCGAAAACTGGCCTGCAGCCGCCGGTCACCCTCACCCGCCACGAAGAGGGCGGAGGTCGAGTCGTAGATGGCTTTGAGGATCCTGAGCTGAGCTTCCAGTTCCTCGATCAGCACCGCCGAAGCGCGGTCGAGCTTGAGCCGGGCAATCCGATGGCGCAAGTCGTTCATCTCAACCTGGTATTCGTCCATGGAATTAGTTTATGCGAAGAAATCCGGGCGGGGAACGGAGCAGACGCCCGCTTAGTGAATCAGGCTGGTCGTCGCGATCGTCGGTGCGATCAGGATGGCGATGATGTTGACCACCTTGATCATCGGGTTGATGGCCGGCCCGGCGGTGTCCTTGTTGGGGTCCCCCACCGTGTCGCCGGTGACCGCCGCGGCGTGGGCGGCTGTGCCCTTGCCTCCGAAGTGACCGTCTTCGATGTACTTCTTGGCGTTGTCCCAGGCGCCGCCTCCAGAGGTCATCTGGATGGCCAGGAATATGCCGGTGACGATGCTCCCGATCAGCATCCCCCCCAGGGCCTTGGGCCCCAGGATGAATCCCACCAGGAGCGGAGCCGCCACCGGGATCAGGCCGGGGACGATCATCTCGCGCTGTGCCGCCCGCGTCACCAGATCGACCGCCCGCCCGTACTCGGGCATGGCCGTGCCTTCCATCAGGCCCTTGATCTCACGGAATTGCCGCCGGACCTCGAGCACCACCTGACCCGCGGCCCGCCCGACCGCCAGCATGCTCAGGGACGCGAAGAGGAAGGGCAGGATGCCTCCCAGGAAGAGGCCGACGATAACCAGGGGATCGGTCAGGCTGAAGGAAACCGGGCCGGCGGGGCCCACCTCCTGGGTGTAGGAGGAGAACAGTACCAGGGCGGCCAGACCGGCGGATCCGATGGCATATCCCTTGGTCACCGCCTTGGTGGTGTTGCCCACGGCGTCGAGCGGATCGGTGATCTTGCGCACGCTCTCGGGCAGGTTGGCCATCTCGGCAATGCCGCCGGCGTTATCCGTAATCGGACCGTAGGCGTCGATGGCCACGATGATCCCTGTCATCGACAGCATCGCCATGGCCGCAATCGCCACACCGTAGAGGCCTGAATTGTCGGGTACTCCCAGGGGATGATGGAGCGGTGGCTGGTTGAGGAAGTAGGAAACCAGAATCCCGCCGGCGATCACGATCACCGGCAATGCCGTGCTGAGCATGCCGATCGCCTGGCCGGCGATGATGTTCGTCGCGTGGCCCGTGGTCGACGCTTGCGCGATCAACCGCACCGGCGGGTAGTCGGCGCTGGTGAAGAATTCCGTGATCCCGACGATGGCAATCGTGACCACCACCCCGGCCAGGGCGGCCCAGAATAGGTTGATGTTCAGTCCGAGAAGCGCGGTGACGGCAAGGAATCCGGCGAGCGCAAGCACCGCGCTCACCCCCAGACCCCGATACAGCGCTCCCATGATCCAGGTACTGCGCCCCAGACGTACGAAGAGCGTTCCGACGATGGTGGCGACGATCGAGATCGCGCCCAGGATCAGCGGGTACAGGACGAACTTGACCTGATTGGGAAAGAGCAGGCTGCCCAGCAGCATGGCCGCGATCGCCGTCACCGCATAGGTCTCGAACAGGTCGGCGGCCATGCCGGCGCAATCCCCCACGTTGTCACCCACGTTGTCGGCGATCACGGCTGGGTTGCGGGGATCATCCTCGGGGATACCGGCCTCCACCTTCCCGACCAGGTCCGCGCCCACGTCTGCGGCCTTGGTGTAGATCCCCCCGCCCAGCCGGGCGAAGACACTGATCAGGCTGGCGCCGAAGGCCAGACCAACAAGCGCCCGGGGCTGGTGGAAGATCCAGTAGGAGACCGTGACGCCCAGCAGGCCGAGGCCCACTACAAAAAGCCCGGTGACGGCCCCGCCGCGAAACGCAAGCCGCAGGGCCCGGTCCAGGCCACCGGTCGCGGCCTGGGCAGTGCGAACGTTGGCCCGGACCGAGACCCCCATCCCCACGTAGCCCGCGAGAGCTGAGCAGGCTGCGCCCACCACGTAGAGGATGCCGGTAAGCGGTCGCGGCTCGATGGTCAGGGTGATCACGAGCGCCAGTAACACGCCGATGACGGCGATCGTCGTGTACTGGCGGTTGAGGTAGGCCGCGGCTCCTTCCTGGATGGCATGGGCGATCCGGGCCATGGTGGCATTGCCAGGGTCGGCCGAGAGGACCCAGCGGGCCAGCAGTCCACCGTATGCCAGGGCAACCAGCGCGCCGATGGTTACCAGCGCGAGGATGGTCGTCGCCGTCGAGTCGCTGATGCTTGCGTCCTCCGAGCGCCTAACGCGCCCGCAGTATTCTAGCGGCCGCGGCCGCCGCCAAAGATCGAGGCGATCTGCTCGCGGATCCACTGCGGCGGGGCCACCCCGCCAGGACGCAGCCGGTCCGGCTGGACCATGACGTCATCCGCGGGTTGCGACGTCTGATCTCGTTTGGGGGGCGCCACGAAACCGACTCCCAGTGTCTCCGCCACCGAGCGCACCCGGGCGAAGAAACCCGAGGTGTGCGGTGAGCGGTCCAGTCCGAGGCCGGTGAAGTCGTAGTGGTGGACCCATTCGTGCAGCAAGGTCTCCAGGAAGACTTTCGGCGCCAGCACCTGACGGCGGATGGCCGTCAGGTTGTAGATCCGGATGGTTCCGCGCTGAGGCTGGCCGTCATCCCAGGCGACCCGGTAATACCCGTAGGTCTTGAGCTCGAGCCGGCCTTCCCGGGTGCGGTGTCTCTGCGGCCGGTCGGCGACCGTCAGGCGGCAGGCGGGGAGCTCGACCGCCTGGTTGAGTGTGTCGAGGAGCGCCTGCCCGCCGACCTGGCGTGCTGGCGCCGACTGCTCGTCGAGCAGGGAGAGCGCAATGCCCTTGCCGAGGGGAAACTCGCGCCACGCGATTGTCTCGACGCCCTTGCTGCGTTCGTAGGTAGATTTGGGCACGGCCTGCTGCAATTATGATGGCTCCGATGCCGGAGTCGAGCATCATCGCGATCGGCAACGAGCTGCTCCGGGGCTTCACGGTCGACACCAACTCGAACTGGCTGGCCGGCCGCCTGTTTGCCCTCGGCTATCCGGCGCGCGTGATCACGGTGGTCGGCGACACGGACGAGGATATCGTGGCGGCCATCCAGGACCACACGGAGCGACAGAGCCTGGCGCGGATTCTGGTGTGCGGTGGGCTCGGGCCGACCCCAGACGACCGCACCTACGCGGCGGTCGGCCGAGCGCTCGGGCGGCCCCTGCGCTACAACCGGATGATCGGCGCCCAGATGCAGAATCTGATGTTCGCCAGGCGCATCGCAGGGCTGCGCGGTACCGCCGAGCTAAACGCGGGGAACCGCAAGATGGCCATGCTGCCCGAGGGCGCCATCCTGCTGAGCAATGGTCACGGAATGGCGCCGGGTCTCGCCTTTGCCCTCGACCCCGATCGCTACCTCTTCGTCCTGCCGGGAGTTCCCAGCGAGTTGCGGTCGGTCTTCGAACAGGAAATCGAACCCCGGTTCCTGCTCGGAAGCCAGGCCGACGCGGTGGCCGAGCTGCATTATGCGTCGGCGCCTGAGAGCGCTTTTCATGACGTGATGCAGGCGCTGGAGCGGGAGTACCCGGATGTGTCGCTCGGCTCGTATCCGCAGACGGAGCGGCGCGAGCTCATCCTCCGCGCCACCGGGCCAGACCCCGCCCGGGTCAAGGCCGTGCTGAAGGCCATCCGCATCAGGATGACGCGTTACACGCCACTCGAGGCCTGATCACGAGGAAGTGGCCCGGCACAAACTCCGGGCCACCGCCTGTAGAGAGGTCTAACGGGTGCGGGCTATAGCGCTAACGAAAGCTCCGTGGTTCTTGCGGCCGGAGTCTTTGAGTGCTGCCGTCCCGTCGCCGCGGGCCGCCGCGCTGACGGTGTCGCCGTGAGCGTCGCCCTCGCTGTCGGTCTCGGTCGTCGCCGCGGCCGGCTTCTCGGCGTCGCTGTCTGCCGTCTCGCTGTCGGCGGCTTTTGCCGTCACATCAGCCCTGGCATCGGTGCTGGCGGCCAGACCACGCGCGCTGGCGACCTGGCTGACCGCGTCCCCATGCGCGGCACCGCGGGTGGAGGCCTGCGCCGCGGCGCGGGCGCTGTCGCCATGTGCGTCGCCCGCCATGACCGCGAGCGCCCCGGTTGCAAGCCCTGCGGCCGCTCCAAAGGCAACGATGATTTTCCAGAATCTCATGAGTCCCTCCTGAGGTAGTTCTCCTGGCTGCTACAACGGGCCAGGGTCCCTCCGCTTACTGGCGGCCGGGACTCTTTACTTTCCTTTGAACTCAGGTTCCTGCTTGGAGATAAAGGACATGATTCCCATCATGGCGTCCTCGGTCATGGCTGCCCGACCGAAGTTCTCCGCCTCAACCTCGTAGCCCTTGCCCGGGGGTCGCTCCAGACCGGCGATGATCGCCTCCTTGGCCAGACGGAGCGCGATCGGCGGCATCCTCGCGAGCCTGCGCGCGCGCTCCATCACCGCCTCAGCAAAACCGTCGGCCGGCAGGGCGGCATTGACGAGTCCGACGGCTGCTGCCCGGGGCGCCTTGAGCCGGGCGCCCTCGTAGATGAGCTCGCTCGCCGGGCCGCGCCCGATCAGCCTGGGCAGGCGCTGGGTCCCGCCCGCACCCGGGATCAGTCCCAGGGCTGTCTCATTCTGACCGATGGTGGCTCGGCCATCATCAACCATGAAGCGGTAATCGCAGGTCAGCGCCAGCTCGCACCCGCCGCCCAGCGCATGGCCATTGATGGCGGCGATCAAAGGCTTGGCGAAATGCTCGATCTCGGTGAATGCCGCCTGGCTGCGGCGTGAGACCTGGGCGACCCTCTCCAGGGTGGAGGGGTTCTCGCGGTCGAAGGCAGCCATCTCTTTGATGTCCGCCCCGGCCATGAACACGCGGTCGATCGCGCTCGTCAGGATCACCACCCGCGTATCCTCGCTGTCTTTGAGCCTGTTGAGCGTTTCGACGAGCTGCTCCTGCAGCTCAGGAACCAGGGCGTTGACCGGCGGCCGGTTCATCCGGAGGGTGGTCACGAACTGGTCGGTAGAGACCTCCAACAGGTCCAGCGTCATAGGCCGCATGTTAGCCGCAGGCGCAGTCTAGAAGGTAAACAGATCCAGTCCACCGGTCACAGGCAGGCTGATCCCGGTGATGTAGCCGGCCTCGTTAGAGCAGAGGAAGGCGATGGCCGCGGCGATGTCGTCGGGCTCACCCGGTCGCCGCATCGCGACGCGCTTGACCATCCGCTCCACCAGGTCGGGACGGGGGTGCATCTTGAGGGCCTCGGAGCCGAGGATGCCGCCCACGATGGCGTTGCACGTGATGTTGTACCGAGCACCCTCGAGCGCCAGCGTCCTGGCCAGCCCGAGCAGCGCCGCCTTGCTGCTGGAGTAGCTCGCCTGGCCAAAGCCGCCCATGGCACCGGCGATCGACGACATCATGATGATGCGTCCCCAGTTGCGCGCCTTCATGTGCGGCCAGACAGCCTTCGAGCAGTTGTAGGCGCCGGTCACATTCACCCGAAGATCCCGCTCCCAGAGCGAGTCGTTCTGGTTCTCGATTCCCGCGTTGTGATCGAGGGTCCCCGCGTTGTTGACCAGGATGTCGAGGCTGCCAAAGTCCTTGACCACCTGGTCGACCACCGCCTTGACCTGGTCGCGGTTGGTCACATCCATCTTGAGCGCCACCGAGCGGTGGCCCAGGGCGCGAATCTCACTGGAGGTCTTCTCCGCATAGACGACGTGCTGCGACGCCATCAGCTGGGAGAAGACGCTCTCCGAGGCTTCGGCGGTCTTCTCCAGATCGGGGTCGCTCTCGATCAGGATGTCGGTCACCACCACGTCGGCACCGGCACGCGCCAGTGTCAGGCAGTCCGCGCGGCCCAGCCCGCGCGACCCGCCCGTGACCAGGGCGACCCTGCCGGTCAGCTCAAACATGGCACTTCAGCTCGCTTTGCGAATGGCCGGCTTGACATCCTCGCGCACCAGCGGACGCCGGTCACCGGAGATCGCGCGCGAGATGACCAGCCGCTGGATCTCGGAGGTGCCTTCCCAGATCTGGTAGATCTTTGCGTCGCGCATCCACTTCTCGACCGGATACTCGCGGATGTAACCGTAGCCTCCCAGCACCTGGACGGCGTCGAGCGTGACCTGCATCGCCATGTCTGCCGCGAATGCCTTCGCCATGCTGCCCTCGGCCCGCTTGAAGAGAATCCCGTTCTGAGCCATCCAACCGGCCCGCCAGGTGAGCAGCCTAGCCGCGTCGATGTTCATCGCCATTTCCGCCAGCTTGAACCCGATGCCTTCGTGCTTGATGATCGGCTTACCAAATGCCACCCGCTGCATCGCGTAATCGAGCGCGAACTCGTATGCGGCCCGGGCGATCCCCAGCGAGCCGGCGGCCACCGCCGGACGCGAGTTCTCGAGCATCAGCAGAGCTCCCAGCGCGCCCGGACCGGCGTCCGGGTCGCCCGGCTCCCCGCCCAGGCGGTTTTCGGTCGGGACGAAGCAGTCCTCGAGCATGACCTGGGCAGTGTGCGAGGCGCGGACGCCTAGCTTCTTCTCCTTGCGGCCCATGGTCAGGCCCTTGTTGCCCTTCTCGACCACGAATCCGGCGATCCCGGCGGCGCCCGCCGAGCGGTCGGTGGTGGCGAAGATCACGTGAAGGTCCGCGATACCGCCGTTGGTGATGAATTGCTTGGCTCCGTTGAGGACGTATCCCCCATCGACCCGCTTGGCCGTCGTCTGGATGGACATCGCGTCCGAACCCGTGCTAGGCTCGGTCAGACCCATGGCCCCGACGAGGGGGGTTTTCGCGTTACAGAACTCACCGATCCAGCGCTGCTTCTGAGCCTCGTTGCCCATCGCCAGGATGGCAGTTGCGGCCAGGCCGGTCCCGGTGATGGCGACGGCGATCCCGGCGCAGCCCCAGTGCAACTCCTCGGCGATCAGCATGTTCGAGATCATGTCCAGGCCTCCGCCGCCGTACGCCTCCGGCATGACGGCCACGGGAGTCAGCCCAACCTGGTGCGCCTTCTTGAGCACCGGCCAGGGAAAATCCTCGGTTTCGTCGTAGTGCGCGGCCACGGGCCGGATTTCCTTCTCGGCAAACTCGTGGGCGAGCGCCTGAATCTCCTCCTGCTCTCTGCTGACTGTGAAATCCAGCGGCATCTGTTGGCTCCTTTCTCTAGACTTCGGCTTCGGCAACCCCTTTCGTAAAGACGCGCTCTCCGCGCTGGTTGGCGGCGCCGAGGGAGAGCGTGATGCGACGGCGGCTGTCATCCTTG
The DNA here is from genome assembly GCA_005882775.1 of Chloroflexota bacterium. Taxonomy (GTDB): domain Bacteria; phylum Chloroflexota; class Dormibacteria; order CF-121; family CF-121; genus VBDY01. Next base: position 71,196 of record VBDY01000122.1, on the reverse strand, counting down.
TTCAAGACGGTCCCCGTGCAGCGCACCTCGTCGCCGGGGAGAACCATTCCGGCAAAGCGTCCCTGCAGGCTGCGCACAGCTCCCCGGCTCCCCAGCCAGTCGGTGACCAGCTGATTGACGAAGGCCATGGTGAGCATGCCGTGGGCGATCACGCCGGGCAGCCCCGCGCGCCGAGCGAACTCGTCGTCCAGGTGGATCGGATTGCGATCGCCCGACGCCGCGGCATAAGCACGAATCTGCTCGACCGTGACCGTCTTGCGCAGGTCGGGGAGGGCGTCCCCTATCTTTATCGCCTTGAAATCGACCACCTCGCGCACAGCGGTCATGGGGTCCTGATGATGAACAGCGCGCTGGCCTCCGACACCGGTTGGTCCCCAGCGTCTTTGGCGGACAGGTCGAAGGTGACAAATTCCATGTTGCCGCGGGCGCTGATGCCGGCGATCCGTCCGGTTGTCTTCAGGAGGTCACCCGGGCGCACCGGACGGTGATACGTGAAACTCTGCTCTCCATGTACCAGGTGGGCGGTGTCAAGAGCGACCTCTTTGTCCGACCAGAGTTGCCAGTACGCGTCAAATCCGTAGACCATGGCGTAGGTGGGGGGCGCAACCAGGTCCGGCTCCACGCGGGTGTCGCCGACGGCATTCATGTAGGCGCGAATCGATTCGGCGGTCACCTCAAAGGGCTCGGTTTCGTAGGTCCGGCCCACGAATCGCGTCTCCGTCACTACTGCAGCAGCCCCTGGAGCTTCATCGCCAGGCCCATGTCGCCCTTGACCTTGAGCTTCTGCTGCATGAATGCGGTCACCGGGTTGAGCTTGCCGGTCGCGATGTTCATCCAGTCGTCCGTGCTGGCGATGAAGGTGGTATTCGGACTCTGGGCCGCCCCGGCAGAAACGCTCGGGGCGCCGTCATTGATCCGCAGCGTCCAACTCTCCCCGGTCAGGTCGAACTGGTAGGTGGCGTTCAGGCCGGCGATCTTATCCGGCTTGGACCGGATCCGAGTCTCGATTTCCGAAAAAACGTCCTTGGCCTCGGGCATGTGCTTCTCCTTTATGCGGGCGTGGCTGCGGCGCCATTCAGAAACAGGCCGGCGCAGACCTGGGCTAGCGATTTGGGTGACATGGGGGATGCGTCCTTGTGCCATGAGCTCCAGTAGGCGAGCTGGGCGGCCATCCCCATCAGGGCGAATGCCGCCGCCCTTGGGGTCGAGGAGCCGAGCCCGAGCATGGTGGGCCGAAATCCCTCGGCGAGCGTCTCGTTCAGCTCCTGGTGGTTGATTTCGACGGCCCGGTCGACGCCGAGCCCCTCGATCAGGAGCAGCCGGTTCCAGTCGCGGTATTCCTCGTAGTACTCGAAATAGGATCGCAGCCCGGCCAGCACCCGGGCGCGCGGGTCGGCGATTTCTTTCGTCGCCCAGTAAATTCGCCGCCGCAACAGCGCCGCCATCTCCTCCTGCAGCGCCAGGAAGATGGCCTTCTTGTCGGTGAAGTAAAGGTAGAAGGCTCCCTGGGATAGCCCGGCGCTCTGGACGATCGAGCTGACGGCGGCGCCGTGGTAGCCGTCGCGTTCGAATACCTGGCGAGCTGCCGCCAGCAACTCTCCGCGGCGCAGCCACTGCCTCTCGGTCAGCGTCGGAGCTTCCTGCCTCGAACTGACTGACATGTCAGTCATAACCCTACCACGCGCACCCGCGTGGCAGGAAGGCCGGTGATGGCTTATCGAGAACGAATGCCTACTGGATCAGGAGGAAGACCTTCTCCGAGACCCGGTCGGACTGGTTCTTGCTGGTCAGGATGAAGGCGCTCAGAGGCTGCACGTTTGGAGCCACATCCCGGTCGTAGCTGCTCAACTGATCCCCGCTGAGGGCTCCCCGCACGGTCCGGGCGGCTTCACTGATGTCGACGTACAGGACCGTCCCGGCATCCTGGTCGGCCCGGCCGACCGCCGTTTTGTACTTGGCCGCCGAAGGCAACGCCGGGCCAGCCTGGTTCGCGTCTATGGCCGCCTGCACCTGCTCCGGCGAGGAACCGATGATGGCAACGCCGGCGCCGGTCACCGTGTACGCCGGGGCATAGCCCTGGTCCGTCAGGGAGGGCGCAGTCAGGGAGGTGATGGTGGTGCCTTTGTAGGCCTGGGTCTGCACCTTCAGGTCTGCTACGGAGCCCGAATCGACCAGGGTGGTGCCCAGCTTGTCCAGGAAGTTCTGCAGGCTGCCGGCGCTGTCGGTGCCGACGAGCAGGGTTCCGCCGGGCGCCGCCGCCGAGCCCGGACTGACCTCCAGTGCCATGTCGCCCGTCAGGTGGGCGAGCGCTCCATTTGTCCCGGTCAACCCCATCTGGTCAAAGGTCTGTTTGGCGTCGGGGCTCGATGCCAGCGCCTGGTCGGCACCGGTCTGGAGCGACTGCTTCAGGCCGGTGGCTGCGAAGAGCCCGTAAGCCCGTGCCGGAACCCAGCTCAGGAGGCGATTGCGTCCCGATGAGGCGGTCAGGGCCGCTCGGCTCGCAGCGTTGAGCTTGGAGGAATCGATCTTGAGCTCGAGGTCGCCCGCGAGACCATCGGACCTGGCGCTGATGGTGAAGCCAAGGCCGGTGAAGGCATCGAGCTGGTTGATCTGGTCGGTGGCAATCGGCGTGCCGCCCGCCTGCGTTTTCTGGAGCTGATCCTTCAGCTGGCCAATCAGGCGCTTGCCGCTCACATAGAGGAGCAACAGCCTGTCCGAGGGGAGAACGCTGCTCATCGATTTGTAGCCCGAGGAGTCGACCAAGCGGGGCTTCTTTCCCTGGTCGGTGTCGACCAGCTCCTTGACCAGCGACTCCGAGTTACCGATGACCACGGTTCGGTCGAGGTATGCGTAGACATCCGGTTGGGCAGTGGTATCGGCAGAAGTGGTCCCGATGGAAATGGTGACCCCCTGATAAGTAGTGTCGCTCCAGGTCTTACCCTTGCCCTCCTCGATCTTGCGGATGCGATTGAGGAAGGCCTTGGCTTTCCCGTCGTCGCGCGAATCCACCAGCACCGCAGCCGGAACGTTAGTGCCTGTTTGGAGGGCGAACGCGATCCGCGAGCCGAGCCAGGGCTTGATGTCGATGTCGAACGAGAGTCCCGCGTTCACGAAGGCCTGGTTGAGGCCGTCGCTGATGCTCTTGCTGACCTGCTGGTCGTTTTGCAGCTTCGGGAATTTGTGGACCAGGTTGGCCAGGTTCATCTTCTGGTCGAGCGAGGGGTCGAGGTAGGCGGTCACGAAGACGTCCGCTGTCTCTGGCGTCATCTTCTCGATGTTCGAGCTCGGCTTGAGGATGAACCAGAAGACAGCCAGGAGGACCACCGCCAGGGGGACCAGGGCGGGGCCCGCGATGATGACCTCCCGCCGAGCGGGTCGAAAACCGCGGCGGGCGGTTGCTTTTACCTGGCCTCCGGCAGGCGTGCCGGGCGGGGGTTCGGGTTGAGAGGCGGGTGCGGGCTGGGGCGGCGTGGCGTCGACAGCGCGATCGTAGCAGAGGTCGGGAAGCCCGCCGAAATCAGGTCTTGCTGGTGTCGTCGATCAGGACGAAGATCCGCTCGGAAAGCCTGTCGCTGGCCGCCTGCGCGGCGACAATGACGGCCTTGACCGGGGTGGCCTTGCCGAGCTGCGCGTCCAGCTGAAGTGGGTCGCTGTTCTTGAAGAAGGTGCGAAGGGAGGTGGTGAACTGGGCCAGGTCGAAGTAGAACAGGCTGTCGTAGTCGGAGTAGATCTCCCGGGTGGCGGCGCTGAAATTGGCCGATGACGCGATGCCATGCCCCAGAGCATGAGCGTCGAGCAGGGCTTTCATCTCCTGGGGCGAGCTGGCGATGATGCCCACCCCGCCGCTCACGGCAACCGTCGGACTGACGCCGTAGGTGCCAAGGTCGGGCTCGTTAAGGATCGTCATCGTGACCCCGCGGTAGACCTGGGTCTTCACGGTGCTTCGCTGGGATGCCGGCGCCCCCTTTGAGCCGAGCGCGGCGAAGTTCATGAAACTGGTCAGCGTCCGGCTCATGCTGGCCTCGTCATCGGTTCCGATCAGGACCGAGCCGGCGGCCAGCTGGGAATCGCCGCCAAACTCGAGGCTGGCGTCCCCCGTCATGTGGGCGAGCGAACCGTTTGGCCCGCTGATGCCCATCGCCGAGAGGGCCTGGCTGGCAGTGCTGTCCGACGCAGCCCACTTGTCAACCGCCTGCTGTAGCCCTCGGTTCAGACCGATCACGGCGAGCAGTCCATACGAGTGTTGCGGCACCCAGGACACTGTCCCGTTTTGGTGCGAGGGCACGTTCAGGGCAGCCCTGGTGGCGGCGTCCAGCTTGGAGGAGTCGATCCGGACCTGCAGGTCGCCAGCGATTCCGTTGCTCTTCGCCGAGACGGTGAAACCGAGGCTCTGGAAGGCGCTCAACTGGTCGAGCGTTCCCGCCGGGATGGTGATGGTCGTGCTGGCGTTCTTGTTGAGCTGATCTTTGACATAGCTCACGACGGAGGTGCCGTTGACATATAGGAGCGCCAACCGGTCGCTGGGCAGCTGGCTAAGCGTCGCCTTGTATGCAGCCGTATCGACCAGGCGCACGTGCTTGTTCTGGTCGGTATCGATGATCTCGCGGATCAGCGCATCTGTGTTGGCGAGCACCACCGCGTGGTCGACGTATGCGTAAGCGGTCGGCTCTTTGGATCCGCCCGGAAGTGGGGTCCCGACGGAGATGATGATGCCGGCGTAGGTCTGATCCTTCCAGGTTTGCTTACGCCCCCAGGTCCCGGTGCGGAGCTTGCTCAGCATGGCCTGGGCTTTGGCATCGTCACGCGAAAGCGCCACGATCGCTATCGGAGCTTTGTCCTTGAGCTGGAACATGGCGCCCACCTCGGGCCCAAGCCAGGGCTGGACGTCGCTGGTGAAGGAGATGTCCTCTCCCTTGAAGGCGGCGTTGAGCTGGCGGGTGATGTCGGCGTCGGTCTTGAAATCAGGGAACTTGTGGACCAGGTTGACCAGGTTGATCTTCTGGGTCATAGAAGGGTCCAGCGCGACGCTCACGTAGACGTCGGCGCTCGAGGGGATCAGCTTGCCGACCGAGGCAGCGGGCTTGAGAATCAGCGCCAGGGCCAGGGCCCCCACCGTTGCCAGAGCCAGCACGCCGGCTCCGGCCGCCACCAATCCAAGGTTGCGGCGCAACCACGACGGCCCGGGCGGGACCGTCACCGGCGGGATTGCCGGCGGCATCATGCCTCCGGCGTAGGACGGGTCGATAGGGGCAGGCGGCGTGGGGGGCGGAGGCGGCGCTGCAGCCGCGAAGTCGGCGCCTGACGAGGCGGTTGGAACCACGTTCCAGGTTTGCGGGGGAGCCGGAACGGCGGGCTGCCATGACTGCGGTTGGGGCTCCGGCGCCGCCTGCTGAGGCTGCCAGGATTCGGTCTGAGCGGGCGGCGATGTCTGCCAGGACGCCGGCTGGGCCGGCGCCGGGTTTACCGGCGGCTGCCACGGCTGGGACGGCGCCGTTGTGACCGGCCCGCACATGTCGCAGTCCTTGAGCCCCAGAGGGATCGCTGAGCCGCAACGTTTGCAGGTGGCCACCCTGCTGCAACGGGTCGCCCGAAGTAACTTTTCCTACTTGGATCGGTCGCGGGCGTTCGTGACAGCGCCGAGATGGCGGCGTGACAGAGCGAGCATCTCGTCGGGCGAGAACCCCGTGGTGCGCCCACCCCGGTACTGGCGCTCGACCTCGGCGTGTATGGCAACGATGGCCGGGTCGTCCTTGGCCAGCTGCCGGGACCCCTTGAGCCCCATCGTCGTGTTGACCCAGTAGGCGACACCGGCGAGCCCCGACCGGTCATTGACGGTGATGCCGAGCGGGCGATCGAGGATTTTCGCGGTATCGAAAATGTTGTAGATTTCCTCGTTCTTCATCAGGCCGTCGGCGTGGATGCCGGCGCTGGTCACGTTGAAGCCCGCCCCGGCGAACGGATAGTTGGCCGGCAGAGGTGTGCCCAGCTCCTCGCGGAAATAAGTTGCGGCCCGGGTGATGGCGCGCGGGTCGACGCCGGGCTGATCGCCCTTGAGCGCCAGGTAGTCGATAACCAGCGCCTCGAGCGGGGGGTTTCCGGTTCGCTCGCCAAAGCCGAACCATGAGCCGTTCGCGGCGGCGCAACCATACAACCAGGCGGTCACGGTGTTCACCTCGCCGCGGTGAAAGTCATTGTGGCCATGCCATTCGAGATTTTCCGGAGAGACTCCGAGCGTGTCCGTGAAAAATCGCACCAGCCGGGGAACACCTCGGGGCAGCGAGGCTTCCGCCCAGGGCAGTCCGAAGCCCATGGTGTCGCAGAGCCGGAACTTCACGGGTACGCCCGCCCTCGAGCCCAGCTCGTTCAGGCGGGCGACCAGGGGCGCTACGAATCCGTCGAGGTCGGCCCGGGTCAGGTCCTCGAGATGACACCTCGGCCTGATGCCGGAGTCGATCACGGCCTGCACGATATCCGCGTAGTCGTTCATCGCCTGTTCGCGAGTGCGCTTCATCTTGAGAAAAATGTGGTAGTCGGAGGCGGACATCAGGATGCCGGTCTCCTTGACGCCGGTGGGCTGAACGACGCGCAGATCGTCTTTCGACGCCCGCATCCAGGTGGTCACTTCGGGTCCCTCCCGGAGGCGGCAGGCGTTGATCGCCTCGCGATCCTTGTCGGTGTAAGCGAAAAACTCCGTCTGGCGGACGATCGGTCCGCCGAGTTGAGCCAGGAGGTCGTAGAGGTGGACGATCTGGTCGACGGTATAAGGCGCCCGGGCCTGCTGACCGTCCCGAAACGTGGTGTCTGTGATCCACACGTCCTTCGGGAGGGCCATGCGTACCGGGTCGGCCTCGAATCGGAAAGGCGGCACCCTCGAGTAGGGAAAGCTGTCCCGGAAGAGGTTTGGCGTCGATCCATCTGCCATGCGATAATTGTACGCGTACATTGATTTGCATTGCAATACATTGATTAGTCGTGATCCAAATACAGGGTGAGCCGTATCTGAGTTCAACCGAGGCCTGCGCCATGCTCGGCGTCAAGCCAGCCACCCTCTACGCCTACGTCAGCCGCGGGGTCCTCAAGAGCTACAGGCAGGGGATCCGCCGCGAGCGCCTTTACCGAGAGCGAGATATCGAACGTGTGCTGCGTTTCCAGCCCACCCACGGCCACCATCCCCTCCCCCACGCTGCCGACTGGATGGGCGACCCCTAGCTACTCAGCGAAAAGTCGCGTAGTCGATTTCCTTCTTACGGGCGAAGGCCTCCTCGCGCGTCTCGAAGGCCTGGAAGTGGCCACGGCCATGGAGGACATAGATCCCGTCCTGGTCGCGGGTCACCTTCAGCTCGGGGAGGTCGATGTTGTAGACCTGTCCTGAGTCGGTAGCGCGAAGGCGCGGCATGCGCCGATTCTAGTCCGGCCCCGCGCGCCGTAACGCGCGCAAAAGAGGCAGTACTAGGAGACTGCGGCCCGGGGCTGGCGGTCGCGGGCTCCGGATAGGTCCTCGAGCAGCGAATCGATCTTGGTCCTGCCGATGTTCTGCATCACCACCACATGAGCGAGCTCGCCCTGGGTGGCCAGCTGCCATGTGCGGCACAGGTCGGCGGACGGCTTGCGGAAGACGACCGTGTTGGACCAGGCGTTCAGCAGCGGGTCCAGGCCCAGCTCGGCGAGCCCATCGCGCAGGTACTCGGCATTTCCCACGCAGGTCGCCACCTCCTCGGCGAAGCGATCACCGCGATCGGTAATCGCGTACCAGAGAAAGAGCGCGGCCAGGCCCTGGCGCGAGCCCATGATGGTGGTGTCGGTGCTGCCGATGTACTCGATCGCGGTTTCGATCTGCTTGACGTGTGCCCGCCTGGCCAGGACGATCCCGCACGGGATCGGCGATCCGATGAATTTGTGGCCGCTGACCGCGATGCTGCCGATCGGGTAATTGGTGAAGTCGATTGCCGGCGAGCCCTGAATGTAGGGAAGTAGCAACCCGCCGAGCGCCCCGTCGCAGTGGAGGTGAAAGGGCACGCCGACCCCGTCCAGGATGGTCGCCACCCGGTCGATGCGATCGACCGCGCCTTTCAGAGTAGTCCCGAGATTGACGTTCACGATGGCGGGACGACTTCCGCGCCGCGCCACCTGCGCCTCCAGGTCCGCGTAGTCGATCTCGCCATTCGACTGCGAATCGATCGCCACGGGCGCGATCTGGAGGAGCCGGGCGGCCTTGTGGACCGAGTAGTGCGTATCCCTTGAGAAGTAGAGGGCAGCGTCCGGATACCGCTCGCGGCCGAGGAAGATGCCGTACAGGTTGCCTTCGGTTCCGCAACTGGTGACGTAACCCCAGTGGTCTTCCAGGCCGTAGAGCCGGGCAAACCAGGCCAGGCATTCGCGCTCGAACTCGCGCGAATGGATGCCGTAGTTGCCGTTGACGTAGGGATCGCCGAGGTTGTTGATGGTGTACTGGAAGAAGGGCAGCAGAGGCGTGTAGTCGTAGGCCAGGTTGTAGGGATAGCCCGCATGCAGGCTGGTCAGCTCATCGCAGCGGCGCCGGAACGCATCGAGGCGAGCCGCCAGAGCCATCGGCTTCGAATATTCTCACGGCTCCGGCACGTGATCAGGCAGCCTCAGGTGCGGATTGCGTGATAGCGGTCGTGTCGCGAAGTTTAGGCGACCGTGACCTCGTCCATCAGGTAGACGTCCTGCACCGCGTTCAGGATGGCAACCCCGTCACGCATGGGCCGCATGAAGGCCTTGCGCCCGGTGATCAGGCCCATACCGCCCGCTCGCTTGTTGATGACGGCGGTCTTGACCGCCTCTTTCAGGTCGCTTTCGCCCGAGGATGCACCACCGGAATTGATCAGGCCGCTGCGGCCGAGATAGCAATTGATCACCTGGTAGCGGGTCAGGTCGATCGGGTTGTCGCTGGACAGCTTGTCGTAGACCTTTGAGGTGGTCTTGCCGAACTTCAAGGCCTCGAAGCCGCGGTTGGTCTCGGGCAGCTTCTGCTTGATGATGTCGGCCTCGATGGTCACGCCCAGATGATTGGCCTGGCCGGTCAGGTCCGCGGCCAGGTGGTAGTCGACGCCGTCCTTGACGAAGGCGGAGTTGCGCAGGTAGCACCAGAGCACGGTCGCCATGCCCAGCTCGTGGGCCGCCTGGAAGGCAACCGCGATCTCCTGGATCTGGCGGTCGGACTCGGCCGAGCCGAAGTAGATGGTGGCGCCCAGGGCGACGGCGCCCAGCTCCCAGGCCTGTTTCACCGTGCCGAAGATGATCTGGTCGTATTTGTTGGGATAGGTGAGGAGCTCGTTGTGGTTTATCTTGCAGATGAATGGGATTCGATGCGCATATTTGCGCGCCACCGAGCCGAGCACTCCGAAGGTTGATGCCACCGCATTGCAACCCCCCTCCAGGGCGAGCTCGACGATCTTCTCGCCGTCGAAGTATTCCGGGTTGGCCGCGAAGGATGCGCCGGCGGAATGCTCGATCCCCTGATCGACCGGCAGTATGGACAGGTAACCGGTTCCGGCGAGCCGGCCGTTGTCAAACAGAGACTGAATGCTGCGAAGGACGCGGGTTGGCCGGTCGCTCAGCGTCCAGACCTGGTCCACGAACGTAGGCCCCGGCAGGTGGAGCTGCGATTTGAGGACCGTCTTGCACTCATGGTCGAGAAGAGGCTTGGCATCGGCTCCGAGGATCTCCTCGAGCCGGCTGCGTGTGGTCGCGGTCGCTGTGGCCATCGTCGTCCTCCTGCGCGAGTTCGCGCATCTCCAGTGTAGGCGTCAAGCAGCCGGCCCCGAATTCGACACCCTACAATGGTCACTCGGTGAACCTGGTCGACATCGCCGTCATTTTCATGGGCGGCTACGTGCTGGTCATCATCGCCGCCGGCCTGGTAATGACACTACGCACCGGGGCGGGTGGCGAGCTCGTCACCGTCGAGGAAGATCAGCCCGCCCTGCAACTACGCCAGCGAGCCGGCGTGATGCCAGATCGGGCCTGGGGTTTTCGCCCGCCGGTACAGCATTCGCATTACGAACCTGCCCCCTGGCAGGTCACGCCGCCACAATCAGCTGAGGACAGCCTCGACAATGTGGACCGCGCGACCGAGATCAAGCGCGAGCTGGGAAGCGAGCACCCACCCTGGGAGCGGCTCGACCGCCAGGGCCTCTAGGGCCGGCTACTCCCCGAGCTCACGACTGACACGATCCAGCACGTCGAGCATCCGCTTGGAGCTCACGTGCAGGCTCTCTTGCAACAGGGTCAGGGCGTGGTGGGCATCGGCGAGCACATCCGCCTCACCCCCCAGGTCGGTTGAGTCAGCCTCGCCGAACCGCGGCAGGATGTCACCGAACAACATCCGAAACCGGAGCTCGGCAAGCGCCAGGCAGCTGGCGAGGTCGGCCATCTCCTCAACCTGCGGATCCAACTCGCGGAGCGCACGCCAGGCCGTATCGGGCACGCTGCTGGGCTGCACAGGCGGCCCCTCCATGAAGCAATGCTAGTCGCTCGCCGGTGATCGCCACCGCGCCCGACGGCACCAGGCTGCACTACCTGGTCGAGGGCCATGGTCCGCCTCTGGTGCTGGTCGGCGGAAAGACCTCGGACATCGAGGGAGCCTGGTGGCGATACATCCCGGTCCTCGCCAAGCGGCTCCGCGTGATCGCAATCGACAACCGCGGTTCCGGAGCCTCCGACAAACCGGACACTCCATACACGACCCGGCTGATGGCGGATGACGCCCTGGCCGTGCTCGAGGCCGCGGGCGAGCGCTCGGCACACTGGTTTGGTCTCTCGCTCGGCGGAATGATCCTGCAGGAACTTGCCCTCGCCCACCCTGAGTCCGTCCGCAGCTTGATCCTGGGCGCCACCCATTGCCGGGGTTCGAGCGAAACCGGATCGCCAAACCAGGCGAATCCCGCGCTCGCCAACAATCCGCTCCGCCGCTTTGCCGGCCTCTATGCGCCGGAGTTCATCCTCCGGCACCCCGACTGGGTGAGCGAAGACGCAAAACGATTCGGCAAGATGCCCCTTCACGCGGTCCAGCGCCAGGACCAGGCCGCCCGCAATCACGATGCCTGCGACCGCCTGAAGGCGGTTGGCGCGCCGGTGCTCATCGTTCACGGGAGCCAGGATCGGATGGTGCCGGTCAAGGAGGCCGAAGCCTTACACCGGATCCTTCCTCATTCCACCATCGAAATTTTCGACGGCGCGGCGCACCAGGTTCACTCCGAGAAGTTCGATGCGGTTGTTGATCGGGTGCTCCGCTTCGTCTTCGAGGTCGAAGCCGAGCGTGCGGTCAGGCCTGCCAGCGCACCCGGTCCCGCGTAAAACGCTTCTGCATCCGGCCGTCATCGGCAAGAGACTGGCAATGAGCCAGTGTCTCCTGCAGGGCGAGGCGTTGCTGGAAGACATTGCGCTCCATGATGCCGTGAAACAGCTTCGATGCCAGCTCCCAACCGGTTTGCGGAGAAGTCGCCAGCCCCAGGAGGGTCAGCTTGCGCTCCTCGTGATGCTTCTTGATGACCGCAATCCGACCGGTGTGGTCACTGAATGGGTCACCGTGGGCGGGCAGTACCAGGTCGACGTCCAGCCGCGCCACCCGATCGAGCGATAGGAGGTAGTCGCCCAGCGGATCGGCGCTCGACTGCGGGTGCAGGCCGATATTCGGGCTGATCTTCGGGAGGAGATGATCGCCAGAGAGGAGCAGCCTGCGCGAGGGCAGAAAGAAGCAGCAGTGGCCCGGTGAGTGGCCGGGCGTCCAGACCACCTGGATGTCCTCGCCATCCAGGGCCAGGCGTTCGGCGCCCTCCAGGAGCGAATCGGGCTCTACCACCGACACGAATTCCCTGGCTGCCATCGAGGCTGACTTGAGAAACTCCGCCTCCGCCTCTGGAACCCCGTTGACGTGAAGCCAGCGGGCGACATCCTGGACAAGGTCTTCCGCCCCCGCATAGCGCGGCTCCATCAGCGCGACCTCCAGGCGATGGATCACCAGCTCAGCCCCAGAGCGCTCCCGAAGCTCGCCCGCCAGGCCGAAGTGGTCCGGGTGGATGTGGGTGATCAGGATGCGGGTGATCCGCTTGAGGGGGACGCCGACCTCGTCCAGCCCGCGGGTCAGTGCCTGTCGCGACTCTTCGGTCTGAAGGCCGGTGTCCACCAGCGTGTAGCCGTCTCCGTCGCGAAGCAGGTAGACGTTGACGTGCTTGAGCTCGAAGGGCATCGGGAGCTGTATTCGGATCACCCCGCTCGCCACTTCCATGCGGAGTAACACTAGCGTTCCCTTTGAGCCGGGCGCCCCAGTGAGGCCGCGATTAAGCCGCTGTCTGTGCCGGGGCTTCGTCCGGGCGGGCCGGCAACGGCCGCTGACCCTGTTCCTTGGTGGGCAGCGGGAGGTGGACCGTGTCCGTCGCGATCAGGTCCAGGAATGCGTCGACGACCTTCGGATCGAAGTGGCTCCCCCGGCCCGTGCGAAGCTCGTCGAGTGCCTTGTTCAAGCCCAGGGAGGGACGATAGATTCGGTCGGCGACCATGGCTTCGAAGGCGTCGGCCACCGAGATGATGCGCGAGCCCAGCGGAATCTCTTCCGATTTCAAACCGCTCGGATAGCCGGTACCATCCCATTTCTCGTGGTGATGGCGGATGAGAGGCGCGACGTGATGCAAACCCTCGACCGGCCCGATGATGTCGGCACCGATTTGCGGATGCCGCCGCATCCACGCCATCTCGTCCTCGGTGAGCGCCATCGACTGACGCAGGATACGGTCGGGGATCCCGATCTTTCCCACGTCGTGGAGAATGGCGCCGAGCCGGACCGCGCTAACCTCGTCCCGGGAGAGCCCCATCCGCTCGGCGCAGGCGCCGGCAAGCTTGGCCAGCCGCTCGGAGTGGCCGCGGGTGTAGGAGTCCTTGGCCTCGATGGCATTGGCCAGGGCCATGTTGACCTCGGTCATCAGCTTGGCCTCGAGGTCACGCCGGGTGATCAGCTCCTGGTGCGCGGAGACCGCTTTGGCCATCACCGATCCGAGCACGGCGACCACCACGAACAGGAACAGACGCTGCAGGATGGTGACCCGGTCGAGGCCGAAGGTGGCGATATAGGTCCCGGCCTGCAGAGGTGCTACCGCACCCGCGGTCAGGTAGAGGATGGCGACGATGGCCGCGGTGAGGATCGACCCCGCGGCCCCGAACCTCAGCGCCGACACGGTGATCACCAGGAAGAACAGGCTTGCCAGCGGGCTGGTGTATCCGCCCGAGGCGTAGGTGATCATGGTGGCGACCAGCATGTCCACGCCGGTGGTCGTGTAGCTGAAGGCGCGCCCGGGCGTGCGGTGGAGGAAGAGCAGGAGCAGGGTGGACAGACAGACCACGCCCCAGGCGGCCAGGATGGCGTTGACCTGTCCCTGATCGTAGCCGGGGGCGGCATTCAGGTTGTTGAGGATGACCGCAAAGATCAGCAGGGTCCAGCGGAAAAGGCCGGTGAGCCGCTCGTTGCCGAGGTTGATCAGGCTTTCTGCTGGGTCCTGGGTGCGACGCCGGGCGTTGCGCAGGGCATTTCGGGCAGCGGCCATCGCCGAGAATTATCTGAGAGCACTGTGACAGGTTGCGTTACAGATCGGTCGCGCCATTGCCACGGGCACAACGAGTTTTTGGACGCGGGCCCGCTAAACCCGCCCCTCAGCCGGGAATCGACACCCCCAGCAATTGAGAGAGCAGCAGCCGCACGTCCTGGAACCGCACGAAGGCCTGGTCCGCCCGGCTGAGCGCCTCATCAACTCTGTAGTAGGCGCTTTTGAGCGGCGGCACCAGGTTGGCCGTCACCACCTGGCTGCGCTCCTGGTGAGCAGCTCGCAGGTCATCACCTATGAGGCGGGCTGACGCACCGTAAAGGCGGGTGAGCTCCTCCGCTTTTTGGAGCAGGGCCTGCAGGTCCTCGGGCGTGAGGCTGCGGCCTGCGTAGGCCTGCCTGAGGTTTACGATCTCGAGACTGATCTGGGCGACCGCCTGCCCCGCCCGGGTGAGGTCCTCTCCGATGGCTGCCAGGTGCAGGCTGGCCTCCACCTGCCCGCCTGTGGCGGGCAAGCCGCCCAGCAGCCTGAACGCCGGGTCGTCGCGAGCGCTGCCGTACGCCGCTGAGAAGTCATGACCGGCTCCGGCCAGGTCGGACTGGGCGCCCCGAATCGCTTCCGGCGTGCCCGACCGCAGCCCGGCGGAGAGCTTGGCCTGGGCGCTGACCAGGCCGTCTCCCCCATGGTGCAGGTGAACGTACAGCGAGGCCCCCGCATAGGCCGCATAGGCCGCCCCGGCGAGTAGCACGACCACCAGCAGTCCGATCAAAAAGAAAGGCGGGCGCTGTCGTGCACCCGCCTTTTCAGCGAAGGAGGTAATGGCTAAACCCTGGCCGAACCCCCGGATACCAACCGGATAACCCAAAGCAGGATGACGGCCCCGACAAGAGCCGCCAGGAAGCTGATGATGAGCCCGCCGCCGGTCAGGTTCAGCAACCGCGAGAAGATCCAGCCTCCGATGAATGCCCCGATGACGCCCACCACGATATCCATCAAAATTCCGTATCCGTGCCCACTGACGACCCGCCCGGCCACGGCCCCGGCCAGACCGCCAATGATCAGAAAGACGATGAGATCCATATGACTCCTCCCATGGTTGAAAGACTTCAACCTAGTTGTACCCGGTTTCGGGTAAATATGTCAATGACACTATCAGGAAAGTTGGATGCCCCGGCGCGGCAATGGCGGCTTCAGGACGCCTTCGCGGTATCCTGCGCCGACGCGCCGAGCGGCCGGGTGGCCAGGCCCCGGAGCAGGTCACGCTCGATCACCCCGGTCACCCAAGGATCCGGGTACGCCCGCCGGTAGAACTCGTGACCCCAGAGGTCGGCCAGCATGTCCCCCGAGAGATTCCGGAACGGGGACGGGGAGGACGGCGGAGACTGGTCCAGGATGGCCGCCAGCTTGCGGTCGAGCTGACCTCCGACGTCGATGATGGTCGTGACCGAGCTGTCGGGCGTGCCCCAGCGCTCGAGGTCGGGAACGAAATCGGTGCTCACTCCGCGAGCGCGCAAAGCACCGAGCGCACGTCGCAGATGCTGCTGCGGCCAGGCCCCGTAGTAGAGCTTGGTCAGGGGACTAGTCGAGCGGCGTCCTCGGTCTAGCGAAAAAAAGGCGCGTGCCATGCTGGCGTGGACTGCCAGGTGGTCCTGCTCCCGGTTCATCCCATCCGGCCCGAACGTGATTACCACATCCGGCTGAAGAGAGCGGAGCAGGTCGATGCAGATCGCATCGAGCTCGGTCCCACGCTCCGGCAGCTCACCGCTCGCGTAGTCCGTGACGATCACGTCACGGATTCCCAGACGGTGGGCGCTGGCGATGGTGCTTCCCCGATCTGCTCCTGCACCTGCCAGGCAGACGGTGACGATGTCTGCGCCGCCGTCTGCATAGCGGGCAAGGGTGCCGCCACAAAGCAGGGCCTGGTCGTCCGGATGCGCGAAGACCCCGAGCAGCCGCACCGACACATCGTCATAACCGGCGGGACGGCGGGAACTTTCGGGCCTGGATCAGGCCAGGGCGCGGGCGCTGGTGAGCAGCCGGTCGTAGGCGTGTTTTAGCTGCGGGTAGCGCAGGAAGATCAGATGCGCGTACTCCTGGGTGAGCGCCCGTGGAGGACGCACCAGCCGCATCCCCGCCTCGCTCAGCAACCGGTTGCCCTTGCGTCCGTTACAGCGGCGGCAGGCAATCACCTGGTTTTCCCAGCTCCTCGCCGAGCCGCCACGTGAGGTCGGGACAACGTGGTCGACCGACAGGTGGGAAGAGGGCATGGACTTCCCGCAGTACTGACACATGCCATCGTCGCGGAGGAGAAGGTTACGCCGGTTGGCGCGCAACATCCGGCGGGGGATCTGGATGTTGGCGAGGAGCCGGACGATAACGACATCCTCACCAAAGCAACGGCGTTCGATAGCCAGCTCGACAGCCTGCCGAGCGGCGTCGTCTATGAAGGTGACGCGCTGCTTGGTCAGCAGGACGACCAGCCGCCGCTTACTGATTACGTTCAGCGGCTGAAGTGAAGCGTTTAGCAGTAGGACGAGCTTGAACGACCTCCTTGCGACTCCTGGCCCGGCCTCAGCCGAGCGCAAATAATATAACGGAAGGTGGGCGGGCTAGCTGGCAGCCTTGACCCGCTGGTCGATGGGCACGTAGGGGACGTTCTTCTCCCCGATGTACTCGGCACGCGGACGGATCAGCCGGTTGTCCGCGTACTGCTCGAGGATGTGCGCGGTCCAGCCCGACACCCGGCTGACCGCGAAGACGGGCGTGAAGAGGTCGGTCGGGATGCCCATCATGAAGTAGGTCGAAGCGGAATAGAAGTCGACATTGGCATACAGGTGCTTCTGCGCCATGACCACCTCTTCGAGCTTGCGTGAGATCTCATACCAGCGCAGGTTGCCAGCTTTCTCACCAAGCTCCCGTGACATCTGCCGCAGGTGAGTGGCGCGCGGATCCTCCGTCCGATACACGCGGTGGCCAAAACCGGAGACCTTCTTGTGTGCCTGGAGCGTCTCGGTGACGAAGGCCTCGACCCGGGCCGGCTCGCCGATCTTCTGCAGCATCTTCATCACCTGCTCGTTGGCGCCGCCGTGGAGGGGGCCAGCCAGGGCTCCGATGGCGGAGACCACCGCCGAATACATGTCCGCCAGGGTGGCTGCGGTGACGCGCGCCGCGAATGTCGAGGCGTTCAGCTCGTGGTCGGCGTGCAGGATCAGGGCCAGGTCCATGGCGCGCACCTGGATCGGCTCTGGCTCGGCGGCGAATAGCATCCGCAGGAAGTTTTCCGCGTGGCTGCCCCGGGCACTCGGCTCCACCGGCTGGCGTCCGCGGCGGAGCTGTTCCAACGCCGCCACGATGGTGGCGGTCTGGGCGGTGACCCGGATCGCCTTCTGTACGTTCGCGTCGTTGGAGGCGTCGTGCGCTTGAGGGTCGTAAAAGGCAAGGGCGGACACCGCCGTCCGAAGAGAATCCATCGGAGTCGCCCCCCGGGGAAACTGCCGCATCAGCTCGAGAACCTCGCGGGGTAGGGCCCGATGGGCCGCCAGGTCCGAAGACAACTGCCGAAGCGCCTCTTGCGATGGCAGATGGCCAAACCAGAGCAGGTAGGTGGTCTCCTCGAACGAGGAGTGCCTGGCCAGGTCGTGGATGTCGATACCGCGATATGTGAGCTTGCCCTCGGGGCCGATGATGTCGCAGATGGCCGAGTTGGCCGCGATCACATCTTCAAGGCCCGCCTTGGTCAGGGGCATGTGGAAAGTCTACTCAGGGAAGCGGGACGCGCTGCCGGATTTCAAGCAAGCCGGCCCGCAATCGTAGGTCGACGAAGGCGGCCGCCCCGGCGGCCCGCCGGACCTCGACCTGGCCCGACTGATCGCCGCTGGGTTGAACCAGGCTGACCACAGTCACGCCGGTAGACGGCACCACACTCAACTCGAGTGGGTCGGTATATCCGCCAGCCCGCCGCAGCGCGGGACAGATCACTACCAGCCCCTGGCCGGATTTGGTGACCACGGGCCGGTCCAGAAAGAAGGTCCGGGCAAGCCGGCCAATCGACCCGCCGGTATCCGTATAGACAATGTTGTCGGCTCCGTCGAGCGCCAGTCCTTGCGGACTCTGCAAGCCACGCAGAACCACCGATTGGTGGCCGGCCGGATCGATCATGTGGATCGACCCATCGCCCAGGGTGTTGATAAACAGGTTGCCGCCGTGATCGACCACCACGTCATCCGGTGTGGGCAGCCTGGCAATCCGCCGCTGCTGGAAGGGGGCGCTGAATTTCCAGACGCTCCCACCCTCGTCGGCGACCACCACCGCCTCCTGCTGGTCGACGACCGTGCCGACCGGTCGGGTCATGCCGGCTCCGATCCGGCGGGCGGTCGCCCCGTCCGGACTGACACGCCAGAGAATTCCGTTCGGGCTGTCCGGCACGATCACCTCGTCGCTGAGCGGGTCCAGGCCGATACCATCGATCCCCTCCTTGCCGGTCCGGTTTGCAAACGTCCGCCAGAGGGTCACAGCCTGGTTTGAGGGATCGAGCAGCACGATCCGGTTGCGACCCTGCTCGGCCACCAGCAGCCGGCCGTCAGGTCGCGCCACGATACCCTCGGGCACCTGCAGGCCGGTCCCCACTTGCTCGACCACCCCGGTGCTGCTGAGTCGCGAGACGGTGCCGTTCTTGATGTCGCCGAATAGCAGCCGGCCTTCAGCGTCGAAGGCCAGGTCGTCCGGCGACGCCAGGCCTGAAAGCATGACCTGGCCTCCCGGGGAAGCGGCCCGTGCCGGACAGGTCATGACAGCGGTCGCCGTCGGCGTAGGCGTCTGGCGGCTGGAGCTCGACGACGGTTGGCAGGCTGCGACAAGCGTCACCGAAAGCAGAATCGCGGTCGTCGCTCGGGCGGGCACCTGCCTGATCTGATCATAGGGGCGGCCTGCCGTTTCGGGTTTGACCGAGCGCATGGACGGGACTACGATGGCTGGCGTGTTAAAGGTCATCCCCGCCTCGGAGCTCGCTCGAAACCTCGACCCCATCCTCAAGGCGCTCGAGGAGAGCGGAACCAGCTTGATCGTCAAGCACCACGACCAGCCCGCAGCCCTGCTGGTGCGGTTCGACGCTTACGTCGCGATGCTCGCCACCATGGACTACTCCGGCTGGGAGAGATGGATCGAAGACGTACGCAGCGCCTTTCCGCGGGCCGCCTTCAGCCCGCCACGCCGTCCCAAGTCGCTGGCGCCGGCGTTCATCGATCCGGCCGACATCGGCTACGCTCCGCAGTTCGGGCAGGTTGGCAGCCCCGCCGGCCGCCGCCGGTTGGCCGAGGAACTGTCGGCGATGGGGATCGATTTGGCAGAGGGAGACCTGGGCGCGGTCTACTCCCTGGTCCTCAACCTGGCGGAGCGCAAACGCGCCCTCTACCCAGAAGACCTGCGGCTGGCTGCCGACGAGGCGCTTGGCCGGGCGGCACCCGGGCGGTTTGCCCTGATCGAGTTCCAGGTCCACGCCGAGAGCGGGGTTTCCAGCTCCGCCACCGTTTCCCTCGAGATCGACGGCGAGCTGCGGAGCGCGAGCGCCTCAGGCTCAGGCTCCCTGGACGCGGCGTTTCGCGCCGTCCAGGAAATCACCGGGCTTGCGCCCGAGCTCGAAGACTTCAGCCTGGCCGCCGCCACCCGCGGTAGCGACGCCCTGGGCGAGGCGGTTGTCACCCTGAGCCAGGGGAGCCGGGTGGTGCTTGGGAAAGCCGTGTCCGTGGATGTGCTCGAGGCGGCAGTCAAGGCTTACGTGAACGCGCTCAACTGGTTGGTGCGGGATGAGCGGGGCGTCGCCCCCGCCTCGACCGCGGCGGCCGCCAGCAGCTAGCCCCGCAACCAGACCGGGCCTCAACGACTGTATCCCATGGTGGTGACAGCGACCGCGGCCGGCGAGGAAACCCTGCTAGAGCAGGTCGCCTCGGGCGATCGGGAGGCTTTCGGCACACTCGTCCGCCCACATCTTTCGGGCCTGCTCGCCTTCGCCGTCCGGGTCGCCCCGGACCACGCGGCCGGTGAGGATGCGCTCCAGGATGTCCTGAGCCAGGCGTTTCAGACGCTCCAGCGTAAACCCGCGGATCAGCTTTCGCAGCTGGACATCCGGCCGTGGCTCTTTCGATCGGTGATCAACCGGTTGCGCCGGATGGGCCGGCAGCGGCGTGAAGTCCCCGTCGGTCTATCGCTGGAGGCGGGCCACAGCCCCGACGCCGAGGAAACGGCCGGACGGCGCGCCCTGCTATCTGTGGTCGATGCAGAGCTGCGAAAGCTCCCCAGGGACTGGCGCGCGGCGATCCTGCTCCGCCATCACGCCGGTTACCCACCGGAGGAGATCGCGCAGATCCTCGACCGCCCCAGCGGGACCATCAAGGCATGGATTCATCGCGGCACGCGCCGCGTTCGGGCAGCATTGCCCGACGACATCGTGGAGGGAGGTTATCAGTGAGCGGTAGCGATACAGACGTCCTGCACGCGTTGATCGGAGCGCTTGAGGCGCCATCGGTGAAAGCGGATTTCGTCGGCCGGGCCCTGGAGCGGCCGTTCAAGCCGGCCGGTGGCCGGCTCCGCTACGCGGAGTTTCTCCTGCCGGTGGGCACCCTTTTCGTGGCCTTCGATGACGCGGTCCTCCTGTCTCAGGTTGGTGGACACGGCATCAACTTCGAGGGTCGGATCCTGGACATGGGCTATCAGCCCAGCCGGGCCGACGCGCCGGTCGCTCTTCGGACCGCGATTCACGCGCTGGTCGAGGGAGGGTCGCGCTTCGACTATCCGGTTGACACCGGGCGCCTGGGCAAATTCCAGCGGCGCGTGCTGGATGCCACCCGCGCCATCCCGCGCGGCCAGGTCAGGTCTTACAGCGCGGTGGCCGTCCAGATCGGCGCGCCCGCCGCGGCACGCGCAGTGGGCACCGCCCTGGCACGCAACCCGGTCCCCATCCTGATCCCATGCCACCGGGTCGTCCGCACCGACCGGGTGCTCGGCGAGTACTCGGGTGGCGGCAGCGAGGTCAAGGCTCGGATCCTTCGCTGGGAGGGAATCGATGTGCGGGTGCAACGGGCTGGATTCGTGATTGCGTGAGCAAACCGTTCCGCTTCGGTGTCTCGATGAGAGGCGCGGGGTCGAAGGCGGAGTGGGTGACCAAGGCTCGTCGGGCCGAGGCACTCGGCTTTTCCAGCCTGGTCATGCCCGACCATCTGATCGGCACCCGGATGTCGGTCGGGCCGGCGCTGGTGCTGGCCGCCGAGGTCACCACCAGGCTGCGGGTGGGCAGCTTCGTCTTCGACAACGACTTCCGGCATCCCGCCGTCCTTGCCCAGGAGGCGGCCACCGTCGACGTCCTGACCGCGGGCCGGTTCGAGTTCGGGATCGGCGCCGGATGGATGCGCGAGGAGTACGACAAAACAGGGATCCCATTCGTCGATGGCGGCGCTCGGGTCGACCGGATGGCGGAGGCGCTCACAATCATCAAGGGCCTCTTCGGTGACCAAGCGGTGACCTTGAACGGAAAGCATTACACCGTCAGCGGACTGGAGGGGACCTGCAAGCCGATCCAGCAACCGCACCCACCGATCCTGATCGGCGGAGGCGGCACCCGCTTGCTGACCATCGCCGCCGCACAGGCCGACATCATCAGCATCATGCCCCGCTCAAAACGAGACGGGTCGGCACTCGAGGATGGGGACGCGACCGCGGCGGCATTCGATCACAAGCTCGAGGTGATACGCGATGCGGCCGGCTCCCGCTTTGAAGAGCTCGAGTTCAATACCCTGGTCCAGGAGGTGATCGTCACAGATGACGCAGCCGGCGCGGCCGCAAAGCTGATAGGCGATTGGAAGCTGGGCGTCGACGAGATCCTCGAGTCTCCCCTCTTGCTGATCGGCACCGGGGACCAGATCCGGCAGAAGTTGCGCCGGATCAGGGACCGGCTGCGGATTTCCTACGTCACGGTGTTCGAGAAAAACATGGAGGCGATGGCGCCGGTCATCGAGCCCCTGCTCGGTAGCTGACCTTGCCTGGGAACTCAGTAGCGGTGTCCGATCACGACTTCCGAAGATTTCGGCTCGTATGCGGGCGGTTGGTCGTCGGGCGCGGGGGCCCAGGCCGGCCATCGAGTCCGGAGCGCGATCACCCTCTGAGCGGAATCCTGCAACTGAGACATCGGGATCACGCCGCCGGCGACCGCACGCTTGACCGCGAGGATCGCCTGCTCCTGGTATCCCGGGTCGCCGCTGTTCAGCAGAACCAGGTCGTTACCGGCTTGCAGTGCCGCCACGGTTGCTTGTGGCAGCGAGTAGCGGGCGGTGATCCCGCCCATGCCCAGGCCATCGCTCACGATCACCCCCTGAAAGCCAAGCCGCTCGCGTAGCAGACCGGTGACCACCGGGCGCGAGAAGAGCGCCGGGACACGGCTCGGGTCGAGACCGGGCACATAAACGGCGGTGGTCATGACCGCGTCCGCGCCGGCATCGATCCCCGCCTTGAAGCTGAGCGCCTGGGTCGCCTGCCACTGTGCCAGCGATTCCGGGTCTGTGGGTATGGCGCTGTGGGGATCCCCGGCGGCGCCGCCCAGGCCCGGGAAATGCTTGAGAGTCGCCGCGATCCCGGCATCGTGCATGCCTCCCACGGCCGCTGCCACCAGCGGCCCCACCCGGGCCGGATCCGAACCGAACGAGCGGTCGCCGATCACAGCGTCTGCCGGATTGGTACGCAGGTCCGCGACCGGCGCCAGGTCCAGCTGGATGCCGAGGCCGTGCAGACCGGTGGCGGTGGCGGCGGTGGCGGTCCGCACCGCGGCGGGCCCCTGGGCGCCCAGTTCGGCGGCCGCCGGCAAGGGCGCCACACCGTCGGTGATTCGCATCACTCGACCGCCCTCTTCGTCCACGGTCACCAGCAGCGGTGCGGGCAGGCCGGCCTCGCGGCCCAATGCCTGCAGGTCTGAGGTCAGCTGTTTGAGTCCCGCGGCATCGGTGAAGTTGTCACGAAAGATCAGAACGGCTCCCACCTTGTCGTCCACGATCAGGTGCCGAAGGCCGGGGGTGATCCGCGGGCCGAAGAAGCTGGCTGCCACCACCTGCCCCGCCGCCATGTCGAGTGAGAGGAGCGCGGGATCCCCCACCCTGGCCCTTCCCCGGAGAGGGAAGGAGTTGTCCTGCCTCACGCCGATGCTGACGGAAGCAGCCTGCGAGGCACGCGGACCAATCGAAGCCGGCAGGCTGACCACCGCAACCAGAAGCGCGACCGGGAGGGCAGCCGCCCAGCGCGAGGACAGGTGGCCTCGCCTAGTGCTTGAAAGCCCTTCCTACTATCGGTTGGAGGACCGGTTCAAGCAAGCCGTAGAAGAAGCTGAACACGAGCAGGAACATCAGGTAGGTGAAGAAGATCCCGGCCGCCACGATGCCCAGCAGCAGCCCTTTTGAAAAGCGCTCCATATCGAGCCGAACAACTTTCACCATCAAGCCCGCCGCCACCAGGCCAAAGGCGGCCCCGAAAGGCAACGGCCAACCGAACAGGGCGCCCACCGGGAGGGCCAGGTAGCAGAGAGCCTCGGGTATGGTCTGGGGGATCAGCGATCGACGCGGCGCCGGCGCCGCCGCCGCCGCTGCTGCGGCACCGCCGAGCCAGCCCTTGCATTTCCCGCAGGTCTGGTTTTCGGGCGCATTGTAGCGATAGCCGCACTGCGGACAGGCCTTAAGAGTCATCGGCTGATGGTCACGCGGCTCCGCGGAGCCTGAAGACCTCTTGCTCCAGCTCGTGAATCCGGTTGTCACGCTGGACGATCATCTTTTTGTGCTCGGTGAGTAGCTTTTTGCTCTGACGGCTGCTGACAAACCAGCGAAGCCGGTCAACCACGCTGATGACGATCACCATCAGGGCGCCGAGGGTCGCGGCGCCAAGCATCACCACCCAGGTAGGGATGTTGTCGTAGACAGCGCCGAAGAGGTTGACAGAGGCGGCCTGCTGGTTCTGCACGGAGAACAGGGCCAGCACGATGCCCAGCACCAGGGCCACCACCCATCCCACGACTGCCATCAGGTCATCACCCCTCAGGCCGTATAACCGGGCTCTGCCGATCGAACTTGCGCCCGCTGGGGCCCGTAAACTCGAAGCTGATGGCAGTTCGAACCACCGGATCGATCTGGAGCAGCCCGACCGAGCCGAGCCACCTGCAGGCCTTTCGGCTGCGCGGCGGGACGCGTGGCTGCCTGCTCATGCACGGATTCGCGGGGACCCCCCCGGAAGTACGCGAGCTGGCTGAGCACCTGGCCAGCCGTGGCTACGACGTGATGGCGCCGGTCTTCGCCGGGCACGGCCTGACCCCGGAGGCGATGGCCCGGACCCGTTGGCGTGACTGGGCACGTACAGCCGAGCAATCCCTGGCCAGCTTGCAGGGCGATTGCGGATCGGTCTTCGTGGCTGGACAGTCCCTGGGGGGCAGCATGGCTTTGCACCTGGCGGCCAACCATTCCGGCATCCGCGGCGTGGTCGCCATGGGTGCAATGGGCTCGCCCCGGTTCTTTCGGGATTGGCGACTGCGCATGTTGCGAGGACTCAAGTACCTGGTCCGCTGGCACGTGCCCGGAGACGACGTGGATCTTGGTGACAGGGAGGCAGTCCTTACCCTGCACAGCTATGCCCGCCGGCCGACCGTCTGCATCGAAAGCCTGCTCCAGTTTTTGCGGATCCTGGAAGACGAGCTTCCCCGGGTACGCGTCCCGACGCTGGTGCTCCATGGACGCCACGACCGCACGGTGGCGACGGAGAACGCGCCATTCATCCTGGAGCGCCTGGGCTCGACCGACAAGACACTTCGCTGGTTCGAGCGGTCGGGTCACGCCATCACGGTCGACCTCGAGAAGGACCGGCTCAACCAGGACGTGGCCCGCTGGCTCGACGCCCATTGAGGCAGGGCTGGCCAGCCCAGGAGCCGGCCCGCGCCCCCAGCGCGATGATCGCTACCGTCAACCCACTGGCGAGCGCGGCCGGGCTGGAGGTGCTGCGGCAGGGAGGTAACGCAGTCGACGCGGCAATTGCCGCAGGGGCCGTCCTCACCGTGGTCGAGCCATGGAGCGGCCAGCTCGGTGGCGATGGCTTCCTTCTGATCCGCACCGGCTCGGGGGAGAGCTGGGCGATCAATGGCAGCGGCGCGGCTCCGGCCGCTGCCACCCTGGCGCGCTACCGCGAGGTCGGTGGGATACCGCAGGCAGGTTGGTTGGCAGCCACGGTGCCCGGCCTGGTCGATGCCTGGGCGGTGGCGGCAAAGAGGTTTGGCACTCGCCCACTTGCCAGCCTGCTGGAGCCGGCCATCCATTACGCGGAGAGCGGCTTCGCACTTAGCGAAAGGCAAGCCGCCTTGAACGCCGAGATGGCCCAGGTCTCGAGCCGGTTTCCGGAGACCGCGGCGATTTTTCTTCCGGCCGGCCGGCCTCCGGGCGCTGGAGACCTGCTCAAGCAGCCGGATCTCGCTCGGACCCTGCGAGCGATCAGCCGAGGTGGCCCGGATGCTTTCTACCGGGGAGAGGTGGCCGAGGCCATGGTTGCGGCTTCTTCAGACGCGGGTGGACTCTTCAGCCGGACGGACTTTTCGGAACACCGATCCGAGGTAATCCCTCCCCTGACTGTGCGATACCGGGGGCTGGACGTACTCGAGCAACCTCCGGTGTCGCAAGGAATCATCGTGCTGATGGCACTGGCCATTCTCGATCGATTCGAGCTGGCGAAGGCGCCATCAGACCAGACCGTCCACCTGCAGGTCGAAGCCCACAAGCTGGCCCTGGCGCGGCGCCTCGAGGCGTTGGGCGACCCTCGCTTTGTGGACGTCGATGTCAGGGCGCTGCTGTCCGGCGGTCGAGCGGATGAGATGGCTGGTCGTCTCGATCCCGGTCGGGCCGCCCCAACCGGAGTGCCCACACAAGCCGGCGCAGACACCACCTATCTGTGCGTGGTGGATTCGCACCGCAACGTGGTCTCCTACATCCACAGCCTCTACGGCGGGAATGGCGTGGTGGCGGGAGAGACCGGAGTCCTGCTCAACAACCGAATGCGGTGCTTCTCCTTCGACGCATCGAGTCCCAACGTGCTCGGGCCCGGGCGCCGTCCCATGCACACGCTGAACTCCTGGATGCTGCTTGATGGCGGGGAGCCACGCTACGTGGGTGGCACCCCCGGCTCCTTCTGGCAGGTCCAGATCAACCTCCAGCTCATCAGCACCCTGCTGGATCGGGGCGCCGGTCCCCGGGAGGCGGTGGACTGGCCGCGATGGACGATGGGCGATCAGACCGAGGTGAACCAGGCCTGGCTGCGGCTGGAGGGGCGCTTCGGCGAGGAGACCGCTGCGGGGCTTCGCCGGCGCGGTCATCAGGTCGAGTTGACGGGCGACTGGGCCGCCGGGGGCGCCGCGCAACTGATTCAGATCGGGGCGGATGGACTCACCGGCGCCGGGGACCCTCGGCCTGGAACCAGCACCGTTCTCGGCTTCTAGACCCGGCCCGCCAACCTGGCTTGTCTTTGCGCAACCGCGATGCTATAACACGCAGGGAAAACGGGCGGGTACTGCCCGCAGCGTTCGAATCCAGCCCTTATCAGCTTGTCCACAGGGAGGAGTTATGCCGGCGAAGAAGAAATCCTCGAGCAAGAAGTCCACGGCCAAGCGCTCGACGGCCAGGCGAGGGACCGCCAAAAAGGCCACCGCCAAGCGGACGGGCTCGAAGCGCACCACCGCAAAGCGCACCAGCGCGAAGCGCAGCACGGCGAAGCGCAGCACGGCGAAGAAGTCGACGGCCAAGCGGAGCACGGCCAGGAAGGCGGCTCCGAAGAAAGCCGCGCCCAAGCGCGCGGCGCGACCGAAGGCGGCCAGCCGGAAGCCAGCCGCCGCGGCGATGACCTTGCCAAAGCCTGCCGCCCTACCCAGGCCGGCTGCCCCTCTGGCGGCACAGCCCGCGCGGCCGGTGGCGAGACCGGTTGAGCCGATGGGGGGCTCAGGCTTTGGATCCGGGTTGGGTTCCCCGTCCGAGCCGGAATCGCCATCGTTTGGCAGCGGCGGAGCCGAGCGCATCAAGATCGGCGAGCGCCCGCCGGAGCAGTCCTGGCCGGGCGGTTCCAACCGCTGACCAAAACCAAAAACCCCTGGCCGGGCCAGGGGTTTTTTCTTTTCTAACGGCCCGGCTTACAAACCGGTCGACAGGTTGCGCCCGGGGTTACGGATACGTCCATTTGCGCAGGACCAATGGTCCACTTCGTCACGAGTCCCTTCGCGGTCTTGTCGTTTACTTCAGTAGAGGAATCGGATGAGGTTGATTCAGCGGTTGCTCGGCGCCGTGACCATCGCCTGGCTGGTGATGGCTCTCGGGACAGTGGCCGCGGCCGCGTCCTCGAAGCCGGCTTCGCCGCTCCGCAAGACTCCCCAGATCTTTCAGGTGAGCCCGGTAAGAGTCAATCTCCGTCTCCAGCCCAACATCATGATCCTCGGCCAGAATTTCACGCCGACGACCCAGGTCGAGATTGGGAGCCGAGCCGCGACCACGGTTGACGTGAGCGACGGGTACCACCTGCTGGCCAAGCTTCCGCCCGACCTTCCCCAGGGTTCCTACCGAATTCAGGTGAGCAACGAGGCCGGCACGGTGATGGCCGATGACAGCCTCGTGGTCGATGGCGACGCACGCCCGAACAACATGGTGTTCCTGGCAGGCGGCGCCTTCCTGGCGTTATTCGTGCTGGTGATGCGGCTCGCCCGCACCCCTGGTCTCTCCTAACGAATCAGGGTGAGCCGCTCGGCCTCTGCCGGAAACGGTAGATCGCCGGCCGCTCCCTCGGCCGAGGCCTCTTGCGGAATGGCCCGCAGCGCCGCCACCGCCCCACGCATCTGTCCCAGGGTGCGTTTGCAATCGTTGAAGGCGTTCTGGATCATGGTGCTGCCCCGGGCAATACTGTTCTCGAGAGATCGGTCCAACGCCCCGATGCTGTCTTCGATCTGCTGCAGGTAGCCCTCCAGGTTCTCGACGTCGATCGACCGTGCGTACTGGAGGTGGAGGCGGAACAATGCCAGCACGTAGGGGACGGTCATGCTGTAGGGCATCAGGATCACGCCCTCCCGGTAGGCCTCGAGGTGGCCGCGCCGGCAGGCATTGAAGACCGCGTCCGGAACGGCCGCGACCGCGAACCCGAGGGTGCAGGCTGGATCGATGTACTGGCGAACCTCCCGCACCTTGGTGCGGAGCACCCGCTCCACCTCGTTGATTGCGGCTGCCTCGCGTGCCGGGTCTGACAGTTCGTCGGGAAGCCGATCGAGGAGCTCGGGCAGCGGCCACTTGCTATCGATCGGGAGCCGTTTGCCATTAGCCAGGATGAGCGCGTACTCGACCACCTTGCCGTTCACCCGGAAGTTGCTCTCGATCATCTCGGCTGGAAACTGCCGGAAAGCGTCCTCGAGGATGTTTTCGCCGGCGGCGCCCCGCGTGCGGCTCCCCAGCAGGACCGTCTCAATTCGCCGGGCCGAGGCCTGAACCTCCTCCTCCATCCGGTGACGCGACTCGGCGTCGACCTTGATCCGCTCCACCGCCACCCGCGCCTCCTGCAGCTCGCGGCCGAGGGCATCTTTCACACCCGCCGAGCTCTCCAGGACCTTGCTCTCAACCCCCTGCATCGCGAGGTGAAGATTGCCAAGCGTCTGGGCAAAGGAGACCTGCTGAGAGGAAACCGTCTCGACCTGTGATTTAAGAGAACCGAGTTCCGCCACGGCACGCAAAACCGCCTCGGTGGAGACCGTTCCCTCCGTCCGGCGACCGCTGAGGGCCAGGAAGATCGCTACCGCTACCGCGGCGAGGGCGACGACCGCCAGGACGAATACCAGGACGTTCAAGAGGACTCCTTCAAGACGCTTAGAGGACGATCCGTCCGGTCAATGGTGGTGTTGTGCACGGGTAAAGTCAAGCGGGCGGTTGCGACAGCTGTCTGTCGCAGAATCAGGCCAAAGGCTCAGAAATCGACGGGGTAGCCGCGTTCGAGCCAGGCAGTCGTACCGCCATCGATATTCGTGACATCCCGGTACCCCTGGCTGATCAGGAAGGCGGCCGCGGCCAGGCTTCGCTGGCCCACCTGGCAGATCGACAGGATCGGCTGGTCACGGGGAACCTCGGCCACTCGCGCCTCCAGCTCGCCGAGCGGAATCAGCTGGGCGCCGGGTACGTGGCCGGCGGCGTATTCCCACGGCTCCCGGACATCCAGCACCCGCGGGCGGGGGTCGAGCTGCAATTGCCGGTGCGCCTCCTCGGCCGTGATCGAGGGTACGTTCACGGGCTCATGGTAGGCCCGGTCCCAGAAATGGCCCCGGCGCGCGTGCAAGATGCGGCCGTGGCGCGCGTCCCTACAAGCATGAGCAAAGCGTCTGAGTACCTGCAATTCTTCGGTTCGGACGCCCTGAAGAGGCTGCACGGATGCGCGATCGCTGAAGCCGACCGCGGCTCAGATAGCCCCTGCCACGATCTGGCCCGCCCACTGCGGCGCCCCCAGATCGGTCTGGGCAACCCGCATGCTCCGATCCTGTTCCTGAGCCCGAGCCCGCTGGATCCGGCGAGCACGAGCAACGAGGCTTTTCAGACCTGGCTCGACCGCGAGTCGGCTCTCCAGCAGCACCTGGCATCCGAGACCGTGCAGCCCTACTTCCGCTTCGTCAGGGCGGTGCTGCTCGAGCTGCGCCGGCGGTTTGGCCAGACGCCCGGCAAGCACGACCCTTTCGACTTCGCCTTTCATAGCTGGTCGGTCCGCTGCGCCACCGAGAACCCCGACCGGGTGACGGAGGCGGCGGTTAACCAGTGCGGCGAGCGCCACCTGGAAGGCCTGCTTGCCACGCTTGCCCCACGCGCGATCGTCGCCATGGGCGGCCCGATGGCCCGCTATTTCTGGTGGCGCAACCAGAACAGCTGGGAGGGATGGAAGCCGATGACCGCGATGCACGGCCAGCGGCTGACCTATAGCCAGGAGAATCGGTCCGTTCCGGTCATTCTGAGTGTTCACCCATATCAGAA
Source organism: Chloroflexota bacterium (assembly GCA_005882775.1). GTDB lineage: Bacteria > Chloroflexota > Dormibacteria > CF-121 > CF-121 > VBDY01. The sequence goes on along the minus strand of VBDY01000122.1, from coordinate 41,603 downwards.
GGACGTGGCGTACCGGCCCGAGGTGATCGGGAGGGCGCTTGCGGATTCGATGCGCGCCTCGGACCTGGAGCCTGGGGAGATGAAGGCAGCGTGACCCACGACCCTTCGGACCCACGCTACGTCGACACACCGCAGGAGAGCCGGGTCCGCGAGCGGATCCAGCAGGAGGAGCGCAAGCACAGCCTGCGCCCGGGCGGTTTGTGCCCGCACTGCGGCGGCCACGCGTTTCGGAGGGCGGAGCTGAAGGCCAAGAGCGTCTGCCCTAAGTGCGGAAAGTCGCCCCAGGCGGCTGCCTAACCGCCGACCGTAGCCCGGCGCGCCACAACGGCGCCGTTGCGATCCGCCAGTCTCGACGCTGTCTCTGCAATCCGCCCGCGCAGATCGACCGGCGCCAGGACCTCGACAGCATCTCCCCATCCCAGGATCCAGGGTGTGATCTCAACCGTGCCGGCGACGGTCACGCTCATGTCGACCGCGCCCTCAGGACCGGGGCTGAGCTGCTGTGACGGATGCCAGATCGTCTCGCGCACACGGGCGGCGGCCGGCGGATAAAACCGGAGGCGCACCTCAACCGGTTCGCCTGAGTGAAAGATGCCCCAGGCTTTTGACAAATAAGCATTGATGTCGAACTCGCGGGGGATGTCGTAGGTCTGGTGCGTCGACTCGGCGCGGTCAATCCGTTCCAGCTTGAAGGTGCGCATTTCCTGGAGGTCGCGATCGCGAGCCACCACGTAGCTGCTGTGACCGATTAGCGATGGTTCGACGAAATACGGTTCGATCAGGCGCGGCTTGAGGTCGCCGGATGCCGACGGATACCAGATGCGTACCACCTTGCGTCCGGCCCAGCCCAGGGCGATGGCCTGGAATACCCGGGAAAAGCCCGGGTTGGACGGACGCTCGGCCATCTGGCGCACGGTCGCGTGTACGTACTCGGCCACCGGCGCCGGCAGAACCGCGGCCAGCTTGGTAAACGCATCCGCGATGTCCGGATCCGCCTCGTCCGAATGACGATGCATCAGCCGAACCCCGATCAGCAGCGCCATCGCCTCACGCAGCGTGAATTTGACCGGCGCGACGAAGTAGTTCGGGTCGATGATGATTCGCCCCTCGTCCTCGTAGATCGGGACATTCATGGACTCGAGCGCGGCGATGTCGCGATATGTGGTGCGAGTGGTTACCCCGGTCCGGCGGGCGATCTCCCTGGGAAAGAGCCCTCGGGGGTTGCCCTGGAGCAGTGTTTGCAGCTTCAAGATGCGGGCGCCCCGATCGCCCTTCTCGAACGAGCCCATGCGGTCAAGTTACCAAGTTGTCTTGGTGCTGCCGCACAACCTCTATAATTGGCGCTGCTTCGCCGTCCGACCGCGTCTTCGTCGGGCAGAAATCGAATTCCTACGGGGGTTTTGTGGCCCTTCGCCTGCTGCATTTTGCTGACCTGCATCTCGATCGGTCGTTTGCCGGACAGCGGCTCTTAGGGGCGGCAGGACAGCGCCGGCGCGAGGACCTACGGGCAGCGCTGAGCCGCATAGTCGACCGAGCGCGCCAGGAGGACAGCGACCTGATCACCTGCGGTGGCGACCTTTTTGAACACGACCACATCACGCGCGAGACGGCGGCCTTCGTGGTCGAGACCCTGGGCGATGCCGGGCGGCCGGTCCTGATCGCGCCCGGCAACCGGGACCCGGCGGTCCCCAGCTCGCCCTACCGCTACCTGCGCTGGCCGGAGAACGTGACGATCGCGGCGCACGAGGAGTTGCGCGCCTATCCCTTTCACGACGTCACCGTCTGGGCGGCCGGTTTCACCCGGCCCGACGTGGCCGAAGCGCCGCTTCGGGACGCGACCCCGGTGGAAGGTGGGCACAACCTTCTGTTGCTCCACGCTTCTGACATCAGCCAGCTGCCCGAGGGCACGACGCCCTTCGCGCCCATCACTCCGACCCAGGTGAAGGAGAACGGTTTTCAGCACGCCCTGCTGGGCCACTACCACGCCGCCCAGACCGACAGGTGGATCACCTATCCGGGAAGCCCCGAGCCGCTGGGGTGGGACGAAGCTGGCAGACACTGCGTTGCCCTGGTGACGGTGGGCGACGACGGGTCGGTGGTGGTGAACCTGGAGGACATCAACCAGCGACGCTTCATCGAGGAGACGATCGATATCACCGGCATGACCAGCCCCGAACACGTGCGCCAGGCCCTCCAGGCATTGAGGGAGAGTAGGGGTCTACAGGGCGCGGTCATCCGAGCCGTCCTCACCGGCGAGCGCTCCAGGTCACTGGAGATGGACCCCCAGGCGCTCACGCTCGAGTGCGGAGACGGCTTCGCCCATCTCGAGTTCCGGGACCAGTCCCGGATCGCTCACGACGTGGACGCGATGGCCCAGGAATTCACCAGCCGTGGCGAGCTCGTCCGCAAGCTGGTCGACCAGCGCAGCGCAAAAGGCGAAACCCACGAGACCGTCGACCGCGCCCTTCAGCTGGCACTGGACGCCTTCGACACATGAGGCTCACCCGGATCCAGATCGACGGCTTTGGCAGCCTTCGGGGCACAGACCTCAGGTTCGGAAAGTCCATGAACCTGGTCGTCGGACCCAACGAGGCGGGGAAATCCACCCTCCAGGAGGCGATCCTCACCGGGCTCTACGGGTTAGCGTCCGACCGCCAGCGAAGCCGGGCGGCAGCGGTTGAGAACAGCGACCGGTGGCGGCCCTGGCAGGGTGGCGGTTTTGGCCTCGGACTCGAGGTCGAGCTCGACGACGGGACCCGTCTGCGAATCGATCGAGACCTCGATGCCGAGACGGTCCGTGTCACCGACCTCTCGGCCGGTGACGATATCACCGAGCGGTTCGAGCGCGACCCCTGGGGAAGTCTCCAGGTGGGGCGGCAATTGCTCGGCGTCACGCGGGAGATCTACGGCAACACCGCCTGCATCTCGCGCAGCGAGGTGATGCGGCTCGAGGACGCGGGCAGCATCAAGGAGGCGATCACCGCCCTGGCGGACTCGGCCCATCCCGACCGCACCGCCTCCAAGGTGCTCGACCGGCTCCGGCAGGAGCGGGTCCACAGAATCGGGCGGCCGCGGGCCAGGAGTGGACCACTGCACGATCTCGAAGCCCGCCTGAACGACCTGGAGCGCCAGATCACGGCCGCCCGCAAAGCCCGCTCCGCCGTGGATGAGCTCGCTCAGAAACGGGAGGCGGTGGCCGCCCTGACCGAGGCTGAGCTGTCGATCGTGCAGATGCTGGAAGCCGCCGTGCTCGGCTCGCGCCTGGAGGAGGCGCGCCGCCGGCTCGACCATGTGGCACAGCTGCAGGGCGCAATTCGCGAGGAAACCCAGCGCCAGCAGGACCACGCCACATTTGCCTCGCTCGCGGTGGAGCGCCATCCAAAAGTGCTCGAGCTTCGCAGCCACCTCCGCGCGGCTCGCGAAGCCCAGAACGATTTCTTAAAGCGCGCTGCCGAGGTTGCCGACCAGGTCAAGGACCTCGAGGCCGAGCGCGCCCGGCTGGACTCGGAAGCGCAGGGCCAGGAAAACCGGGCCCGCGGCGTCGATGAGCTGGCCCTGAAAGAAGAGCCGCTCGTTCGTGAGCTGGTCTCGTCCCTGACCTACGCCGACACCCAGGCGCCAGACGTGCATCTGCGCGCGCACGCCGCCGGCGAGGAGGTGCGACGGATCGCTGAGCGGCATCCCGGCATGATCGGGCAAAACCTGGACTGGACCGCCCGGCAGATCGAGTTTCAGCGGCACTATGCGGAGTGGCGCGAGCGGCACATCGTCGCCCTCGAGGCACGTACCCGAGCCGGAGCCGAGCTGCCGCCGCGGCTGGAGCAGCTCAAGCACGACATCGCCCGCTACAAGGAAGTGCCGGACGTGATCAAGGCCGGCCAGCAGGCGGAAGAGGCGATGCGACGGGAGGAAGCGATGGCGGAGCGGGCCCGGGCGCGACAGAACATTTTCCTGGGCGCCTGGCTCGGCGGGCTGCTACTCACGGCGCTGGCCATCCTGATCGCGTTCCTGGCACTCTCGGGCGGCATGCCGCTGGCCCTGGTCGGCACCGCCTTCTTCCTCCTGGGCATGGGGGTGCTGGCGACCGGTATCGGAATCTGGGTCCGGGCGGCCGCTCACCGCGAGGTGGACCGGCGGCTCCGGGCCAAAGACGAAGCCCGGACCAAGCGCCGTGAGATTCTCTCGGCCTGGGGCGTTCGGTCATCCGGGGAGCTCCAGCAAGCGCTGGTGGAGCACCTGCAGAAGGTCCGCTACGACGCCACCAGGCTGGAGCTGGACCGGCAGGCGACCGAGCTCGAGGAGAAGGCCCAGACAGCCGGCCGGGCGTTGCGGGAGATGGTCGGGTCGTGGGGCCTTTCGCAGCCGGCCCCGACGGACGAGTCCGTGGAACAGACGGCCAAACTGATCGATGTGCTCGCCCAGGACGGGCTCGCCTGGGCGGCAGCCAGCCAGAGGGCCCAGGACGCTTCGCGCGCGGAGGCGGCTCTGGACGAGAAGCGCGAGCAGCTTCGGCAGCGACTGCACAGCGTCCTCGACCGCTTAGGCTTCGACCGGCGAGAGGCGCTCGCGGCCGGTCGCGACTTCATCATCTCCTGTGAAGCAGCCCGTGCCGCCCAGCAGGTGCGCACCCGGATCGAGCAGCTCGACGCCCAGCTCGAACAGCTCCGGCAGCCGGCCGAGCGCGCCCAGGCCGAGCAGACAAAGGCTGAGGATTACACCCGCCAGCTGTCCGCCATCTACGGACCGGCCGGTATCAATGCCACGGACCCAGAAGCGGCGGCACAGGCGTGGGATGCGGCGGTCGACCGGGCCCAGGCGCACCGCGGCTCGACCGCCCGGCTGAGCGACCTGGACGATCAGCTGAAGACGGTCGCCGGGGAACAGGAGAGCGCCTCACTCGCCAAGCTGGTGGCCGACCTCGAATCGCAGCTCGCCGAAACCATGCGTGGCCTCGACCCGCAGCGGGTCGCCGAGTACCGCGCCCTGCCGCTGGCGGAATTGGAGCGTCAGCGAGACCAGCACCGGGCGGCCAAGGAGCGGGCCCAGGAGGAGCGGGCTCGGGCCGAGGGTCTGCTCAACGACCGGCTCATGCAGATCGGGGACGTCGCCTCCCTGGAAGAAGAGATCAGCGCCGTCAGGGAACAGCTCCAACATCTGGAGGTCGAGGCGCACGCGTACGACCTCGCCATCGAAACCCTGGAAGCGGCTGCCCGGTCCGTCCGTCGCGCGGTTATCCCCCGCCTCAAGTCGCAACTACAGGGACAGCTGTCGCCGATCACGAACGGGCGCTATCGCGACGTCCAGGTCGGGGACGACCTGACTCTGCAGGTAAAGTCCCAGGAGCAGCGCGGTTTCCGAGACGTGGACAACCTCAGCCTGGGAACGCGCTCGCTGATCTACCTGCTGGAGCGGGTGGCACTGGCCCGCATCATCGGAGGCAACGCCGAACCCCCTCCCCTGCTCCTCGACGAGGCCCTGGTGCATGCCGACCGGCGCCGGATGCGGGCTGCGCTCGATGAGCTGGGCCGGCTCGGCCAGGACCATCAGATCGTCCTCTTCTCCAAGGACGATTCACTCGCGGAGCGTGCGGAGAAGGGGACCGGAGGACGGCTCAGCCCCGGAGCACTCTCTGGAAGAGGAGCACCAGGTCTCGAACGCTTAGGGCTAGCGCGCCGGGCGCAATCCGCCCTTGAGCACACGGAATCGGGGCGGTGTCTGATCTGGCGTCGCCATTCGAGGCCTGCCCGGGGATGCCGGCCCTGTCGGCGCCTGCTTGAGACGCTGACGGTACATGCTGGCCACCCGGGCGGCAGCCTGCTGCGCCGCCGCGATGGTCTCGGAGGCAGCGACATCAGGATGAACCAGGACCTCCTGGTCCAGCGGGATCTGCTCGCTGACGCACAGCTGGCGGGTGGGGTCGATGATCAGGACGCTGACGAAGGGCGCCTCGCTCTTGACGGTGGGGTGAATCTGCGACCACGGTATGACGTTGCCCATGGCCGCCACGCTAAACGGCGGTTGTGACAGCTGTCTGTCATCTATGAAGGAGTAGTCGTTCGTCAAGTCATTTTTTCAACCCTCGGCGCCACTCGGTGCGGTCGGCGAACAACCAGCAGTGATCAGACCGCTAGCCACCAGTCTTTGGGTTGCCGAACCAGTCATCTATTCGGGCGTACGTGCCCATGGTGAACATGCGGTCTTGGCGGCTCAATCACAAACGCGGCCGTCTTAGGAGGCCAAGGCAGCTGCGAGCGCGCCATCGACCGGCAATCGACGGGTCATTTGGCGACCGGATAGGCCCGGCAGCCACTTTCGTCCCGGAGGGCGTAGTAGCAGAGTGTGAGGAGGCGTCGGGCGAGGGCGAGTCGGGCAATCTTGGTTCGCCGGCGATCGTTGTGAAGGATGCGAGAAAAAAATCGGCGGTGTCCGGGGTCTCGTGGCGCTACGGTTGCCGCCTCGACCAGTGCCCAGCGCAGTACCCGCGATCCCTGCTTGGTGATGTGACCCCGACGAGTGTGCCCGGCGCTGGAGCGCTCCGATGGGGTCAATCCCGTCCAGGAGCACAGGTGCTCTGAGTCAGGGAAACGCTGCACATCCCAGACCTCGGCCACCACCGTGGCCGCCGTGAAGAAACCAATCGCCGGAATGGCCCGGAGACGTCGCATCCGAGGATCGCCTTTGAACAAGCTCACGAGTTGACGGTCCAGCTGCCGCACCTCGGCTCTCAACCCATCTAGCGCCCGCAGGTTCGCTTGGAGGCAGGTCCGCGATAGGTCTGGCAAAGACAGCCGCTCGAGGAACTGACGTCCCCTTTGACCAAATAGGTCGGTGACCTCGGGGAGCAGCACCCCGTGCTCGGCGAGGATGGCATGCACCTGACACTTGAGCCTGGATCCGAAACGGACTAGGGCGACGCGGGTCCGGATTAGGCGTCGAGCTTCTCGGCAAGCAGGCGGGCCGATCCAGGCTTCGGGCAGCAGGTTGGTGCGCAACAAGTGGGCCAAGGTCCGTGCGTCCACCGCGTCGTTCTTGACCCGCGCGCTAGAGATGGCTTTCGTGGCGAGCGGATGGGCCATGTGCGCCGGGTACCCCAGATCGGTCAGCAGGTCGGCGAACCAGCCCCAGCCGTAGGTGGCCTCGAAAGCCACCTCCGCGGGCAGCGGCTCGAGCTCGCCGAAGATGCGGACGAACTCATCCGGGCGGGATCGGATCCGGCGATTGCAAAGCAGCTGGCCACCGCTGTCGAGTGCGGCCACCTGGGACACCTTGCGGTGGAGGTCGACGCCGATGTACACCATGTCTGGGCCTCCTTCTTGGCGGTTGTTGAGTGGCGCGATTATGTCGCGCCTAACCCCGGGAGCGGAGGCCCCGCTCCTTCATGACATCACAGCCGCGCCGCGAGCGCCGCCTTGACGGCGGGCCACTCGGAGGCGATCACCGAGAAGACGACCGAGTCCCGCAGGCTGCCGTCCAGGCGGATCCGGTGGTTGCGGAGGGTGCCCTCGTATTTGGCGCCCAGCTTCTTGATGGCGGCCTGGGAGTGAAGGTTGAGGGAATCGGTCTTCAAGACGACCCGGACGGCGCCCCAGGTCTCGAAGGCGTGCTGGAACATCAGATGCTTGCATTCCGGGTTGATCACGGTGCCCCAGGTGTCGGGGGCGTACCAGGTCCAGCCGATCTCCACGCCGCGGTGCGCTTCCTGGACGTCCATGTAGCGGGTGCTGCCGATGACCCGGCCGTCTGCCTGCACTACCGCGAATGGATACTCCTCTCCCCTCTCCTGCGCCTTCAGGGCGGTCGAGATCCACTCCGCCATCGATGCGCGGCTGGTCGGTCTGGCGGACATCCAGGTCCAGATTTGTGGATCCTGGGCTACCTCGATCAGCGCCGCCGCATGGGTCACGGCAAGGGGTTCCAACCGCAGGTGGCGACCGCGCAGCTCGACGGGACCGAGCGCTGGCATGGTGGATCTAGAAGGGACGGGCGGTCATCAAGAAGACAACGACCGCCAGCAGGAACCAGGTGATCACCTGGATGGTGGCAGCCGCCGGCTCGGGCGCGTCCGCGGTTCCGGTTTTAAGGGAGGCGCGCGTCCGGCGCAGATTGGGTGATAGGAATGCGCCGTCCAGCCCAGCGGCGGCCACGTACAGAAGAAAGCCGAGCAGCAACCATCCGGTGAGCAGCTTGAAACGCCCGAACCACAACAGGACTCCCGTGACCAGTAGCAGGCCGGAGCCCAGGTAAACCATCAACACCTGGATCCGCCAGGCCAGATGGTAGAGACCGATCCGGACATCGTTGGAGGCGCGCGTGGCCAGCGGCCGCAGCAGGACGTGCGCCGTCACGCCGCCCACCATGAAGATTGCGCCAAAGATGTGGAGGGTCTTGAGCGCAACCACCCAACCAGCATAGCCTTATAGTTGCACCGTGCCGCAGGACACGCGTGAGCGGGCCGAGGTGGTGATCCCGCACGCGTGGTTGCTGCCAAACCTGGGCCTCGACGCGGTGCGCTCCCTGCAACGCGGCGACACTGAGTGTGAGATGGAAAAGGGTGACCTGCGGCTCAAGGGAGTCGAGGTCCTGGTCGCACGGAACTGGGTCAAGGAAGAATTCTGGCCTCGCATCCAGGATGCCGTGCAAGCGGGCTACGCTGCGGAAAAGACTTACACCTTCATGCGAGCGCACGGCGACCGGCGGCGGACGCGACGGCCGAAGAAGTAGAGTCGTCCGGCTCCCGGAAGGCGCAGACGCGGTTGCGCCCCAGCGCCTTCGCCTGATAGACGGCACGGTCGGCCGCCGCCAGAAGAGTCGATGGCGTGCCCCCATGAACCGGAAAGAGGGCGACACCGACGCTGAGGGAGGCGGAAAGCCGGCCGCCGTCCGGTGCCTTGAGCTCGATCAGCTCCACGGCGTGCCGGATACGCTCGGCAACAGCGCTAGCCTCGTCCAGGTTCGCCTCGGGCATCAGGACGGCGAACTCATCGCCACCAAACCTGGCGGGGACGTCATACTCGCGGAGGGCGCCCCGGATGGTTTCCGCGACCCGGCGGATCAGCTGGTCCCCCATCAGGTGGCCGTACCGGTTATTGGCTTCGCGCAGCAGGTCCAGGTCGCCGAGCAGCACACTGAGGGGACGGTTGAACCGGCGGGCGCGGTCGATCTCCATCTCGGCAACCTGATTCCAGTGCTTCATGTTGAACAGCTCGGTCTTGGGGTCGGTTCGGGCCTCCTCCTGGAGGAACGGCACCAGCAGCGACCGGTAGATCAGGAATAACGGACCCAGGCAGAGCGGAACCATTAAGGGGTCGGTGAGCCACAACAGAGACCCGAGCGCGCCGATGGTCATCAATGCCAGGTCGGTGCCCAGGTTGTCGACGTCCAGCGTCCCGGCGCGCGCGATCGGGACGTTGCGGGCCCACATGATCACCAGAGCGGTCAGCAAATGATTGACGAGGACAAAGGCCAGGCCTGCCGCCAGGGCGTAGCCGATCGGGTTCCACTCGGGCGACGGGCTTCGCAGATGGAAGATGGCTGCGGCGGCCAGGGCGGACAGCGAAAAGTTCGCGACGTTGAAGGCCAGGATGTACCAGCGGTAGCGCTGGCGCGTCAGCTCTACCAGGTGGGAGACCAGGATGATGGCGATCACGTAGCCGGGGCGCAGGAGCAGCGCGGCACTGAAGATGAAGATGGTCGTCGTGTAGTACGACTGGTGCTTGGGGCTCTTCACCTTGAACTGCTGGGCCACACTGGCACTGAGTAGAAGCAGACCCGCTACCGGAGCCATGGCCAAACGAGGCGGCGCGGCCACGACGGCCGCGGTGGCCAGGACAGCCGCCACGGCGAGCACTCCGGTGATGTAGATTCGAGCGCTCCGAGGAAGCTCGCGCATCTCTCCGTTAAGCCGCCGGTGCCTGCAGCTGTTCTGGCTGGTGTTCGTGGTCGCTCAGCAGGTAGGCCAGCGCCGGTCGGAAGAGGAAGAGCGGGCCGGCCGTGATCAGGGTCATCCAGGGACCTGCGACCAGTGTCAGGACCAGCATCGGCGCCGATATCCAGGTGATGATCAGGTCGACGGCCAGCAATTCCGGCCGGAACAGCCCGGAGCGTGCCGGCGAGAGATTCCGTGCCAGCCAGAGGATGCCGGCGAGAAGGGCACGATTGAGGAGGACAAAGGTGCATCCGGCGGCCAGTGCGGCCTCGGTCGAGGACAGCAGACCGGGCGCGAGCAACCTGATCGCCTGATGGAAGATGACACCGCTGACCGCCGCGGCCAGGAAGTAGCCGCCGACATTGAATACCTGGATGTACCAGACCCGACGGACGCGCGCCTGCTCGGCGGCGTGAATCAGAAGTATGAAAACGATCAGCTGGGCGATGCTGAAGGATGCCGCGGCCACCACGATGAAGGGCAGGGTCGCCTGGTACGCCTGGTGGCGGGAGGCCTGCACCGGAAAGCTGTGGGCCACCATACCCAACCCGGTGATCAGGAGGAACTGAGCCAGCGAAGCCGTCGAGCTGCTCGCAGACCAAAGCAGGATCGCCGTCAGGGCTGCGCTAAACAGCACCGCCGCCAGGTAGACGCGGGCGCCCGTGCGCAGGAGGTCCCGGCGCATGGTTATGAGCTCCAGCTCACTGCGTTCCAGGCGATGTCGGTCCAGGAAACGCTGTCCCAGGAGACGCTATCCCAGGACACGCTGTCCCACGACACCGTCGGCAACGTGGTGAAGCCCCGGGCTTGCATGTACATGACTTTCAGGTAGTTGTTCGGTTGCAGGCCGGCGTTGGCATTGCCCAACGTCCCCCTGTAGGCGATCGCCCGGCCCGCGTCCGGGTAGCCCGCACCGATGCCTGGAAGCGCCAGTTTATTCGCCGTCGCCCGGAGCACACCCTTCAGCTGTGACGGTCCGATGGATGGGTGCGCCTCGAGGTAGAGGGCGGCCACCCCGGAGACCTGGGGAGCCGCCATCGAGGATCCGCTGAGCTGGATGTACCGGCTCCCGACGAGGTTTCCTGGATAACCGACGGCGAAGGCACTTCCGGCCGCAAGTGTGGTCACGATGTGCCGGCCGGGAGCGACCAGGTCGGGCTTTGAGAACCCGTCCTGGGTGACCCCGTAGCTCGAGAACGCTGCCAGGGTGTCGTCCGCGATGGTCCTGGTTCCGCGGTCATCGGTGGCGCCGACCGTGATCACATAGGGGTCATTCGCGGGCGCGTACAGCTCGCTGTTCGGACCCTTGTTGCCGGCGGCAACGACCACCAGGATGCCCTTGAGCCAGGCATACTCCACCGCCGCGTCCAGCGGGCTGGTTTGATACGACTCCTGGACGGATGCCTGCAGCGACAGGTTGATGACGCGGATGTTGTAGGTCTTGCGGTTGACGGTTGCCCAGAGCAGGGCGTTCATGATGGCGGACGTGGGCGCCGCCCCGGTGCCGTCGTTAACCCGGATGTTGATCAGGCTGGCCCGCGGCGCGACGCCGACATACGCGCCTCCACTGGCCGTTCCGTCGCCCGCGATGATGCCGGCCACGGCGGTGCCATGCCCATAGGTGTCACTCGCGTCGTTGACATTCGGGTTGAAGTCCTTGCTGGTGACGACCCGACCGGCCAGGTCGGGGTGGGCCGCAATTCCGCTATCGATCACAGCGATCCCGATTCCATTGCCGGTCAGCGGCGACGGGCGATTGCTCCAGCTGGCCGCCGCGTCCACGACCTGCGGATACAGGCTCGCCAGCGCACCTGGATCGAATGGAGTGTCGGAGAGCTGCACCGGGGCGTCATAAATGATCCGGTCGACCCTGGGGTCGCTCGCGAAGAAGCTGACCTGCGACGCCGTAAGCCGGGCTGCAACCCCGTGGGCGATCGGAACCCGGACCGCCTGCTTGATGCCGGCGTGTCGCAGGTCGGCATAGAGCTCGGGCAGGCCTGCCTGGGCAACCAGGATCACATCGACGGCGGCGCCAACGCTCATCGCGCTGCGGGTTTCCCGGTCGAGCCGTTCGTGCCGCCCCGCCGCGGCGAGCGCTGGAGCCGGCGACAGGGCAGCGAGCGCCAGGCTGATCCCGAGGCCGGCAGAGAGTCCTGTCCGGAGCAAGGCGGGCATCCGGTGACAGGTCGATAACATCTGGATCATTGCGGTGACGCCAACGTAACAGCGCCGCATTACGACACCTGTGACGGCAGCGACGTCGCCAGCCGAGGACTCTTTGCTACTCTCAGGCGCGTGCGGGGGTGGCTGGATGTCGAGCGGGAGGTCATCGATGGCTTCTTCCGCTTCTCTCCCAGCTTCGCCCGGAGGGCAGGGGACCATCGATTCGACGGCCTTGCCGGTGACCTCTCCGGATCCGCCATTGCGGCCCGCTTGGCGGAGGTCGGTAAACAGCTCCAGGACCTCGCCAAACCCAACGGGCTGAGCCGCGACCAGGAGATCGACCGGCGAGCGCTGATCGCCCAGCTGCGAGGCGAGGAGTTCGAGCTGGCCGACCTGCGACGCCCGTACACGGACCCTCTTACCTACGCCGGGTTCGGTTCGGAGCTCGACATCAGCCCCTACGTCAAACGGGACTACGCGCCGCTCCCAGACCGGCTGGCAGCCCTCCGCAACCACCTGGGCGGTTATGCCGGATACCTGGAGAGCGCCAGGAGCAATCTCGAGCCCTCCTTGCCCAGACCAAACCTCGAGGTCGCGATCGAAGCGGCCAGGGGACAGCTCGACTACCTGGAGGGGGAGATTCTCTCGGTGGCCCAGGCCGATGCGTCGACAGCCACCGCCGTCCGGGACGCCGCGAGCGAGGTAACGAGCTTCGTCGACTTTCTCGAGCGGAGGCGGCCCCAGGCGCACGACGACTACGCGCTTGGGTGTGAGCGGTTCATTCGGTTTCTGCGGGCGCGGGAGATGGTCGACCTGGACGTGGAAAGCCTGGAAAGCATGGTCAACCGTGACGTCGAGCGGAACCTCGCGCGCGCCTCCGAGATCGCAGACCGGATTGCACCAGGCTCCGGGGTTGCGGCGGCGATGACCGCCCTCCAGCAGCGCCACCCCACGGTCGACTCCCTGGTCGGCGACGTCCGTAACATGCTCGAGAAGATCCGCTCCTTCATCCTCGACCGCCAGATCGCCAGCGTCCCTTCCGAGGTGCGCTGCCAGGTCAAGGCCACGCCCGCGTACATGGCATTCATCACGGCGGCCCTTGACGGCGCTGGGCCACTCGAGACCCGAGCGACCGAGAGCTATTACTACGTCACGGTACCGGCGGCCGATTGGGGACCGCAAAAAACCGACGAGTGGCTTCGCTACCTCAATTACGTGGTGCTGGAGAACACCTCCATCCACGAGGCATACCCGGGGCACTACCTGCAGGGACTTCACGAGCGGCAGGCCCGTTCCCTGTCCCGCCAGGTGTTCTGGGTGCAGAGCACGGGCGAGGGCTGGGCCCACTACTGCGAACAGATGATGCTGGAGGCCGGCTACTCCACCGATCCACTGTTCGAGCTGGCTCAGCTGGTGGACGCGCTCCTGCGTGACTGCAGGTTTCTGACATCACTTGGTCTTCACTGCCGGCAGATGCCGATGGAGGAGGCTGTCCAGACCTTCATGCGGGTAGGCTTCCAGAGCGAGCTACCGGCCCGGCGGGAGGCGACCCGCGGGGCCTGGGATCCTCTTTACCTCAACTACACTCTCGGCAAGCTGCTGATCTATGAGCTGCGCCACGACGCCGAACGCGATCCCGGTTATTCATTGAAGGCGTTTCACGATGCGTTTCTGGCCTGCGGCAACCTGCCCATTCCGCTCGTGCGTGAACTGGTCCTAGCCTAGACCCGCCCGGGCTCGGGCATCCTTATGAATCCACTCGGATCCCTCCAGAACCTGAGCGGCGACCTGCTGGTGGCCGCCATCTGCGGACTGATCTTCATCGAGGAGATCGGCGTGCCCGTCCCATTCGCGCCGGGTGACCTGCTGTTGCTGCTGGCCGGGATTGCAATCGCGAGCGATAACGCGGATCCCCTTCCAATGCTGGCCGGGGTGGCGGCGGCCACCGTCCTGGGATCTCTGTTGGGCCGCGAGATCTTCTCGCTGGTGGGGCGGCCGGCCTTGCTGAAGGCGGCGGAAGCACTCGGCTTTCGACAGGCGGTCGAGCGGGCCACGGAGACGTTGCGTCGAGGCGGGGCGAAGGCCGTCTTCATCGGTCGTCTGACGCCTGGTCTGCGAATTAGCACCACCCAGGTGGCTGGGGTGAGCAAGATCCCCCGGCTCACATTCCTTGCCGGGCTGGTGCCTTCGGTGGTCGTCTACATGGCCGTGTTCATCGGCGCGGGGGTGCTTGCCGGCGACCGCATCGTCGGCATGTTCCACCGGGTGCAGCACCGACTGTTCGTTGTGATCGTCTCTCTCCTGCTGGCGCTCGCGGTTGTCCTCTCGATCCGGTTTCTGGCGCGCCGGGGCGCGCTCACCACCCTCGAGCCGATCGTGCTCGGACTCCGCCGCGACCTCGCCGACTCGGTCGAGGCACGCCTGCCCTGGCACGGTGGCGCCGGCGCACGCTGGCGGCAATACCCACTCCTGCGGCGTTTCTGGGCCGGCTTCCTCGACCTCGCCCTGATCTTTGGATTTACCGTCTTCGCCCTGACGGCGCTGGCCGGCTTCGAGAACACCGAGGTCGTGTTCGACCCGGAGGGGCTCCTCCTCGTGGTGCTGGTGGCGCTCCTTTACCGGATTCCGATGGAGGCTGCTACCGGGCAGACGCTGGGCAAACGCATGATGGGCATCTCCGTCCACGGACCCGATGGCAGCGTCCCGGGATTGTGGCGGGCCTCGCTCAGGAATATCCTCGCCCTCGTGCCTGTGCTGTGGCTGGCCGATGCGGTCCTCCTCCTCACCGGGCGCCGGCGCCAGCGGGTTGCCGAGTACGTGAGTGGGACGACCGTGCGCCGGGTGGCCGACTGAGAGCCGTGGAAGCTTTTGTCTGCCGCACCTGCGGAGTGCAGCACGCGGCCAGCCCGGCACCGCCGCCGGGGTGCGCCGTCTGTGAGGACGAGCGGCAATACGTGCCCCCCGGAGGCCAGCGGTGGGCGACCCTCAACGAGCTGTCCGCCGAGGGGCGCCGGATCGATGTCCGAGACCTGGAGCCCGGGCTCAGCGGGATCGGTGCCGATCCCACCATCGGCATCGGCCAGCGCGCCCTTCTCGTGCAGACCGCCGCCGGAAATCTTCTCTGGGACTGCCTGGGCTTCATCGACGAGCAGGGTGTCGCCGCAGTGCGCGCACGCGGTGGCCTGCATGGCATTGCCATGTCGCACCCGCATTTTTACGGAGTCTGCGTGGAGTGGAGCCAGGCATTCGGTGGCGCTCCGATCTATATCCCGGCGGCCGACCGCGAATGGGTGATGCGACCCGACCCGGCAGTCACCATCTGGGAGGGAATCCTCAAGCCGCTGCCCGGTTTGACGCTGATCCAGTGCGGAGGCCATTTCGAAGGGAGCGCCGTCCTCCATTGGGCGGAGGGAGCGGACGGTCTCGGCGCCCTGCTCACCGGTGACTCGATCACGGTGGTCCCGGACCGCCGCTTCGTCAGCTTCATGCGAAGCTACCCCAACCTGATTCCACTGTCCGAGGCGGAGATTCGACGGATCGTTTCGACCGTCGAGCCCTATCGCTTCGACCGCGTCTACGGTGGCTGGTGGGACCGGGTCGTGGCCAGGGATGGAAAGGATGCCATCAAGCGGTCGGCGGATCGATACCTTCAATGGAGCCAGGGGACCGCAGGCCGGCGCGTCTGAACGGCCGGCTCAGGAATCGCGCCGGCGCACCATCAGCCAGGATTCGACCCGCCGGCCATGCCTTGTGTCCAGGTCCAGCACGGATGCGTCCCGGCGGAAGCCCGCCTTCTCGTAAGCATGCAGCGCTCTGGCATTCTCCTTCGCGGCGACCAGCGCCACCGCGGTGGCGCCCCGCTCGAACAGGTGGCGGCAGAGCAGGTCGACGGCCGCCGAACCCAGGCCCTGGCCGATCCGGTCCGGCTCACCGATGAAGATGTCCAGGCCCCAGGTGTCCCGGTCGAAAGGGATGCCGATGGTCTGGGCTTCGTCGGCGAAGGAGGCCCACCGGTAAAACTGGAGGAACCCGACCGGCCGGCGATCGAACTCGATGACACAGACGGTGGTCAGGGCCTCGCCACGCGTGTCAGGGCCGTACTCGTTGCGGGCCGCCTCGGACGATAGCGGGGGCTCGTCCGGGTCCCACCACTCACGCACGTGCGGCTGGTTTCGCCACCGGGCCATCCGCTCGAATTCCCCGGGCTCGTCCCTCATCCGACGGATGGACAGGGCTCCCTCGCCCACGATGACCCCGGCGGCCACGCCGTACTCTTGCGGCTTAACGAACCTGATGGACCTGCGCGCGTATCCGAGCCGCTCATAAAAGGGGACGCTCAGCGGACTCATGACATATGTATCGAGGAAGAACAGGCTGGCCCCGTGCTCTCTCCCCCACCGTTCGGCTGCTTCCATCAGGAGCCGTCCAATCCCGTGCCGACGGAAGGGCTCGAGTACCGCGAGAGCATCGATCTCAGCACGGACGACCCCCACGTCCTGCAGCACCTGGCGGGGCGCGTCCTTCATGGGCGGTACCAGGCGAACGCTGACCATGCCCGCCACGGCACCATCCACCTCGGCGACGAACGTACCGCTTTCGTCGCTGCGTGACGTCGCGAGCACTGTTCGGAACCATTCGGCGAGCCCGGGGAGCTCGGGCACTTTGAAGGCAGACGAATTCAGCTCAACCAGGTGTCTCCCCAACTCGAGCCAGAGGGCCGCGAGGCCGTTCGCGTCGCTTTCCTGGGCGTGGCGAATTGTGGCCGGGCTAGGCACCAGGAAATCCGGCGAGGACTTCGAGCAGCAGGTCGATCTCGCTGGCGGTGTTGTAATGCGCGATCCCGATGCGCAACGTACCGCCGCGATCGGCCAGGCCAAGCCGCTCTATCAGCACCTGCGCATAGTGGTCGCCGTGCCAGGTAAAGATCTGGTGCCGGGCCAGCCAGCGTGAGAGATCCTCCGGCCGGTGCGGATCCCATCTGAGCGAAACCGTGGGTGCCCGCTGGTTCAGCCTTTCGCCGTCGGTGATGCCATAGATCTTGACCCCTGGCAGCTGGAGCAGCCCATCTATCAGGCGCGCCACCAGCGCACCCTCATGAGCCTGGATTCGGGCGGCGGCGCGTTCGAAGGCCGCCCGCTCCGGTGCGGTGGAACCGCCCAGGTCGGCCAGGTACTCGAAAGCGCCGTAGAGTCCGGCCAGGCATTCGTGGTTCTGGGTGCCGGTCTCCCAGCGGCCGGGCAGCTCCTCGGTCGCGGGCCGCACCTTGTAGGGGCGGAGACGGCGCAGCAGGTCTCGCTTTCCGTAGAGGAGTCCCAGGTGCGGGCCGTAGAACTTGTATGAGGAGCAGACCAGGAAGTCGCAATCGACGGCCTGCACGTCGATCAGGCCGTGCGGTCCGTAGTGAACCGCATCTACCCAGAGCCAGGCGCCCACCCGATGCGCGATCTGTGCGACTGCCTTGAGATCCGGGATGGTGCCGACCGCATTGGAGGCGTGGGTGATCGCGACCACCCTTGTCCGCGGATTGACCTGACGTTCGAGGTCGGCCAGGTCCAGGACGCACTCGGGGACCTTGATGTCGGCAAATCGGACGCGAACGCCGCGTTCCTCTAGCGCCATCCAGGGCGAGATGTTGGCGTCATGCTCAAGCCGGGTAAGAACGATCTCGTCTCCCGGCTGAAACTCGCGAGCCATCGCCCGGCTGACCGCGAAGGTAAGGGTGGTCATGTTGGCGCCGAAGATGACCTCCTCGGGGCTGGAGGCGTTAAGGAACGCGGCGGCCGCGTATCGGGTCCGGTCCACCATGGCGTCGGAGCGCTGGGAGGTGATGAAGACGCCGCCATGGTTGGCGTTCATGGACCGCCAGTACTCCGCAGTCCGGTCGATCACCTGCTGCGGAACCTGGGTGCCGGCCGGGTTGTCCAGGTAGACCACCGGGTCACCGTCGACTCGCAGGCCAAGCGCCGGGAATTGCCGGCGGATCGATTGCAGATCCAGCACCGCAGCCGCGGGCGCACCCATTCCCTGGAATGGTAGCGGCGGCGGTTACCTCGCCGCCGGGACTGCCAGGCGGCCGACGACCACCCGGGCCAGGGTCAGGATGACGGTGAAGGCGAGCAATGCCCAGAAACCTGCGGCGACCAGCGGTTTCGCCATATCCGTCCCGGCAAGCAGGGCATGCAAGCCAAACAGGGCGAACATCAGATAGCTCAGGCGATGCAGCCAGCGCCAGGTCGGCGGACTGATTCGATCCCGAAGGTAGCTGGTGACCGTGACCACGATCAAGAGGTCGAAGGCGCAGGTCCCCAGCCCGATGGGTAGGGCAGCATAGGAGGAGCGAAACGGAACAAGGACGTCCAACCAGCTGAGTCGGGAAACCGCGTCCAGGGTCACGGCCGCGACGTGGACCGCGACCAGGGGGAGCCAGCAAACTGTCAGGAACTGGTGGAGGTCGGCGACCGCGCGCTTGCGTACCCAGCCGTCGAGCAGCGAGGTGCGCAGGGCCTGGCCGGTCAGGATCGCGGCTAGCAACACTACGAAAGCGGTCAGCGCAGCCGTGCGCGAGGTCAGCCAGAGAAGCTGGTCGGTGCTCACGCGGCCCTTGAAGCCTCCGCCGGCAGCATGGCGTAGTGCACGCCCCGGGCCTCGAGGAATGCGGCCCCGTCGACAGCACCCAGGAGGACCGCGCACTTGGCATAAACCTCACCTCGGAGGGCGCAGTCGGTCACTACCGAGACCTCGAGCAGGTCGGTCCTGGCAGGCAGGCCGGTGCGCGGGTCGATCAGGTGGTGCATCCCCTGTCCCCAGCGCCGGCGGGTGACACCGCTGGTGGCGACCCCGCCATCGGTGAGCGCCACTGCGCTCCGATCGCACAGGCCGATGTGCCAGCCATCTCCCTCCGGACCGCCGCCCCGCAGCCGGAGATCTCCACCCAGGTTGCAGACGGCGTTGTCACCGAGCTCATCGATAAGCTGGTCGGCGAGGAAGCCCTTGGCGATCCCACCCAGGTCGAGGGCGACGCCGGGCGCAACAGCCGCGGACCGGGTCGGGCGATCGAGCGCCAGCACCTCGACAAGAGGCGCGGGCTGCACCGCGACCACAGACGCGGGCTGGCTGAGACCTTCAATGAACGGCCGGTCATATCCCGCCGCCATCAAGGCCGGGAGCACGGCAGCGTTGACCAGCCCCCCGCTTTCCTGGTAGGCCCAGACCGCGGCCTCGAGCATCGAGAACATCTGCGGGCTGACCGGCGTGTACCGTCCATGGCTGGCATTCAGCTGGCTGAGCTCGCTGTCCCGGACGAACCGGGTGAACCGGGCTTCCGCCAGACGGACCTGCTGCTCGCATCGCTCGAGCGCCGCCTGGCTGCCTGCCACCACCTGGAGCTCGCAGGTCGAGCCGAGCGCGTCGAAGTGCCGCGCCACCACCTCAAGAGACATAGCTTTGGCTCTGGACCGCCGCATCGCTGGGCAGGGGCTTGACCGCTGGATGAAGCGGCGGCTGCGCCGGCTTGGGCGATGCGATCACCAACCCGGAAAAGAGCGCGGCCAGCAGCAGCGTGCCCAGCATCGACGCTCGACGCAGCGCCGTATTGGAGGACATCGTCCTCTCCCTACTTAAAACAACGGGCTTTCGCATGGTTTCCGACGGCCTCGAACCTTACGGTAATCGGGCCGTGCACGCCAGTCCCTGAGATCGGCTTAGGCCAATCTGAGGAAACCAGCGAGCTAGCGGACGTCGATGCCGATCGAGTGCAGGCCGTCGGCCCCGTTCGGGAGGGTGCTGGTCGGAGTGGATGTTTGCCAGTTGCCCGCGCCGTCGAGGGCGCGCACTGATACCTGGTAATGGCCAGCCGTAAGGGATGTGTTGAGGTTCCAGAAACGCCAGGCGTACGGTGAAAACTCGTCCGCCAGGGTGGCGTCATGCCACTCCCCGTTCCCGGCCCAGGTGAGCTGGACGCCGCTGATACGACGGGCGCCGGCGAACGCGATGCCGGAAAAGTTGACCCGGCCGGCTGAGACCAGGGCGCTGTCCGCCGGAGCGTCGATCCGGGACATGGTCTTGACGATGGCCCGCTCGTCCCAACCGTTGTTCTCCCAGTAACCCTGCTGGTCAACGCTCGAGAACCGCACCTTTACCACCCACTTCGGCTGCTTCATTCCGTAGTGGCCGGGGAAGATGAATCGGGCCGGAAAACCATGGGCCGGCGTCAGCGGCTGGTCGTTGAGGTGGGTGACCAGCAGGTGATCCGGGGTGAGCTCACTCAACAGGAAACTCTCGGTGTATCCATCGGCACTCTCCATCAACATGTAGCGGGCGTCGGCCGGGACTGTGGTCAGCGCCAGAACGTCCTGCACGCGCGGGCCCGACCAGGCTCCGTTGCTGATCAGGGTTCCCCCGACGTCGTTGCTGATGCATTCGAGGGTGAGCTCGAGGCGCTGGGCCGGCAGGCCGAGCAGCTCCGCGTAGGTGATCGATCGGGTAGGCAGGTTCAGCCGCCAGGAGCCCGAATCCACCACGGGGTCGCCGACCAGGTTCTTGGAGACCACGTAAAAGTCGCTGACCGGGGTGATCTCCTGGATGGCGCGGCTGCCCTCCTTAACCGCGAGCGCAGTGACGAATCGCCGCACATCGGCATAGGCAACGCCGAGCAGGGCGATACCGACTGCGCCGTAGAAGAGGTTTCGCATCAAGAGCCGGCGGTCGGAGCTAACTGCCGTCGTGGGAGCGTACTCCTGGCGCGCGGCATACACGACGAGCGGGGACCCGCCAAAGATCGCGATCTCGATCAGCAATGAGATCACCGAGTTGGCGGGTGAAGCAGCGATCAGGCCGATGGCGGCAGTCACCACCGCAGCCGCAAGACCCAGGATGAGCGACTGGCCGCGCCGGCTGACGCGGTCGACCAGGACCGCGGCCACCCCAAACACCAGGACGACGACCACGGAGGCACCGACCAGAAGCAGGGGGCGGGCCAGGACACCGAAGGTATGGAGCAAGCCCTCGAAGGCGCCGAGCGGAAGGACTTTGATCAGGAGGTTGCCCGCCTGTTCCGGAAGCAGGGGCACTCCGATCAGCCAGACGCCCAGGTAGTTGAGGCCGAGCGCGATCGCGCCCGTGCTCAGGCCGGTGACGAGGGCCTCGCGCCGGGTGAGTCTCACCGTCGCGCCGGCCGGCGCAGACCGCTGAATGCGAGCCCCAGCCCGACCAGGGCGACCAGGATTCCGATGATCAACCAGAGCTGCTGCCCGGTCATGAAGCTGCCCTTGATCACTCCCGCCCCCTGCAAGAACCAGATCCCTCCGGTGATGAGGCAGATCACGCCCAGGGTGAGGCTCCAGACACGCATCCTTACTTACTCTGCTGCAACGTTACAGGCGGGGCGTCGCCCCACGCGGGTGGCGCGGGACGTGCCACACCCGCGTTTGAGACGTCACTCTGAGTAGGTGCCTCTTGCCCTAGAGAAACTAAGCCTCGGCGGCGACCGCCTCCGCTGCGATCACGGCATCTTTAGCCGACCGGCCGCCAGCCTCGACTTTGGCCAGCGCCAGCTGGCCGATGTTGAGACCCTGGATGGTGGCCAGGTCACCGATTGCGCGCAGGAAATACTGCCTGCGCCGCCGCTCGACCACCCGGCCGAGCTCGTGCTCGAGGTTCTGCAGCCCCTCGATATAGGTGACCCGGAACGGATCGGATACCCGGGCGCGCTGGGGACCGAGCTCCTCCTGGACCAGCTTCTTGGCATCGCTGGACATACCCTCGTTGGCCACGATCACGCCCTCGCTGGCCTTGATCCGGGAGACCTTGGCATTGAACGAGTACGCATCCGACAGGTTGAACTCGCGGTCCTTGAGAACCACCAGGACCAGGTCGCCGCTGAGATCGAGGACGATGTCGGTCGACGAGGGCGTGCCCTCGACGATCACCGAGTCCCGGCTGATTCCGATCCGCGGCAGCGCGGTGAGCGCCAGGGTGGTCATCCATTTGCTCTTGTCGTTCAGCTCGGCGGAGCGCTCGGTCGGCATGATCACCTGGTCGACCCGCTCCTCGTTGAGGGCGCGGCCGCAGGCGCACTTCATCCAGTCCGGCGCCATCTTGGAGAGTTTGTTGGGGTCGTCGGTACGCAGGACGGCGTTGCCGGTCCGGGAACAGACGATGACGTACTCGGACTGGATCAGGCCGAGGCTGCGCAGCTCACCCAGCCGGCCGGCGACGGCGGTGCCCTGGGCCTCCCCCAGGATCTTGGGTAGATCCGAAACCGTCAGTGACCCCACTCGCTCCAGGTCGCGAATCAGGGCCCGAATCTCAGGCGTGGTGAACGCGGCCATCGCCGCGCTCTCTTCGGGCGAGGCCTCGTAGGCTGCCTGTCGGGACTTGCGGATGGCCTCAAAGTTGTGCGTTCCAATCGGGGCCAGCACCGGCCAGGACGATGGCGTACCGATCTCCTGGCCCATCACCTCTCCCGCGGCAGAGCGGATCCGCTTGAGGAAATCGGTCCTGATCTTTTCTCCGCCCGGGCGGTAGGCGAGTCCCACCTCGAGGAACGCCGGCTTGGCAGCGTGTTCCAGCTCCATGAAGTGAATGTCGTCGGAGCGCAGCTCGCGGAGTGTGGCCGACCCCGGCCGGCGGACCCGGAGCCAACCCACCACAGCCGCCGATCCAAAGAAAAGCTCGCCTTCGTCGGCGGCAGACCAGCTGCGGGTGACGTCGAACTGGAGAAACTTGCTGAGCAGGTCGATGGTGAAGCTGATCCCCGCGCTGTCGAAAATTGCTTCACGGGCCCGATAGAGGACCCCCATGAACTCGGGGCCGTTGATCCGGGAGACGATGGTCCAGAACTGCTCGCTCGAGGGCGCGACGTCAAGGCGGCGGACTTCTACCAGCAGCATCGTTGAGGGCTCCTTACACCAAGTGGTTGAAACGGTACAGCGACGGCCCGCCAGCCAGCACCTTCCCCAGCGGGATGGCGAAATGGCCATGCGCAGCTTAGGACCCTCACATGCGCTTGTCAAACGCGGTCACTGTCAGAACCACGACCAGCCCGTTGGCATACTGTTTGCGTGACGAAGAGGGAGCAGTTGGCCGCGCGCGCCGAGGCCGCGGGGCTGCGACTCACCGCGGCGGACCTCGATCGCCTGGTCAAACCGTGGCAGCGTTATGCCGCGCTGGTCACCTCTTTGCGTGATGCGCTCCACGAGACCGCGGATCCACTTGGCAGCGACTGACCTGACCAGCGCGCCGCTGACGCGGATCGCCCGGCTGCTGCAGTCGCGCCAGGCGTCCCCCATAGATTTGGTCGACGCCTACTTAGAGCGCATCACAGCGGGGCGTGACCTGAAAGCGTTCATCACCGTATCCGCGGAGTCCGCTCGACGGCAGGCACGCCTGGCGGAGCGTAGGCTCCTGGCCGGGGACGCCCGGCCGTTGCTCGGCGTTCCGCTCGCGATCAAGGACCTGTTCGCCACCGCCGGTGTGCGAACCACGGTGGGGTCGCGGATCCTGCGAAGCTGGGTCCCGCGGACGGACGCCGCGGTCGTGTCCCGGCTGCGCGGCGCGGGCGCTCTCATCCTCGGCAAGACCAACCTCCACGAGTTCGCCTACGGAGTCACCAATGCGAATCCCTGGTGGGGCACGGCGCGCAACCCGGTTGATCCCGCCCGGATTCCGGGCGGGTCGAGCGGCGGCTCGGCGATCGCGGTGGTGGCCGGGATGTCGGCCGCGGCACTGGGAAGCGATACGGGCGGATCGATCCGGATCCCGGCGGCACTGTGCGGGTGCGTCGGCCTCAAGCCAACTTACGGCTCCGTCCCCGTGGAGGGCGCCTTTCCGCTCGGATGGACGCTCGACCATGCCGGTCCCCTCACCCGGACCGTCGACGATGCCGAGCTCTTGCTCGAGGTCCTCACCTCTCGTACACGGACACGACGGCCGGCGCTGCGCGAGCTACGGCTCGGCGTTTTGCAAGGGCCGACTTTCCGATTGGTCCAACCAGCTGTCGCAAGCGCGGTCGAGGCCGCCGTGGCTGAGCTGCGCCGCGCCGGGATGCGCACCCGGAGGCTCGAGATCCCCGAGCTGGCCTGGGCGGAAACCATCCAGCTGGTGACGCTGCGGGCGGAGGCAGCCGCTGTGCACGCCGAATGGCTGCGCCGCCGCCCGCGGTCCTACGGAGAGGACGTCCGAACCAGGCTCCAGCTCGGCGCCCTTATTCCCGCGTCCGACTACGTGCTAGCCCAACGCGCCCGGGTCCGGTTACGCGAAGCGCTTCGACGCGCCTTCGACCAGGTGGACGTTCTCGCCATGCCGACCACAGCGATCGTCGCGCCGCCGGTAGGCGATCGACGCGTGCGCTGGGGCTCGAAGGAGGAAGCCGTCGACGCCGCGCTGGTACGGCTGACCCTGCCCTTCAACCTGACCGGCCTGCCGGCGCTATCGGTGCCCTGCCCGGTTGACTCGAGGCTGCCGGTGGGCCTGCAGCTGGTCGCGCCCTGGGGAGAGGAAAGCAGGTTGTTCGCCGCGGGCCGAGCGCTGGAGGCTTAGTAGATGAAGCCGATCAGCGGAATCGTGCCCGGAATCACGTGCCTGTAGCTGACGCGTCCCCAGCCGCCACCGTTGGAGTAGTAGTTCATTTCCGACACCAACCAGCTGCCGTCGGAGTAGACCTGCTCCACGTAGGCGACGTGCCCCCAGTAGGGGGATTCCCAGGTCACCATGATGGCGCCCACCCGGGGGGTGGAGCCAACCGGGCGGCCCCACGCCCGGGCGCGCCCGTACCACTGCCAGGCATTGCCGCCCCAGGGCGCGGCTCGTCGGGTGTTGACGTACCAGGTGCATTGTCCGAAGGGATAACTGGTACCGACGCCCGCCGAGTAGATGGGGGTCACGTAAACCGCCCGATGCCCAGCCGCCACCTTGTGGGGCGAGGCGGGCGGCGCGGCCGGAGGCTCGGGCCCGACGCCGTACGGGATCATCAGGTAGCTGCCGGCGGCCAGCCTCTCGGGGTGCTCGAGGAAGTTGAACTCGATGACGGCGTCCGACTCGGCCCGGTACTTGCGGGCCAGCGCATCGACGCTGTCAGTTGGTTGGACGGTCACCAGCACCCCGTCCACCGGAGGGATCAGGATCTCCTGTCCAGCTGTCAGGCGGTCGACCGCCCCCGGGTTTGACCAGACGAGGGTATTGACGCTCAGGCCGTAGGTCGAGGCGAGGGCGCGCAGGCTATCACCCTGGACGGCCCGATACCGGATGACGTCGCGGTGCTTCACCGCCGGCGGGGTGACCGTCAGGGGTGGGATGACCAGGGATCCGCTGGTCGACCAGCTGATGCCGTCCACCACGGGTCCCGCCATCGATGAGCGCACGCCCAGGGCTGGCGTGGCGCGGTTCTGGGCAAGTGCGGGCGCGGCGCCGACCGGCACGTGGAGCACGAGCCAGGGCAACGCCACGGCCGCTATCAGAACGGCCGAGTGCGTCGCATAGCGTGGCGCAGCGTTCTTCAGAGAAATTCCCCCTTGATCTCCGGCGACCCGCGCTGGTCACGGGCCTATATGCTCTGAACTCGGGAAGTTGGCCATGCCTTGCATCGGCGTGACGCTCTATCACCCCATCGTGACCCCACCGTTACAGGGGTGCGCGGGCTTAGAAAGACGCAGCCGCGCCGCAGGCGCGGCCTTTAGCCGAGCGGAGCGAGCTTTAGCGTCCGGCGAGCGCGGAGTAGGCCGGCGTCAGGCAAACGAGCACATCAAATTTGGTGCGAGTGCCGCGGCGCCGGCCGGAACGGAGCGCAATCGCCGGCTTAGTTTCTTCGCGTAGGTAGTTAGCAGTTCTCCTGGACGGGAATCATGCAGAGGAATTGCAATGAGCCGCGCTGGGTGCCGGCGAACTGGTGGCGGACGCCGGCGGGGACCATTAGCGCGTCGCC
Organism: Chloroflexota bacterium; assembly: GCA_005882775.1. Lineage (GTDB taxonomy): Bacteria > Chloroflexota > Dormibacteria > CF-121 > CF-121 > VBDY01. The sequence continues at coordinate 15,597 of VBDY01000122.1, read as the reverse complement.
CTTCTTGAACGGTCGCACGCCGTCCTCCAACCGAAGCTCACCCTCGCCATCGAGGATGTAGACCTCGTGCTCCCAGGCGTGGACGTGAAAGGGCGTGTGGCCGCCGGGAGCGACATCGAACCGGCGCATGGCAAATGTGGGGGCGCCGTCCTTTCCGGTGAAGACCTCGCGGATCTGGATCTGGGCGGCACCTTCATCGGTCACCGCCCGGGCGGAAACGGTCTCGACCGTTCGCTGCTGAACGGGCCGGCTGGTCTCAATGCTCATCCTCGCAAGTTAGCACTTTGCGTGGCGCTTACAACTACAATGCGGGCCATGCCCGAGCCGGAAGGCCCTTCAGGCCGGGACTACCTGGCGGCCGTGCTCGCCGGTCGAATCCCGGGTCCACCCTACGCCTCGCTCCTCAACATGCGACTGACCGCCTTCGCCGAGGGCAGCGCGACCTTCGAGATGCCGATTCGGGAGGAGCACTACAACCCCAACCAGGTTGTGCATGGCGGGGCGATTGCGTCGCTTGCCGACAGCGCCATGGGCCTGGCGGTCTTCAGCACCCTTGCCCCGAGCGAGAACTTCACCACCGCGGAGTTCAAGGTTAATTTCCTGCGGCCGCTCACGGTCGAGTCGGGCACGTTGCGAGGCACGGGGAAGGTCATCCACCGCGGGCGCCAGGTTGCCGTCGCGGAGGCCAATGTGGTGGACGGCAAGAACCAGCTGGTCGCCTACGCGACGTCCACCAATCTCATCCTGCCCCGTCGCGCGGAGCTCAGCGTGGTCGAGGCTCCAACCGAGGTCGCTCAGCCGCCGGCACCCAGGTTTGACGCCCCGCCGTCGCCGCTCGAGCATTCACCCGCCTCCGCCACGCCGTCTCAACCCAGTCTGCCACCCATCGCCGCCGCGCCCCTGGCCCAGGGCAAGCGCCGCGTCCGGGTGTCCGTCGGCGACATTGCCTATCTGCGCAAAGGCCAGGGGCCGCCGGTAGTCCTCATCCACGGCATTCCCAGCTCGTCATATCTCTGGCGCGACCTGATCGACCCGCTGGCTGAGCATTTCGATGTGCTGGCGCCAGACCTGGTCGGGTACGGCGATTCCGACAAGCGCCTGGATGCGGACCTGTCCGTCGCCGCCCAGGCGCGATACCTGGTCGCGTTCATGGAATCGCTCGGGGTACACAGAGCCGCGGTGATCGGCCACGACATCGGTGGCGGCATCGCCCAGCTGATCGCCGTCGACGCGCCCGGGCGGGTGGCCAAGCTGGTGTTGATCGACAGCATCGTCGACAACGCCTGGCCCATCCCGGAGATCGCCCGGCTAAAGGAGCCCGCCTGGGACCAGATCATGGTCGGGCTTGACCTGCGCGCCGGGCTGCGTAAGGGACTCGAAGCCGGCATCACCACACCCGACCGCGTGACTGATGAGTTGGTGGACGAATGGGTCCGACCATTCAACGACGTGGCCGGCCGGCGAGCCTACCTGCGGGCGGCCCGGGCGCTCAACAACCGCGACCTGGTCAGCCGGTCGCGCCACATCGATGAGCTCGACATTCCCACCCTCGTCCTCTGGGGAGCGAACGATCGTTTCCTGGAGCCGCGCTGGGGCGAGCATCTGAAGGGAAAGCTGCGAAACGCGAAATTGCAGGTGATCGATCCCGGCGGGCACTTCCTTCCGCTGGACCGGCCGGACGTGGTGAGCGCCGCCGTGACCGAATTCCTAACTGCCAGCTGACCGCCGGTCAGACCCGAGCCAGTAGCTCGTCGACGCATGAGGCCGGGGTGGCTGTCCAGGCTGCCAGCCGGATCCGAGGGGTGACCACCGGTCCGTGAAAATCATCGCCTCCGGTCGCGACCCAACCATATCGGCGGGCGACCTCAGCGAAGCGGTCCATCAACTTCCTGCTTCGTTCTCCGTAGGGATCCTGCGGGTCTTGCGGGTAGGTGACCTCAAGACCGCCCACACCAGCGGCCGCGCAGGTCCGAAACGACAGCTCGAGGTCTTCCACGTGGTCATAGACTCCCGGGTGGGCGAGCACGGCAACGCCGCCTGCGGCACGCACCAGCGCCACGGCGTCGTCCAGGCGGAGGTCCTGGGCTCGGCCGACGTGGGCCCGGCCACCCGGACCCATGACGGCGTAAAGCTCCTCGCGCGAGACCTGGCGACTGGCCGCCTCCACCGCAGCTACGATGTGTGGCTTGCCCACGTTCCCCAGCGCGCGCCTGCGCACCGCCTCCCAGTCGACTGGATACCCGGCCTCCGCGAGCAGCCGGACGGTCTCGCGCTTCTGCGTCTCCCGTTCTTCGCTCGCCAGGCGGAGGCGGAGACGCATGGAGGCGTCGTCCAGGTCGAAGGCATAGCCGAGCAGGTGTGCCTCGATCAGGCCGCGGTCGGGCTCGTCCTCGATCGACAGCTCCACGCCGGAAAGGATGCGCACGCCCCAACCCTGCAGATCGCCGAGGGCGTCAACCCCGGCCAGGGTGTCGTGGTCGGTAAGCGCGATTGCAGCGAACCCGGCCCGGGCGTGCGCCCTGACGACATCCGCAGGCTGGAGCTCGCCGTCGCTGAAGACCGTATGCAGGTGCAGGTTGGCGTGACCGTTGGAAAGGTCAGCCATGTTGGGACATTATGGAGGCGAGGGCCGATCCAGGCCCGAGCCGTGCCCGCCGGCCCAAAGCGCGCGCCGTAACGCGCGCAATAGAGGCGGTAACTCGTGTTATAAACTGGGCGCCCCCTATGAGCCCTGACCGGCAGTCGCACCTGTCCCACGTGCGCCGCATGCTGCTGCCGCATTTGAGCCGGCCGCTGCCCGAGTTGATTCAGCGGTCGCTCGAGTGCCTGGTGGAGGCTCTGGGCGTACGCGCCGCATTTGTGGCGCGGATCGACGACGGCGCACTCGAGATGGTGGATGCGGTCAGCGCCGAGGGGCCGACCATCGAGATCGGGCTCCGGATACCCCTCGACGACACCTTCGCGGGCGCGGGCGAGGACGGCGCCCCGGTCAATGTCCGCGACGCCGCCAAGCGGGAGCCTTTCAGGGACCTGCCCATGCGCCACCTCTTGCACGTGACCAGCTACCTGGGCGTCCCGATCACCGTGGCGGATGGGACGCCGTACGGCACGCTGGCGGTGCTCGGAAAGGGCGCCAGGATCTTCAGCGAACGGGACGTTGATCTTCTGCTCGTGGTCGCCGGCTTGATCAGTCCGCGCCTTGACGCCGACGGAGGAACAGAGTCCACCGATCGCGCCGGTGCGCGCACTCCGGTATCGGCGGTCCGGCTGGCTTCGCATGAAGTGGAGGAGCCGCTGGCGATCATCCGAGGTTATGCAGACATGCTCAGCCACAACGAGGTGCCCGCCGAGGAGATGCCGCTGGTCGCCCGCCGCCTGGCCATGCAGTCCGAAACGGTGATGCGGATCGCGGACCAGGTGATGCTCATGTCGCGGCTACCCCTCAAGCTCGCTTTCACCGTCCGCGTTTCCCTGATTTCGGTGGCGCGCGCATCGGCCGACAGAGTGCGTCAGCGCATGGATGAGGCAGGCGTGGAGCTTCGCGTCCAGCTGGACGTGCAGGGCGAGGTCTGGGGCGACGCCGCTCTGCTCGAGGCTGCGCTGGACGAGATGCTGCAGAACGTGTTTGCGCATGCCCGATCGGCCACCGTTGTCCAGCTGCGGCTGCGCCAGCCCACAGCCGACCGCTTTCAGCTGATCGTCAAGGACGATGGTCCGGGCATCTCGGCGGAGCGGCTGGCCGAGCTGTTCGGGCCGTTGCCTTCGGCCAGCCAGCAGCCGGCGCGCGGCCAGGGGCTGGGCCTCTACCTGCTCCGGCGGGTGGCCGCAGCTCACGGCGGCCGCGCCTGGGCGAACAGCCTGGAGGGCAAGGGCACAACCTTCTATCTGGAGCTGCCAGCGGCTTCGCCGGACGGCGACACCGCGCGCGTTTCGGCTTCCGCCGCCCAAGCCCGGGCGTGACGCCGATCCGTAAATCGAAGCCAGGCCCCAGCCTGCGCTGCTCCGACGCGCCGCCCGACGGGCTGCTCCGCGGGATCGAGGAGTTCAACCGGGGCGAATTCTTCGAGCAGCACGAAACCCTGGAAGCGATCTGGATCAAAGAGCCGGACCCGGTCCGCTACCTCTACCAGGGGATTCTGCAGGTCGGTGTTGGCTTCTACCACTGGCGCCGGGGCAATTGGCGAGGCGCGGTGGCCAAGCTCCGACAGGGCCTGGAGAAGCTCGAGTCCTACCGGCCGAGCTGCATGACGATCGACGTGGAGCGCCTGATCACCGAGACCACCAGTCTCAAACAGGAGCTCGAGCGCAGGGGTGCGGCGGACCTGCTCCCCTTCCCAGCGGCTGGGCTGCCGCAGGTCCATCGGGTCAGGCCGGCTGAGAAGTTAGCCGGCCGCTAGCTGCTCGCGGAGACTACCAGCGTCGATCAGTCCGTAATTGACCGCCCGAGGGCGGCCCCCCGCGTCGATCACGACCGTGGCAGGGACGGTCTCCACGCCAAAGCGGCGGGCCACCATGACCTCGCGGGCCGCGTGGACCTCCCGAAGGCGCCAGCCATTGGCAGCCTCGCTCAGCAGGCCGTCGATGATCTCCTTCTGGGTCTGGCACTCGCTGCAGAGGGTCCCGGTAAAGAGGAGAATGGTCGGCTTTCCCTGGGCCAGCTCAGGCACGGCGGACGCTCGCATGGCCCGACGCCGGCGATACGCGCTCCAGGTTAAAAGAGCAGCCCAGGCTCCCAGGGTAATCGCCGCCACCAGGACGAGAACGCCCAGCCGCAAGACGAGGGCCTGGAGCGGATCGCTCATGTTTTCGTAATCACTCCATACCGCTCAAGGCGGTAATAAATCTGGCAGCCGAGTCAAAACCCGAAGAAGAGGTTGAGCGCGGCCAGCGCCAGCACGATCAGCGCCAGCGCCCAGCCGATGAGTGGAACCGAGAAGAAAAATACGAGCGAGGACAGGGCCAGGAAGATCCCACCCAGCAGCTGGGCGAAGTTATGGGGCTTGGGGCTCTCCGCAACCGGCTGGGCTCGCACCAGCCCGGCGGGTCGCAGCAAACGTGCGTAGACCTGCTTGAAGAGCGCCGCCTCAGGGACAAAGGTGCCCAGCAGCAGCACGGCTGCCAGGACCGGTATCAGGATCGTCGCTCCTGGCCAGAGCGCCCCGAGCAGGAAAGCCACCAGGATCGTGAGCACGATCCCAGCCTGGTTGGTCTTCAGTGCAGCGCGATCGACCAGTTAATGCTCCTCCTTACGATCGGTCCAGCGGGATGTTGATCAGGGCGATCGAGAAAGTCAACTTACAGGATAGCGGCTGGGCCGCGGCTTCGCCTGTGCCGCTTCGGGCTGCAGACGCAGGCCGAGCAGCTCGGCATCGCGACGCCAGCCCCGGCCGCCACCCCGAACGCTGACTTCGAGGGCGGACAGCGCCCGGGGCGTGTCCAGGTCGTCGTCAAGGGCTGCGGAGACCTCGCCGGCGCGACCGGAACCCGAGCCGTCGGGCAGGGACGCAACCTGTTGTCTGAGACTGGCGACCCGGCCTGCCGCGGACCGCAGCAGCCCGTCCGAGTACTCCCACGATTCGCGGTAGTGGTGCTCGAGCAGGAGCACGCGCAGGGTGTCCGCGTCGTACTGACCCAGCAGGTCATGCACCAGGACAAGGTTTCCCAGTGACTTGCTCATCTTTTCGCCTTGATAACGGAGCATGCCGACATGCATCCAGATGCGAGCGAAGGGCGAGACCCCGGTGGCCGATTCGGACTGTGCTATCTCGCTCTCGTGATGGGGGAACACGAGGTCGTGGCCGCCTCCGTGGATGTCGACCTGGTCACCCAGGAACTGCAGCACCATCGCAGAGCACTCGATGTGCCAGCCCGGACGGCCCAGTCCCCAGGGACTCTCCCACCTGGGTTCATCAGGCGCGCTCTTCTGCCAGAGGATGAAATCCAGCGGGTCATGTTTGTGGGGATCGTCCGGGTCGGCGCCACGTTGAGCGGATAGCTCGACCATGCGCTCCGGCGGCAGCCGGCTGAGCCGGCCATAGTCTGCCCGGCTGTTTACCCGGAAATAGACGTTCCCGCCGCTGACATAGGCGTGGCCCTGTGCCAGCAGCCGGGCAACCAGGGCGATGATCCTGGGGATACTCTCGCTGGCACGCGGAAACACGTCGGGAGGCAGCACATTGAGCGCCGCCATGTCCGCCTGGTAAAGCGCGGTCTCTTCGCGGGCCAGGCTGTCCCACGCGGTGCCAAGCTCGCGGGCTCGCTTGAGCACGTCATCGTCGACATCAGTCACGTTCTGCACGTAGCGGACGCGACGGCCCGAGGCCCGCAGCGTCCGCACCAGGACGTCGAACACGACGTAGGTGAAGGCGTGTCCGAGGTGGGTTGTGTCGTAGGGGGTGATCCCGCAGACGTATACGCCGATAGGCTCCGATTCCACCCGCAGCGGCTCCACCTTTGCACTCTCAGTGTTGTACAGCCGCATGCCCCGACTGTATACGAAAGTCCCGGCGCTTCAAGAAAGGGCCACGACGCGACGTTGCATCCCCGTGGGCTTGCTTCCTGCTAACCGGGTCGAGCAGCTGGCACTGGCGGCAATCGCGTGCATGGTGCTGGTCTCGGCGGGTCTTACCGGGCCGGCCGTGCTGGCTAGGTTGCAGCCGGCGGCCACCGCGCCAGCCCCACCGGCGGCCAGTCCTCCGCCGGCAGCCGTGATCCTTCCCGATGAGCGCGATGCCGACCTGGCCAGCGTCGTCACCCTGGTCAACGACTCCACGTTCGGCACGGCATTCTTCATCGATGGGCAAGGTGACCTGCTGACCGCGGCGCACCTGGTCAGCGGCAGCTCCGCTCTGCGCATCGTCGACAACACCGGCGGGAGCCAGGTCGTGCGTGTCCTCGGTGTCGACGCTCAGCTCGATGTAGCCGAGCTCCGGGTCCAGCTGGCCGGGCCACCGCTGCCCCTGGGCGACCCGGAGACGGTGCAGGCGGGCGATTCGCTGGTGCTCCTGGCGAGCCCTAAGAACGCCTCCCTCCCGCTAACCACGACAGGCCTGGTCACCGCAACCGACCAGACGATGCTCCGGTTTCAGGCCGACATCCGACCGGGCAATATCGGCGGGCCGATCGTCGGTCTGGGCGGCAAGCTGATGGCGATCGCCCTGCTCGCCCCTCAGGGTGCGAGTCACGCCGGTTGGGCGCTCCCGATCACGCGGGTCCGGGCCGACCTCAATGCCTGGCACGGGTCGGCTGGGATCCGCTATCCGCTGGCGCCGTTGCCGGACAGCCTCACATTTCGCGGGACGAGCGCCGTTGTCAGCGGTGGGAATGGGGTGGCCGTGCAGTCAATCCAGCCGACGCGCGGCTCGAGGGGACAGGATCTGGTCGTCACCATCAACGGCTCCGGGTTTGTGGCGGGGCCAGCGCTGGCGGTCCGGTTTGTCCCGGTCTCGAGCCAGACAGGCGGCTTCCGCGCTGCCGCAGTCGCACTCGCCGGCAACTCCATCACGGCCAAGGTGCCGGCGGGGCAGGCCATCCAGGACTACGCGGTACAGGTCACAAACGGCGACGGAACTGTAATCAACTCGGCGATCACGTTCACCATCTCCAGCTGAGCCGGTAAACCAAATGGCCTCCGACAGGCTCTAGGGTTACGTGGTTATGGCCCTCGAGGACCAGGCACCTTCTACCGACCGGTTTGAGGCGATCGTGCGCGCCGAGACGGGACCGCTCTTTGGGGTGGCCTACTCAATCTTGCGAGACGTACAGGAGGCTGAGGACGCCGTGCAGGAAACCATGGAAGTCGCCTGGAGGCGCTGGGACTCGCTGCGCGATCCCCAAAAGCGCGGGGCCTGGCTGCGGCAGATCTGCGTCCGCCGGTGCCTGCGTATCCACCGGAACCTGCTGCGTCGCTCCTGGCTGGCCGACCGCTCCGAAAGCGCGGCCAGCATCCCGACTGATCATGACCTCGACCTCGATCGCAGCTTTCGCGGGCTGACGCGCCAGCAGCGGGCCGTGGTGGCTCTCCATTACCAGTACGGCTACACCCTCGACGAGTGCGCCGGGCTGATGGGCTGCCGGCCGGGAACGGCGCGCAGTCATCTTGCCCGAGCCCTGCAGACCCTGCGCGAGGAGCTCGGTTATGAGTGACGAGAAAGAGCTCGAGGCACGGCTGCGCGGCTACCTGGCCCGGGGAGCCGCTCGCCCGGCCCCGTCCGAGCTCGAGGCCCGTCTCCTCAAACAGATTCCGGCAGCGCCCGGCCGGTGGCTGCCGCAACTGCTGGCGGCCGCAGCGGTCGTCCTGCTGGTCGTTGGGGTCGGCTTCGCCTTTCAGAATCTGCGGGCTCAGAGGACTGTTCGTCCCGCCGGGGGTGGAGTTGTATCGCCGGGCATAACGCCCACACCATCAGCGACCGTCGGATCGACGCCCGCCGTTGGGCCGACTGCCTCAAGCGGAGCCGGCGGCACGCTAGGACTTTCGTCGATTCACATGGTCAGCGCGAATGTGGGCTGGGCAACCGGTGATACAGACAACCACGTCAACGGCCCGAACGCCGGAGTCTTCCGAACGGTCGATGGCGGTATTCACTGGCAGACCGTCACACCCCGAGACCAGCAGTGGGTGGACATCGTGGCCTCCAGCACTCAGCCGCAGGCCAGCTATCAAACGACCGCCCATTTCCTCGACGGCGAGAGGGCGTGGGTTGCCGGCATTATCACCACTACGACTGACTCGACAGTCACGGTTTTTTCGACCAGTGACGGCGGGGCGCACTGGCAAGCGGGGGCCTCTTTCCGCGCTATCCAGAGTGCCGGCGCATACCTGGACTTCGTCGACAACAGCCATGGCTGGCTCCTCCTCGAGGTCCATCAAGCGATGCAGATCGATCGCGTGGCCATATATGCAACAGCCGATGGGTCACACTGGCGCCTCCTTACGGATAACACGGCGTGCAACATCGACGGCCTCACTTTCAACAGCGACTCGGCTGGCTGGACGAGTTCGGCCTGCGCTGAGACGGGCCCGTCGGTTGCGACTACTCACGATGGTGGACGGACCTGGCACGCGCAGCCGCTTCCCTTTCCGCCTCCGTCAGTCGAATCCTGCGGGTGCGATTCTTTCGCCCCAATCTTCCTTTCGGCCTCCATCGGCGTCATCCCGACGAACGGACCGATCATGTTCATGACATCCGACGCTGGGCGCAACTGGAGTCTGAGGCGCCTTCCGGCGCGCGCCGCCTTTCAGGACTTTGTAGATGCCACTCACGGCTGGGCGGTCGATCCCGAGACCGGCACCGTATATTCAACATCCGACGGCGCTCATAGCTGGAATCCTGTCTCGACGATCCCGAATGTAACGAATGTTCCACAGCTTGACTTCGTGGATCAAAGCACCGGGTTTGCGCTGCGCGGACCGGGCAAATCTCCATTGCTGAAGACCATAGACGGCGGACATACCTGGCATGAAATTCAGCCCACTTATAGTTAGCGCGTGCCGCCGTCGAACCGCACCTCTCCCCTGCTGCTCGCCCTCGTCGCGCTCTTCGTCACCGTCCTCGTGACTTCCAATCTGATCGCCGTCAAGCTCGTCGATTTCGGGCCGATAACCCTGCCGGCCGCCGTTATCGTGTTCCCCCTCTCCTACCTGTTTGGCGACGTGCTCACCGAGGTCTACGGCTACGCCGTGACCCGGCGAGTGATCTGGTTGGGCTTCGCCTGCAACCTGGTTTTCGTCTTATTCATCGCCGCGGCGGGCGCCCTGCCCGGAGCAGCCGGGCTGTGGGATGCCAACGCGCAGAACGCGTACCAGCGGATCCTCGGGTTCACCCCGCGGCTGCTGGCCGCGTCATTTACCGCCTACGTCGCGGGCGAGTTCCTGAACTCCTTCGTCATGGCCCGCCTCAAGGTGATCACCCGGGGCCGCTGGCTCTGGACACGCACGATCAGCTCGACGCTGCTTGGGCAGGGGCTGGATTCGGCGATCTTCATCACCGGCGCCTTTACCGGGATCCTTCCGGCCGGAGTCCTGGTGCGGACGATCCTCTTTCAGTGGGGGTTCAAAACGGCATACGAGGTGGTGGCCACGCCGCTGACCTACGCCCTGGTCGGCTTTCTGAAACGGGCCGAGAGGCAGGACCCGCTCGACGTGGGCACCGACTTCAACCCGTTCCGGCTGGCCAGCTGACTGCCGTCCGCTAGCATTTGCCCCATGAAATACGGGGCGAAGATGATCGCCAAGTCGACGCTGGAAGCCGTGCCGAACGGCAACCCGGAGCGCGACTACGAAATCGACTTCACCATCCCAGAATTCACCTGCCTCTGCCCCCGATCGAACTTCCCCGACTTCGCGACCATCCGGATCCATTACATCCCGGACCGGTCGCTGGTCGAGCTCAAATCACTCAAGCTCTACATCAACAAGTTCCGCGACCAGGAGATGTTCCACGAGGCGGCGGTAAACCGGATCCTGGACGACCTGGTGGCCCTGGTGCAGCCCCGCTTCATGGAGGTCACCGGCGACTTCAACGTCAGAGGGAACATCAAGACCCTGGTGACCGCCCGGCACGCGGCCAAAGGCTACTCCCCGAACGGCCGAGCGTAATACCCCGCAATTCCAACTGCGGATGTACACCATCAAGGCTGGCGAGATGCCCGATTGGTTGGGCGAGTGGAACCAAAGGATCCGGCCGCTCCGAGAGCGGCTCGGCTTCTCGGTCGTCGGCGCCTGGACTGTCGCCGAGATGAATCGGTTCATCTGGATCATCCGGTATGAGGGGCCGCTGACCTGGAAGGAGGCGGAGGCTGCGTATTACGGATCACCTGAGCGAATTCGCCTCGATCCAGACCCCGCCCGGCATATCGAGACGTCCGAGCAGTGGCTGATGACATCCATACAATGAGTAACGACCTGCGCCCACAGGCCGCATCCTCTGTTTTCAGGAGCCATCATGAAGGTTGAGCAACGCCCCGCGACCGAGCGCAAACAAAAGGATGCGCTCAAGGATCGCGACGCCCTCCTTCACCTGTACCGGGAGATGCTGCTGATCCGCCGCTTCGAGGAGAAGACGGCCGAGATGTATCAGATGGCCAAGATCGGCGGCTTCTGCCATTTGAATATCGGGGAAGAGGCGGCCATCGTGGGGACCATCTCTGCGCTCAGGCCGAAGGATTACGTCTACAGCAACTATCGCGAGCACGGGCACGCGATCGCCAAAGGGGTCGACCCGAAGGCGGTGATGGCGGAGCTTTTTGGGAAGGAAACCGGCACCTCGCACGGCCGGGGCGGGTCCATGCATCTGTTCAGCCAGGAGCACCGCTTCTACGGCGGCTACGCCATCGTCGGCGAGGCGCTCCCGCTCGCTGTGGGCAGTGGCTACGCTATCAACTACCAGGAGCGCGACGAGGTCGTGATGAGCATATTCGGGGACGGCGCCACCAACATCGGTGCCTTCCACGAGTCGCTCAACGTGGCCAAGCTCTGGCACCTCCCGGTCGTGTTCGTTTGCATCAACAACCAGTACGGGATGGGAACGTCCGTCGGCCGCGCCTCGAGCGTGACCGAGATCTGGCGTAAGGCCTGCGCCTACGACATGACCGGCGAGCGCGTCGATGGGATGGATGTGGTGGCCGTCCGCCAGGTGACCGACGAGCTGGTAGCCCAGGCGCGCGAGCAGCACGAGCCCAGCCTGCTCGAGTGCGTTACCTACCGCTACCGTGGCCACTCCATGTCCGACCCGGATACCTACCGGGGAAAGGACGAGATCAAGCAGTGGCAAACGCGCGACTCGATCCTGAGCCTGGGCGAGCAGATGAAAAAGCAAAAGATGCTGACCGCCGAGGACATCGAGAAAATCGACCAGGAGATCACCGCCCAGGTCGAAGAGGCGGTCAAGTTCGCCGACGAGAGCCCTGAGCCCGATCCCAAGGACCTCTATCGCGACGTCTACGCCGAGAGCGAGGCCCGCTGATGGCAGTGCTGACCATGCGCGACGCTCTCAACCAGGCGCTGCGCGAGGAGATGAATCGGGACGAGACCGTCTTCTTGCTGGGCGAGGACATCGGCCTCTACGACGGCTCATTCAAGGTCACCCGCGGCCTGATGAAGGAGTTCGGCGAGAAGCGGGTGCTCGACACCCCGATCGCGGAAGAGGTGATCATCGGCACCGCAATCGGGGCCGCCATGTCCGGGCTGCGACCGGTCGCCGAGATGATGACCGTCAATTTCATCCTGGTGGCGATGGACCAGGTGGTGAACGCTGCCGCGCACATCCGCTACATGTTCGGCGGTGGCAGCAAGGTGCCACTCGTCATCAGGACACCCGGCGGGGGCGGACACCAGCTCGGCGCCCAGCACTCTCACAGCCACGAGAACTGGTTCGCCCACGTGCCCGGCCTCAAGGTGGTGGCTCCCGGAACGCCCGGAGACGCCAAGGGCATGCTCAAGTCGGCCATCCGCGACGACAACCCGGTGATGTTCATCGAGAACGAAGGAACCTATGCCATCAAAGGCGAGGTGCCGGACGGCGAGCACCTGGTGCCGCTGGACAAGAACGACGTCAAGCGCCAGGGCGATGACGTGACCATCTGCGCCCATTCCCGAATGCTCATTGTTGCCACCGAGGCGGCAAAGGAACTCGAGCAGCAGGGGATCAGCGCCGAGATCGTGGACCTGCGGGCATTACGCCCACTCGACATGGCGCCAGTGATCGAGTCCGTCAAGAAGACCGGCCACGCTATCACGCTCGAGGAGGGCTGGCGCTCCTACGGCGTGGGCGCCGAGGTGGCCTCGCGCATCTACGAGGAAGCCTTTGACTATCTCGACGCTCCGGTCGCCAGGATCGGCGCCGCCGAGGTGCCGACACCCTACAACAAGCGGCTGGAGAGGATTGCCTTCCCGGGAAAGGCCGATGTCGTCGTCACTGCCAGGGCCCTGTTAGGAAAGAACTAGTGTCCCGTCCCAGGGTGGCGCTGACGATTCGCGGCCCAGGTCGGCGAGGCCGAGGAGGCGACGAGCACGCGAGCGAGCGCATCCGTCGATGCGTGAGCGAGCGCGCGCAGGAGACGACAACGGCAATCGGCGAAAATGGGCCGATGAAGCGTCAAGCCAATCCTGGGACGGGACACTAATGGCTAACGTCCAGATGCCCCGCCTGTCGGACTCGATGGAGACCGGCAAGATCCTGCGCTGGCTGAAGAAGGAAGGCGAAGAGGTCAAGAAGGGCGAGCCGCTGGTCGAGATCGAGAGCGACAAGGCCAACATCGAGGTGGAGGCCTACGCCTCCGGGAAGCTGAGCAAGATCGTCGTCAAGGAAGGCGACAGCGCGCCGATCGGCGCGGTGATAGCCGAGATAGGGGGCGCCGCCGGGCCGGCTGCCGGCGACAAGCCGGCCTCAACCGAGAAGGCTGCGCCCCAGGGACAGGCCGAGTCCGCCGAGCCGGAGGAGTCGAAGAAAGGTGCGCCGGTGGCCGAGAGCCCCCAGGCCCACGCCGCCCGGCCGCAGCAGCACGTCGAACAGGCTGAAAAGGCGATGGCGGGAGCCGCCCAGAAGCACGAGACCGCAGCCGAAGGCGGTGGCGAGCAATATCCGCAGGGCGCCCCGGATGACCGGACGGAGGTGGGCGCGGCTGCCCAGGCTGCGCTCCGGGTGATTCGGCAACCTACTGAGGAGAACGGCGAGCGTGTCAAGGCGTCACCCGTCGCCCGCCGGCTCGCGGAAGAGCGCGGCGTCGACCTGCGTCGGGTTGAGGGAACCGGTCCGGGCGGGCGGATCACTCGCGAGGACGTGGAAGCCGCCGCGGGGAAGGGGGCAAGACCAGCGGCCGGGGCCAGGCCGGCCGCACAGGCGCAGGCGCCGGCCCGCCCTCAAGCGCCTGCGCGACCCAAGGAAGCCGTCGAGGTGGTCGAGCTCTCCAGGATGCAGGCGACGGTGGCGATGCGGCTGAGTCAGAGCAAATTCTCGGCGCCGCATTTTTACGTCACCAGCGAGATCGGGATGGACGACGCCGTCCACCTCCGGCAGATGTTCAACGAGGCGGTCTCCGACACCGAAAAGATCAGCATCAACGACCTGGTGATCAAGGCGGTGGCGATTGCCCTGACGAAATTCCCTCAGGTCAATGCTTCGTGGGCAGACGGCCGGATCGAACGCAAGCGCGACATTAACATCGGGATCGCTGTCGACATCCCGGACGGCCTGATCGTGCCGGTACTGCACAACGCCGACCAGAAGTCGCTCCAGCAGATCGGGCAGGACGCGCGTTCGCTGATCGACCGGGCCCGCACCAAGAAGGCCCACCCGGATGACTACCAGGGAAATACCTTTACGGTTTCCAACCTGGGCATGTACGACGTCGACCAGTTCACCGCCATCATCAACCCACCGGACTCCGGCATTCTCGCCATCGGGTCGGTCCTGGACAAGCCTGTCGTCAAGAACGGCCAGGTCGCAGTCGGCAAGCGGATGCGGGTGACCCTGTCTGTCGACCACCGGGTCTTCTACGGGGTCACGGCCGCCCAGTTCCTGCAGGAGGTCAAGCGCCTGCTCGAGAGCCCGATGGCTCTCGTCCTCTAGCCCGCCTGCTCCCCTGTCACTCCGGCTCGGCCCAGAGAACGGCCCAGGTGTTGTTTGTGATCGGAGTCTCGGCCACCAGCGCTCCAGTCGCCGGGTTGATCTGCCAGAGCTTGCTCTGATCGCCGGCCCGAGCGGCAAACAGCCAGGCGCTGTCGGAGCTCATGCGCAGGCTATCGATGTAGGACCCGTTCACGGAAACCGAGTGAGCCTGGAGGCTCTGGGTGTCGATCGCCAGCAGCCCGGACATTCCCACGGCAAAGAGCGTTCGGCCATCGCCGGTAAGCGCCAGCTCACCAACGCCGGCGCCTTTGGCGTCCGCTTCTAGCACCGGCGAGGGCAGCCAGCTGGTCGGACCTGACGGCAGGTTCACCGTCTTTACGATCGCCGGGGCATTGCCGGTGGTCGACATCACGGTCACCAGGCCCAGCGCGGGATTGACCGCGTAGACACGAGATTCGTCCGGGCTCAAAGCCAGCGACCAGCGCGACTGGTCCTCCGCGGCAAACGAGCCGCTCTTTTTCGGTAGGTCGACACAGAAGGCGAACGGCTGCTCAAGAGGCAGAGCGTGGATGAAGGGGCCCTTGTCGCGGACGTAGACGGTGTAGACGTTGTTGGCGCCCGTAGCGGCGATGCTATTGCCGCGGATCCCGTACATCGGCTCATTGGGCTCGCGTTTGTCCACCACCGGCGCGGTTGCCAGGCTGTGCCCGGCGACGTTGTAGAGCCGCACCTGATAGTGCTTGGCGTCCGTGAGCTTCTGGATCAAGTAGAGGTTGTTCCCGTCATTGCTCAGGGCGTCGAATTGGAAGTCACCGCGGAGGTCAATTTGAGTGAAGCTATGGGCAAGCGAGCTGTCGCCGACCAGGAAGCTGCTGGTTGTGCCCTGCAGGTCGAAAACCTGCCGGGTCAGGGCCAGCCAGCGACCGTTGGGGGAGATCCCATCGATGGGTCCGAGCCCATCCAGGTCAGGCAGGAGGAATCCTGAGGGGACCTGGTTTTGATCCAGCGTTTTTCCAGTAGACGGCTGGAT
>VBDY01000010.1 GCA_005882775.1 Chloroflexota bacterium | reverse complement strand
GACCGCCCTCGTCGGCGCCAACAGGTTCGACTGCGTGTTCGACCCACAGATCGCGTGGGACGGGCAGTGGGGGCGCTGGATCTATGCGATGGCCGTGCAGACATCGAGCACCGGGGGCTGTCACGGCGACCAGAACGGAGGCATCACCAACGACCGGCTCGTCCTCGGATGGACGTACACGGCCGACGCGAACGATCTCATCAAGGGGAACTTCTGCTGGAACGAGATCGACCACGGCGCCAACCTCGACGACTCTCCCAAGCTGGGACACGACGACAACTCGATCGTCGTCGCGGCCAACGTGATGGCCAACTACGGCCAGGGTTCGTTCCTGAATTCCGAAGTCTGGGTCTTCAGGAAGCCTTCCGGCGTCTCAGCGACCAACGGCTGTGGATTCGGAGGACCAGGGTTCACGAAGACGTCATTGGGCTCGGGCGTGTTCAGCCCGGTGCCGGCGGACATGACCGACTCGTCGCCGGTCGACTACATCGTCGCCTCGCAGCAGCCCGGCAACGGCCCCGCCAGCAACCTTCTCGTCTGGCAGTCCAGCGCGAGCTCCGGGGTCACATCTATCGGAGCTTTCGGGGTCGCCGGCTACAACATGCCGCCGGACGTTCCGCAGCCGTCCACAGGGACGGCGGCATGCGGCACCGCGGGCACGTGCCTCGACTCGGGTGACTCGAGTCTCACCCAGGCCGTCGGTCATTACGACCCCGCCGCCGGCGCGGAGACGCTGTGGACGCAGCACGCGATCACGGACCCCCGCGTAGGGGCGCGCTCGGTGGAGCGGTGGTACGAGATCGTGCCCGGCGCACGGACCGTCCGCCAGTCAGGCAACATCAGCGACCCGAACCTCTACATCTTCAACGGCGCGGTCTCGCCGACGGCGGCGGGCAATGAGGCGATTGCGTTCTACAACGCCGGGAGCGGCGCCTCGGACGGGTTTGTCTCGTGGCGCTCGCAAGGCCGAAACAGGTTGACGGCGCTCGACACCATGACCGGCGAGACCGTGCTCGCCACCAGCGCAGCGAGCGACGCCGACTTCACATGCGGCGTCAACCAGAGCCCGGCCAACAGCAACTCGTGCCGGTGGGGCGACTACTCGGGCGCCAGGCCCGACCCCGGCAACGCCAACGGCGTGTGGGGGTTTGGCATGCTCACCGGCAGCGGAGGCATCGGGACCTCGCCAAGTTGGTCGACCCAGGTGTCCGAGGTGACGCCCGGCTGCGTCGCCCTGCAGCTGTACACGAATCCCCTCGGCGGCGGCCGGGTGCAGTTCACCGCGGGTGCGCCCGGGGGCGGCCCGACGCAGGGGATCGCGCCGCCGGCCGGTTGCTCGACTCCCACCTATCAGTTCTATCTCCAGGCGCCAGGCGGCAGCTGGACGGTTGCTCAGGCATGGAGCAGCAGCAGCAGCTGGACGTGGGACACCAGCGGCTACCGGCCGGGGACTTACAACATCGACGCCTGGGCCAACCAGGCCGGCGACTCGACCGCCAATGCCGAAAGCTTTGCCCTGACGCAGTGGTCGATACCCTCGTGCAGCAGCGCGAGCGTGACGAGCAACACGATATCGCCCCAACCGTCGGGGGCGCAGGTCGTGATCTCTGCGTCCTCGAGCTGTCCGAACCCCAACCCTGAGTACCAGCTCTGGCTGCTTCCGCCGGGAGGACCGTGGACGATCGCCCAGCCGTATTCGACGAACGCGACCTACAACTGGGACACCAGCGGCCTGGCGCCTGGCAACTACCACTTCTCACTCTGGGTCCGCGACGCCAGCAGCTCCGGGGCATTCGGCACGCCTCCCTACACGTATGACGCGTATGCGGCGTACGACTTCGCCCTGCAGCCCGCCCCCTGCACCGGCATGAACACGTCGACGTCGCCGCCTACGTCGGCGACCGTCGGCACGTTCGTCACCGTCACCGGATCGGCGTCCGGGTGCCCCACGCCGCTCTATGAGTTCTGGCTCCTGCCGCCTGGGGGGACGTGGCAGCTGGTCCGGCCTTATTCGTCGAAGACCACCCTCGGGTGGGACACCCGCGGCTGGCCGCAGGGCTCGTACCGCTTCTCGGTCTGGGCGCGCGACGCGAGCAGCTCGAGCTCGTACGACGCATTCAGCGCCTTCCAGTACCCGCTCACCATCTCGTCGTGCACGGGGATGAGCGCCACCCCGCCGCCTGGATCCTCGGCGAGCGTGGGGACCCCGGTGACGGTGACGGGCACCGCGACCGGTTGCCCGAACCCGCAGTACGAGTTCTGGCTCCTGGCGCCTGGAAGAACGTGGGCCCTGGCCCAGCCGTACTCCGGCACCGCGACGTTCAACTGGAACACGTCAGGCAGCGCCGCAGGCACGTATCGCTTCTCAGTGTGGGCACGCGACGCGAGCAGCGCGGCCTCCTACGACGCGTTCAGCGCATTCGACTTCACGCTGACGATCACGCCCTGCACCGGGATGAGCGCGTCGGCCTCGCCCACCAACAGCGCGCCCTCCGGCACGACGATCACCATCACCGGCAACGCGACGGGTTGTGCGAACCCGCAGTACGAGATCTGGGTCCTACCGCCGGGCGGAACGTGGACGCTGCTGCGCGGCTACACGAGCAGCTACACGTTCGTGTGGAACACCCCGGGCCAACCCGCCGGCCCGTACCGCTTCTCCGTGTGGGCGCGGGACGCGAGCAGCTCGGGGACGAATGGAAGTGCGCCCTACACGTATGACGCGTTCAGCGCATTCCAGTATGCATTGACATGATTCCGTTCTTTTACGACTGTTAACCGGGCTGGCCTTGATGCATCGGCGCCGAGGGACAGAATGCCGCCGGTTTGGTCATCCGACGATGTGTCGTTGCCGGCATCGCAACCGTCCTCGGAATCGCGGGCACTCAGCTCGCACCGGTGACGACGCACGCCGCGGGAATCCCAGCCTACGACCACGTTTTCGTGATCGTGATGGAGAACCACTCGTACGGCCAGATCATCGGCAGCCCCAGCGCGCCGTACATCAACAGCCTTCTCAGCTCCGGCTCGCTGGCGACGAACTACTACGGCGTGTCCCACCCGAGCCTGCCGAACTATCTCGCGTTGGCCGGCGGCAGCACGTACGGGATCACGTCTGACTGCACGACGTGTTGGGTGGCAGCCAACAACCTCGGCGACACCCTCGAAGCGGCCGGACGCACGTGGAAGACCTATCAGGAAGCGATGCCATCAGCGTGCTTTGTGGGCGACTCGTATCCGTACGCGCAGAAGCACGACCCGTTCATCTACTTCAACGACATTCGCACCAATGCCGCGCGCTGCCAGAGCCACGTCGTGCCCTACTCGCGCCTGGCCACCGACCTGGCATCGACCTCGACGACCCCGAACTACGCCTTCATCACTCCGGACATGTGCCATGACATGCACGACTGCGCGGTCGGCACTGGCGACGCCTGGCTCCAGCAGCAGGTGCCGGTGATCCTTGGATCCCCCGCCTTTGCATCGCAGCACTCGCTGCTCGCGATAACATGGGACGAGGACGACTCCAGCAGCGCGAACCGGGTGGCGACGATCTTCCTCGGTTCCTCTTCCAACGTCGCATCGAGCAGCTCGACCTCGTACACGCACTACTCGCTGCTCCACACCTTCGAGTCAGCGCTCGGGGCGTCGACGCTCACCGGCAACGATGCGGGCGCAGCGACGATGCAGGACATGTTCAGGACGGTTTCGGCAACCCCGTGCGCCAACATGACGGTGAGCGTCAGCCCACCATCGCCGCAACAGCCTGGAACCACGGTGACTTTGATGCCGTCCGTGACGGGATGCTCCAATCCTCTCTATGAGTTCTGGGTGTTGCCTCCAAGCGGAGGCGCCTGGCAGCTGCTTGTCCCTTATGCAAGCACGAAGGGCTTCACCTGGAACAACGCAGGCCTGGCACCGGGCAGTTATCGCATCTCGCTTTGGGCTCGCGATGCCAGCAGCACGGGCACCAGCGGCACGGCGCCGAACACCTATGACACCTTCAGCGCTTTCACGTACACGCTGGGCTCCGGCTCCGGCTCCGGTCCGTGCACCGGCATGAGCGCCACCTCGGCGCCTGCCGCGGCAGCCGGCCCCGGTACCCAGGTCACAGTGACCGGGGTCGCCACGGGATGCACCAACCCGGTGTACGAGTTCTGGCTGGAGTCGTCATCAGGGGCATGGTCGCTGGTCCAGCCCTACTCGCCCAACAACACCTTGGTGTGGAAGACGTCGGGTGCATCGCCAGGTTCCTATCGCTTCTCGGTGTGGGCTCGCGATGCAACCAGCTCCGGCGGCAGCGGCACTCCGCCCTACACGTATGACACGTTCAGCGCTTTCAACTACACGCTGACGGCGGCCTCGTGCTCCGCGATCAGCGCGCCCGTGTCGCCTTCTGCCGGCGCGAACGTGGCGACGACAGTCACGATCACCGCGAGCGCGACGGGCTGCCCCAATGCCCTCTACGCCCTTTACCGACTGCCGCCCAACGGCACGTGGTCGCTGGTCAAGGCGTACTCCAGCAACCCCGCCTTCAGCTGGGACACGACCGGCGCCGCCGCGGGCATGTATCGCTTCTCCGTCTGGACGCGTGACGCCAGCAGCGCGGCGTCATACGACGCGTTCAGCGCGTACAACTGCCGTGCACGTCAATGAGCGCATCCGCATCGCCCGCGACAGCGACCTCCGCCGGCACGACCGTGACAGTGACAGTGAATGCCGGCGGATGTCCCATCGCGCAATACGAGTTCTGGCTCTTGCTGCCCAACGGCATGTGGACCCTCGCACGCGGTTACTCCGCGAGCGCCTCGCTGACGTGGGACACGACCGGGATGGCCCCTGGCTCCTACCGTTTCTCGGTCTGGGCACGCGACGCGAGCAGCGCGGGAACCGGCGGCACCGCTCCGTACACTTATGACGCGTTCAGCGCCTTCCAGTACATGCTGAGCTGACGCAAGGGGGAGTCCCTACGCGGCGCGAGGTTGCCTGGTCGCTGGCGTTGGCGCTGGCCGGCTCTCTCGGCGTGTGGCCAGGGCCTGGCGGAGACTCGATCCGGCAGCCCGAGCGGCTGTGCGCGTCCTCTTACTGCCCGCCCACGATCCCTGGTCCGGTCACGGACTGGCCGTGGTCAGACACGACCCACTACTTCAACCTCGATCCAGCGAGGGTGCAGCTCGTCCGGACCTGGTCGGGAAGGGCGACTTCAACGGCGATGGCATCCCCGACTACATCTTTGGTCAGCTGTGGACGACCTCGCCGGTTCAGTACTGCGCCGGCAAACCCATGAGTGAGACGCAGCTCGTGTTCGTCGACGGCGCCACCGGCCGATGGTCGACCCCCGTGGCTCCGCTCCTGGACATCTGTTGGGAGCAGTACGGCTACCCGACGCACCAGTGGGGCGGCGGCACCGCCTACATCGGGCATTTCCTGAATGGGACGACCGCGAACCAGGTGGTCCTGTTTCCCTACTACGCGACACAGGGCTGGGTCCTCAGCTTCGATGGCACCTTGGGGTGGTCGCAGGTGAGCCGAACCGCAGATGTGCTGGCGTACCCGTCGACCCCGGCATTCGACGTTGCCTACAACTCATCCAACGGCACTGCCTGCCTGACGATCCCCTACGCCAACCACTGCTACGCCAAATGGAGCCATGTCGCGAACGGGATCTTCGTCGGCACCGCCGCGTCGCCGGGGCTCCTCGTCCTGACCTCGTACCGGGCCGTCATCTACAGGCCGGACTTCACGCCCACCTCCGATGTCGTGTGGAGCTATGACGAGGGCGGCGGCCGCGATTACGGACTCCTGGAGAGCCACGACGTCGCCGGCGGCAAGATGGTGACCCTGATCGGCGGGTGCAGCGTGGCGAAGACCCACGACACGATGCGCACACACCAGCTCTCCGAAGACAACTGCGAGCTTTTTCACCACTACGAATATTTCCTGGTGCAGGGCAACTCGATCGTCCAGCACAGCGGTCGTTTCTTCGGGTGGTTCGGCACCGTGGGTCGGTGGCAGGACCGCGCGGAGTTTCCGTTTCCTTCAGATGTTCCACTCACCGGGGGCGCGCTGTGGAGCGTGTTCAACCTGTACCGCGACGGTCAGTGGCGGGCCCAGCTGCTGCCGAACCCGGCCGACCCCGCCAGCACGGTCGAGGTCCCGGGCTGGTACGTGTGGGGCGCGGTGACCGACCGGTCGGGCCGTGTGATGCTGGCCGCGACTCGAACCGCCGCCACCGCGTCAACCGACGTCGCCTCGTACATCCCGCCGTGGCAGTTCGACCTGCTGATGTGGAGCGGGAAAGGACTCATATCGGTGGCGCATCACGACGGTGTGGTGCCGAGCCTGGTCCTGTATCCGCCGGGGCCCGGCTATCACGCAGCGGACGAAGACACGTTCGGCCTGGTCGAGAAGCGGCCGTCGTTTCCGCCCTTCACCAGGCTTCTGGTCGAAGCGGCCGATGGCGAGCAGTCGTACGTGAACGTGCCGTAAGCTTGCCGCTCTAGTGGGTCTTGGCATTCGGTCGCGCGCGGAATCGCTGGCTCGCGACATCCGGGTCAAGGTTGCGCCGAAGGGACGATTGCCCCGCATCGTCGTCAAGGACGAATCCGGCGCCACCGCTGTGGACCAGTACTGGAATCAGCACACGGTGCACAGCCGGCCATTCGTTTCCGCGCGCGAGTCCGAGGAGTACCTGCGTCGCCGGAATGCGGCGTTTCCGATGTTCACCGCACTGATGGATGTTTACGGCGACCACGCCGGCCACGTCGTGCTCGATAACGGGTGCGGGCCCGGCGACGACGTCACGGGCTACCTCATCTGGTCGAA
This sequence comes from Chloroflexota bacterium, assembly GCA_005882775.1. Lineage (GTDB taxonomy): Bacteria > Chloroflexota > Dormibacteria > CF-121 > CF-121 > VBDY01. Next base: position 316 of record VBDY01000010.1, on the reverse strand, counting down.
CGCACGCAAGGTGATCGGCATGGACGTTTCGGAGAAGGCGCTGCAGCTGCTGCGCCACCGCCTGGCGCTGCACCGCGTCGACACCGAGCGCGTGGACCTGGTCCGGATCACCGACGGCTCGGGCAAGATCCCGCTGCCGGATGCTTCTGTTGACTGGATCCAGTGCGGCGGGGTGCTGCATCACACGTCTCATCCGCAGGACATCGTTCGAGAGTTCAAGCGCGTCTTGAAGCCCGGGGCGGAGGGCCGCTTGATGCTCTACAACCGCGACAGCGTGATGTACCACCTGTGGGTCGCGTACGCGCAGGTGATCGTC
>VBDY01000009.1 GCA_005882775.1 Chloroflexota bacterium | reverse complement strand
CCAGGATCCAGGTCACGCGGTCCATCTGCGCGCATCCGAGCGCTCCCTGGATGTCGGTCATGCGGTAGTTGTAGCCGAGCATGTCGTAGTCCGAGAGGAGGAAGCCCGCGGCATTGGTGTGCCGGTCGTGGTCGGAGCGCGAGGCTCCGTGGTCTCGCAGCGAGCGACACCGCGAATCGTGCTCGGCCTGGGCCGTGGTGATCATTCCGCCCTCGCCTGTCGTGATCGACTTGCGGGGATGAAAGCTGAAGCAGCCCATGTCGCCCATCGTCCCGGCGTGGGCGCCCTCGTACCATCCGCCGAGGCCGCACGCGGCGTCCTCGACCACCCATAGGTTGTGGCGGCGGGCCACCTCCAGAACCGGCTTCATGTCGGCGCACAGGCCGAAGAGGTGGACCGGGATGATGCCGACCGTGCGGTCGGTGACGAGGCCCTCGATCTGGTCGGTGCGAATGTTGAACGTGGCGAGGTCGATGTCGCAGAAGACCGGCCGCGCGCCCATGTACTCCACGACGTTGGCTGTGGCTACCCAGGTGAAGGCGGGGACGATGACCTCGTCACCGGGCTTCAATCCCAGCGCCGCGACAGCGACGTGGAGCGCGGTGGTGCACGAGCTGGTCGCGATCGAATGGGTCGCGCCGGTGAACTCCGAGAAGCGTTCCTCGAACTTCTTCACGTAAGGCCCCTGCACGACCCAGCCGCGCTCGAGCGGCTCCTGCACGGCGCGCAGCTCCTCAGGGCCGAAAACGGGTTTGGTGATCGGGATGGTCATCGGCCGCTGCCGGCCGATACCTGCTGTCCCTTGCCAAGCCTCCAGTCGATGACACGTCGCAGGCCTTCCTCCACCGGCGTGGTCGCCCGGAACCCGAAGAGTCGCTCCGCCTTGTCCACGCTGCCGATCCGGTAGGTGACGAAGCTCTGCTCCTGCGGGCGGTACTCTGGCTCGAGGTCGGAGTCCATCAGCTTGAGCAGGATCTCGACCAGCTCGTTGATCGTCGTGCCCACGCCCATGCCGATGTTGAAGAACTCGTCCGCGCAGTCCGCCTTCATGCTGAGGATGTTGGCGTGGGCGGTGTCCTCCACATATATAAAGTCGTAGACCTGGCTGCCGTCGCCGAAGATGACGGGCCTCTCGCCCGCCAGGATCTTGTCGATCACCTTCATGATCACGCTCACGTAGACGCCCTGGTAATCCATGCGGGGCCCGTAGATGTTCATGTAGCGGTGCCCCACGTAGGGGAAATGGTGCTGCTGGTAGATCGCCCGCAGCATCTGCTCGCAGGCGATCTTGGTCGCGCCGTAGGTAGTCCGGTTGTTGAAGGGGTGGTCCTCGGTCATCGGAGTGACGAGGGCGTTCCCGTAGACCGACGCTGACGACGAGTAGACCATCCGTTTCACCTTCAGGTCGAGGCAGGCCTCGACGATGTTCCACATGCCGACGACGTTGACCTCCCACGCGCTGCGTGGGTCGTTCAAGCACTCGCCCAGCCACAGCGAAGCCAGCTGAAACACCCCGTCGATGCCCGTGAGCGCGTCGCGCACGGCCTCCTGGTCGGTCATGGTGCCTTTGATGACGCGAACTCGCGGGTCGCGCATCGCCGAGGAGAGGCTGTCGGGCCGTCCTCGCATGAAGTTGTCGAACACCACGACCTCAGCCACGGGCTCGAGGAGCAGCTGGTCGACGATGTGCGAACCGAGCAAGCCGGCGCCACCGATCACGGCGATCCGCGCGTCCTCGAGCTCCACGGCGGCCAGCTTACCGAAATGGTCGCCCGGCACAAGGTTTGCAAAGCCGGTCGCGTTGGCTACCCTAAGCGACTCGAAACCCATCCTTGCTGCGTTGAGGAGACACGCTTGAAGACAAAACTCGCCGTTTCAGCGGCCGCCGCGCTCGCCGCATTCGTCGTTTGGGTCGCCCAGGCGGCCGTCGCGGCCACACCCCAGGCGAGCCTCGCCCCTGCGGCGGCTGCCGCCGCCAGTCCCAACGGTTCGTGGACCACCTACCACCGCGACAACGCCCACACCGGCTACGACAGCACGCAGCCGACGGCCGCGGGCGCCACCACGGGCTGGGTCTCGCCGACCCTGGACGGCAACGTCTACGGCGAACCGCTCGTTTACAACGGCGTCGTCTACGTGTCGACACTGCAGAACACCGTGTATGCGCTGAATCAATCGACCGGCGCTGTCATCTGGTCGAACAACCTGGGCGCTCCCCAGACGAGTGGCTGGCAATGCGGCAACATCAATCCGACCGGCATCCTGGGTACAGGGGTCATCGACACAGCTGCCTCGCGCATTTACGTCGCGCCCTTTCTCACGCAGTACACCGCCTACTTCCTGTTCGGGCTCGACCTCGCGACGGGCAACAAGCTGCTCCAGACAAACATCAGCCCGGCCGGTTTCGACTGGAGGATCCAGCAGGAGCGCGGCGCGCTGGCCCTCTCGAAGGACGGGTCCCACGTGTACGTCCCCTTCGGGGGGCGCATCGGTGACTGCGGGGCCTATCACGCGTGGGTGGTGGGCGCGCCGACCAACGGCCTTGCTCCTGATGAGCTCTTCGAAGGACCTTCCACCGGTGCCGGCTCATGGGCCGCGGGCGGGGTCGTGGTCGACGACTCGACCGGTCACGTCTTTTTCTCCACCGGCAACGCGATCCCATGCTCGGGTTCGGTCTTCAGCGACTCTGTGATCGAGACAAACGCCACGCTCGGCGGCCTTAGCAACTTCCAGCCCCTCGACTGGCAGGCCCACTGGTGCGCGCCAGACTTTGACCTCGGCTCGGCCAGCCCGGTTCTGATCAGCCCGTCTCTCATGTTCATGTCAGGCAAGTACGGCCAGGGCTTCCTGCTCAACCCGGCCGCGCTGGGAGGCACCGGTGGACAGCTGTTCCCCACCGGGACGCCTTACGTCGGCGCCGACGTCTGCGTCGGTAATCACTCCGACGCGACCTTCGGCTCCTTCGCGTACGCGGCGCCTCGCGTCTACCTGGAGTGCGAGGGCCACGGACTGGTCTCGCTCACCGTCAACACGGCATCGCCGTCCTTCAGCCTGTGCGACTCGAGCTGTGCGGCAGCCGGAACCTGGCAGGCCGGCGGAAGTGCGACTTTTGGACCGCCGATCATCGCGGGCGGAGTCGCGTGGGCAGTCGACATCAACGGGAGCGGGCTCTACGGCTTCAACGCCGCGGACGGCACGCAGGTCTATCACAGCGCCGCCTTCGGCGTCACGCATTTCTCGACTCCGAGCGAAGCGGGCGGCCAGATCTTCATCTCGTCCGACCGCGTCGTGCGGTCGTTCAACATGGTGGCGGGCTGCTCGACCATGTCGGCCTCCGCCCAACCGCCATCTCCGTCCACCGCCGGCACGAAGGTGGTGGTCACGGGCAGCGCTTCCGGTGCCGGCTCTGGCTGCCCCAACCCGCGGTACGAGTTCTGGCTGCTGCCTCCGGGCGGCACGTGGGCTCTGGCGCAGGCTTACTCTCCGACCGCCGCGTACAGCTGGGATACGACAGGGCTCGCGCCCGGGACCTATCGCTTCTCGGTCTGGGCGCGCGATGCATCGAGCGGCAACTCCTACGACTCGTTCAGCGCATTCGACTACGCCGTGTCGACCACCAACTGCACGGCGATGACCGCCTCTGCCGCGCCCCCGACCTCGGCCGAGGTGGGCAGCGGTGTGACGGTGACGGGCAGCGCGACGGGTTGCCCCAACCCGCAGTACGAGTTCTGGCTCCTGCCGCCGGGCGGCAGCTGGTCGCTGGTCCGGGGGTACGCCGCGAGCGCAAATTACAGCTGGGCGACCGGGGGCCGGATGCCGGGAACCTGGCGATTCTCAGTGTGGGCGCGCGACGCGGGCAGCCCAGGCACCGGCGGCACCGCGCCCTACACCTATGACTCGTTCAGCGCCTTCGACTACACGCTCACGACCTGCTCGACGATGACCGCCACCCCGGCGCCCCCGACCTCGGCCAGCATTGGGACGCCCGTGACGGTGACCGGCAGCGCCGGTGGCTGCACCGCACCTCTTTATCAGTTCTGGCTGCTGCCTCCCGGTGGCACCTGGTCGCTGGTGCAGACGTACTCGACCAACGCCACTTACAACTGGAGCACCACCGGCAGGGCGGCCGGCGTGTATCGCTTCTCGGTGTGGGCGCGGGACACGAGCAGCCCGGGCATCGCTGGAAGCGCGCCCTACACGTATGACACCTTCAGCGCCTTCAACTACACGCTGACCACCGCGCCCTGCACAGGGATGAGCGCGTCGGCCGCGCCCGCGACCACGGCTTCTCGGGGCACCCAGGTGATCGTCACAGGCACCGCTTCGGGCTGTCCGAATTCCCAGTACGAGTTCTGGCTCAAGTCTCCC
>VBDY01000008.1 GCA_005882775.1 Chloroflexota bacterium | reverse complement strand
CACGGGGTCTCATGGCACCGCGCCTTATGATCGGATGACCGATGCACGAACACGAGTCTGTGGCGACCCTGGTGCGCCGGACGCTTTGACCGACTACTGCTCCGACTGCGGGACGCGGACCGAGACCCAGGTTGTCGCCAAGCGGCCGCTGAGCGTCTGCCCGAGCTGCCAGCGCATCTTCTTTCGCAATCCGAAGGTAGTTGTGACCGCTCTGATCGAGAGCGACCGCCGCGTGTTGCTGGTCCGGCGCGACATCGAGCCCGGTCGAGGACTCTGGGGCCTGCCCGGCGGCTACGTGGATTGGGATGAGCACCCGGAGCGGGCGATGACCCGGGAGTGTGAGGAGGAGACCGGGGCGCGGGTAGAGGCCGGGGCGCTGCTCAGCGTCCAGCACGTGGTCATGGAGAACGAAGGCATCGTGATCCTCTCCTATCGTGCCAGCCTGCTGAATGGCGACGGCATCAGCGCGCGCGACGAGGTCCAGGAGATCGGATGGTTCGAGCCGGAGCGCCTTCCTCCGCTCGCATTCAAATCCCACCGCAACGTGCTCCAGGCATGGGCCAGCGAAGTGCGCACCCGGGGTGCGGCCTGATCGGGTCCTGAAAGGTGGCGCGCAAGAGCATCGTCACAAAGACAGGAGACAGGGGAGAGACCGGGCTCCTCTACGGAGGTCGGGTCTCGAAGGTCGACCCGCGGACGGAGGCGTATGGCGCTGTGGACGAAGCCATCTCAACCCTCGGCCTGGCCCGGGCGTTGATGACCGACCGCTCGCGGCATGCGATCGTCCTGCGAATCCAGAGTGAGCTGTTCACGGTTGGGGCGGAGCTGGCCACCGACGCGCAGGAGTACGAGAACCTGCGCAAACACTTCGCCCTGGTGACCGAGGATTTCACGCACCGGCTGGAGAGCGAGATCGTCGACCTGGAAGCGACCGTCCCGCTCCCGGACGCGTTCGTAATTCCGGGAGGCACCCAGGCCGCCGCGGCCCTCGACGTGGCCCGGGCGGTGATCCGGCGCGCCGAGCGGCGCGTGGTCGCGTTGCAGCTAAGGGTCTCGCTGCCAAACCCTGAGGTGTTGCGCTACCTGAACCGGCTGTCCGACCTTGTCTTCATGCTGGCGCGCGCGGAAGAGGGGGCGTCGACCAGGCCGGTCACCGGACGACGAGCGGCCCGCACTCCAGCAGTGCCGACTCGCACTCGTCGCGTACCCAGGGCTCGGGCTCGCCGCTGATCGAGACCTCGAGGTGACGGCGCGCGGCTGATCCGCCGATCCGTCCCAGCGCCCACGCGGCATGGCCCCGGATGAGTGGGTCGTGGTCCTGCAGCGCTTCCACCAGCGCCGGAACCGAACCGCGGTCACCGGTGTTTCCGAGCGCGATGCAAGCGTTGCGCAGCAACCCGGACCGTCGGGTACGCCAGACAGCGCTCTGGCGAAACCGCAGCCGGAACGCTTCCTCGTCAAGGCGCAGGAGGTCCTCGAGCAGAGGTCTCGGCTCCACGACCGACCGAAACGCGGTCAGCGCCACCGGATCCGGCTCTGCCCGGTGCCCGTAGGCGTTGATCGGACAGATCTCCTGGCACAGATCGCAGCCGAACACCCAGTCGCCGATCAACGGACGGATCTCTGCGGGAATGACGCCGCGGTGCTCGATCGTCCAGAAGGAGATGCAGCGGCGGTTGTCCAGCACGCCTGGCGCGACCAGCGCCCCCGTCGGGCAGACCCGGACGCAGGCGTCGCAACGGCCGCAGTTCTTGGCCAGCGGCCGGTCGGTGTCGAGCGCGGCTGCGGTCACGATCTCCGACAGCAGAACGTAGGAGCCGACGCCGGGGACGAGCAGGTTGGTGTTCTTGCCGAGCCAGCCGATGCCACCGCGGGCGGCGGCAGCCCGGTCCAGCATCCAGCCATGATCCACGTAGGTCTTCGTCTCGTGTCCCTGTTCTTTCAGCATCGCGACCAGCGGCGCCATTTTTTCCGACAGCACCTCGTGGTAGTCGCGACCGAGCGCGTAGCCGGCGATCCGTCCTCGGGGCGCCCCGTCGATGGGATCGGTGGGGGAGGGAAGTGGGTGGGGGAAGGCAAGCGTGACCACGCTCTGCGCCGTTGGCGTCGCTCGGCGCGGATTCGCGCTGGCGTGCACGCGGTCCTCACTCCACCAGGTGAGGCCGTCCATCAAGCCGGCGCCGGTGCGCTCGGCCGCGGCTGCCTCCGCCTCGACAAATGGATCGGTAGTCGTTATCCCGGCGGCAACAAATCCAAGCTCACGCGCCCGCGCCTTGACGTCATCCGCCAGCGCCATGGGCCCATCTTAGGCACGGGCGATCGCGGTAGGATGGAGGCGTGCAGGGGAGCACAGTCTGGAGGGAGCTTCAGCTCCTCTTGAGCTTGAACCTGCCCGACACTGCCTACTACCTGTGGCAGGCTACCGCTACCTGCTACGTGTGTGATGCCCAGCGGCTGGTGATCGGCGCTCCGACCGAGCAATCCGCCCGTCAACTGGTCCTGGCCTACCTCCCGGTCGTCCGGCGGACCCTCGAAGCGATCCCGGACGCGCCCCGTAGCGTGTCCGTCGTCGTTGCCCGATAAGGAAAACCGCCGGGTCAAGGCGGAGGTCCTCGGCGACGTCCAGGGGGTTGGTTTCCGGTTCTTCGCCGAGGCGCACGCTCGGCGGCTAGGACTGCATGGGTTCGTTCGCAACCGCTACGATGGCGCGGTGGAGGTGGAGGCGGAGGGCAATGCCGGCGACCTCGAGCGCTTCCTCGACTTCATGCGCCAGGGTCCCCGGATGGCTCGCGTCCAGGACGTGCGGGTGAGCTGGTCGCCGTATCGCGGCGACCTCGGGCCCTTCGCGGTAAGGGGCTAGCCGATGAAATTCGCCCAGCGGATGAGCGAGATTGGCACCGAAACCGCGTTCGAGGTGCTGGCCAGGGCCCGCAAGCTCGAGGCTCAAGGCCGCAACATCGTCCACCTGGAGATCGGAGAGCCCGACTTTCCCACGCCGCCGAACATCGTCGAGGCTGCCGAGAAAGCCGTCCGCGACGGCTACACGCACTACACCCCGGCGGGCGGCCTGATGCCTGCCCGGCAGGCGGTCGCCGACTGGATCCGGCGCTGGTACGAGGTAGATGTCAAGCCCGAGCAGGTGGTCATGGTCCCCGGCTCGAAGAACGTGCTCCTCTTCACCATGCTTGCCCTGGTCGAGCGTGGCGTGGAGGTGATAGTCCCCGACCCCGGCTATCCGATCTATGCCTCGCTGGTCACGCTGGCCGGCGGCACTCCGGTGCCGATCGCGCTCCGCGAGCGCAATGACTTCCGCCTCGACATCGACGAGCTCAAGCGGAAGATCACGCCGCGCACCCGCCTGATCGTCATCAACTCGCCCCAGAATCCGACCGGTGGCGTGCTCACCACCCGCGACCTGGAGCAGATCGCCGAGCTTGCCCACAAGCACGACCTCTACATCCTGAGCGACGAGGTCTACGGCCAGATCACTTACGACGGGACACATGCGTCGATCCTGACCATGCCGGGCATGGTGGACCGCGTGATCTACTCGGACGGGCTGAGCAAGGCCTATGCCATGTGCGGCTGGCGTCTCGGTTTTGCGGTCGCTCCGCTCGAGATCGCTCAGCGATTCGAGACCCTGATGATCAACACCAGCTCCTGCGCGGCGGCGTTCACCCAGATGGCGGCCATCGAGGCGCTCTCCTCCCCCGAGTCGGACCGGGCGGTGGAGGCAATGGTGGGCGAGTTCAAGCGGCGGCGGGATGTGGTTGTGGATCGCTTGAACGCCCTGCCGGGTGTGACCTGCCACCGGCCACTGGGTGCCTTTTATGTTTTCCCGAACATCACGGGGACCGGCCTGGACCAGAAGGAGCTCGCCGACCGGCTGCTCTATGACGGAGGTGTTGCCCTGCTGGCTGGGACCGCATTTGGCGACGAGGGCAAGGGCTATCTCCGGCTCTCCTACGCGAATTCGGTGGAGCAAATCGAGGAGGGCGTGCACCGGATGAAAGGAGTCCTGGAGAAGACAGCCGCCCGCGCCTAGTGCGGTAGCGGTGGCGGCCCAGGCAGCGATCCTGACCCGCATCGTCGAAGCCCGCCGGGTGGCCACCGCCCGCGCCAAGCGGCGGACCCCGCTGAGGAAGCTGACCGTGATGGCCGGCGAGGCGGCCGCGCCGCGCGATTTTCACGGGGCATTGAGCGGGGTGGGCGTGGCCCTGATTGCCGAGTGCAAACAGCGCTCGCCGTCGGGGGGCGTGCTGCAAGAACCGTACGACCCGGTGGCGCTGGCTAAAACCTACGAGGCGAACGGCGCCTCGGCCATCTCCGTGCTCACCGAACCCGATTTCTTCGGCGGCAGCCTCGAGCACCTCAAAGCGGTGCGGGCCGCGGTCAGGCTGCCCGTCCTCTGCAAAGACTTCGTGATCGAGGAATATCAGGTGGTGGAGGCGCGGACCATGGGCGCAGACTGCATCCTTCTGATCGTGTCGCTGCTCACCGATCGCCAGCTGGGGCGGCTGGAAAAGGCCGCCCGGGCACACGGCATGCAGGCGCTGGTGGAAGTCCACGACGCCGAGGAGGTCCGGCGGGCGCTGGGGACCGGGGCAACCATGATCGGCATCAACAACCGGGACCTCAAGAAGATGAAGACCGACCCGGAGACTACCCGCCGGCTGCGGCGCTTGATACCGCCCGGGCCGCTCGTGGTCAGCGAGAGTGG
>VBDY01000007.1 GCA_005882775.1 Chloroflexota bacterium | reverse complement strand
ATGGACGGCGCCGTCGACCTCGGCGATGCCTTCGATGTTGATCCCAGCCTGACTCATGGCCTGCACGACGCCGGCCAACTCACCGGGCCGGTCCTGGGCCAGCCTTACGATCAGGTCGCGCGCCATCCCGATAGCTTAGCCTGCCGGAACAGCGGGGATTGCTCGTCCCTGCCGTTGATTCCCCTGTGGCGAGCTGTCCGCGCTGCGGCTCCTATCTTGTTGGGAAAGAGCCGTGTCCGCTTTGCACGCGGTACGGCCCGGCACCCGGGCCCGCCCAGCAAGCGTGGCAACCGCCCGCGGGCTCCTATCAGCCGGCCCAGTTCTCGGAAGCCTGGACGCGGCATGTTCCGGGGGCCTACGCGCAGGTCAGCCGGGCCGACATCGGCCTGGCCAACCGCCGCGTGATCCGGGCGAGCGTCACGACCATGATCCTGGCGCTGATAAACCTGGTCGTCGGTATGATCCTGGCCGGGCTGGCGCAGAACGACGTGATGCGCTACATCCTGGACGCCATTGGCCTGGACTGGCGGATCATCACGGGGGTCGGGGTCCTCTATGCGATTCTGGGGCTGGTCACCCTCTTCCGCCGTCGCTCGTACGTCGCGCCCGCCATCGCCCTGCTCCTCTTTGGACTCGACAGCCTACTCTGGATCGCCGGCAGCCTGTTCGGCCTGTCGCTGGTTGCCAGCATCGCCAACCAGTACGGCCTCGACACGGCCAATACCGTAAGCAATGCGGTCGGCCGGTTGGTCGTGCCGTTCGCCCTCCGGGCGCTCGTCGTCTACCTTCAGTTCCGCGGACTGAGTGGTGTGGCGGTGCTCAAGCTGGCTCGCTCCAACGAGCAGTCGCGTTCGGCCCAGGCAGCCTGAACCTCAGACTGGCAACGCGATGAAGGTGGACCGTGGCATGGATGGCGATGGGAGCTTTACCACCAGCTGGACACGCCAATCAGGTCGCCAGACCTTCTACCTGTATGTGGGCCCGTACGACATCGAGTGGGGAAGTCATTACGGGACCGGCCAGACCGATGCATCCATCAACATCCCCCACGAAGAGTTCTTGGGCGGCGAACACCAGGACGGGATCGCCCACGACTTTGGCAAGGACGTGCTCCAGGAGGTCCTCCGTACCGTTCGCCACAGCCACCAGGTGCCACGGTTTGCAAGAGAGTGGCGCGATGCTGAACGGCGTCTGAAATTCTGGAAGTCGATCGCGATTGACCCTGAGCTCTGCCGTCTGGCTGCAAAGCCCAACGACCAGGGGAAATCTCGCTACTGCAACATCAAACTTGCCGATGGCTCCTACGAGACCGAGGTGCGCGAGGGGACGGTGGTGCTCCGGCTGGATGGGTGGCACGCTCGGTTCACCTTCCCCCGGAAGGGCCCGGTCTTTCTGAAGCAGAAGTCGGTCGATCTCCGGGGAAATCATTCAGCTGTGCTTGCCCACAAGAGTCGCTTCTACGTGGCCGACAACTACCTGGAGGTATTTGATATTCGTGGGCGGCGGCTCTTTTCCACGGTCGACCTCGAGGAAACCTCAGGGCTTGGCACGCTATACCGGATTGACGACGTGGTCCGCGCCGGCGATCGGGTGATGGCTGTGTACTCCGACTACCATTTCAATCCCCGGGTCGATGAGATCGGCGATAAAGGGTACCTCGAAATCGACATGAGTCGCGGCATCATCGCCCGCTGCCATGCCTGACCCAACCCTAGCTCCCACACCCTAGTCGTGCATCCCTTATGTCCTTCCGTCGGCGCCCGGCCGGTTGAACTCGACTGGCGAATGCCTGGGCGCCGACGGGAATTTGCTCGGCCGGATCTGAGGACCGGCGCTTGCAAATTCGAGGGCACTGCGCGCCGTCCGGGAACCTGCTGACGCCATCCCACAGAGGGACGGCTGATCGCAAACAGTGCTTCGTGCTTACGCAGCGGCCGGCCGGACGGCTTGCATTCAACGCCTGCGGCGTTGAATTGATCGCGCACCCCAGATCGTTGTGCACTGACCGGGCGCGAAACGCCGGCCACTCAGGCCCGGTGGGCTGCGGCGCCCCCGGCACCCCGTTTACCGCTGCTTCCTTCCGGACCTGACGGGGTTCACGGGACCAGGTCGCGCAGGACCAGGCCCTCAACGCAGCCGAACGCAACACGGTTCCGGAAAGCGCACCCCTCAAAGGGGAGTTCGACCCCGCTGAAGCGGATTGCGGGTACAGGGCACCGCTGGCTCCCCGTCTAGCGCGATCGACCTCATTCTACCCAGCCCTCAGATACGGTTTCGGCATCCCCGCCGTTAGGTCTAATGCCTATGCTGCATTCGATGGTCCTTGCCGCCAGCCACTTGAGCCTTGCCCGCGACCTGCTCGAGCACTACGGGTATATAGCCCTTTTCCTCTCGCTGGTGATCGAGTACCTGATCTTCTTCATCCCGGGCGAGACCTTCCTGATCATGGCCGCCGCCTATACCGCGACAGGCCGGATGAGCCTTCCCTTCGTGATCCTGGCAGCCGCCGCCGGGGCGGCGGTGGGAGCGAACAATGCCTACTGGATTGGCCGGATGGGTGGGCGGCGCTTCATCACCAGCCAATCGCAGCGCTTCAGGGTCAGCCCCAAGGCGATCGTCCGGCTGGAGCGGTTCTTCGAGCGGCATGGCGCCAAGGCTGTTTTCTGGTTGCGGTTTGTCACCGTCCTGCGCATCCTGGTCGGCTATTTCTCGGGTGTGCACGAGCTGCGCTTCGGTCTATTCACCTTCTTCAACGTCCTCGGCGCCGTGGCCTGGGCGATCGTGATCGGGTTGCTCGGCTACCTCTTCGCCCACAACCTGCCGGCCCTGCGGCACCTCTTGACCGACACCGGTCTGATAGTCCTCGCCGCCGTCGTCGTCATTGGCGTGGTGGCCTGGACGCGCCGCGAGCGCACGGCCTGACTGAGAGTCTCCGCCTCTAGGTCCGCGGCGTCTTCGGCGGCCCGAATCGCAGCGCCGCCCACGCCCCGAGCCATCCGAGGAGTGCGCCGAACAGGGTGGCCGAGACCAACTGGATCGCCAGGGTGGTGATCAGGAAGACGGGGTCCTGGGCTTGACGCTGCTCCGCGGGCGTCAGGCGCGCGAAGAGCTCCTGCCCCGCCGGCACGATGCTCAACACCGCCGAGGCCCCGACCGTTCGGATCACCTCGCCCAGGGCCCCGGCAAGCGCCCCAAGCCGCCAGGCCGGGCCGACATTCTTGGACTCCGTTCCGATTCTTTGCCCGGCGCCCCCGATGATCAGGAACCCGAGCGTCGCCGAGACAAACGCCGTCGTCATCGATGAGCTGACCTCATGGCCGATCAGCGCCGCGATCAACTCCACCGCCATGCCGAAGAGCCCGGCGAAGACGCCGAACAACAGGCCGCCGCGGATGATCGCCTTCCAGGGCATCAGTTAAGCCTGCTCACCAGTTCTTTGCGGAGCTGCTCGATGCGCGGGGCGTCTTCGGGTCTGGGTAGCACCGCCAGGTAGCGGCTGAAATCCTGTAGCGCCTGGGTGTCACGCCGCAGCTGGTACTCGATCAGCCCCCGGTCCCGCCACTCGGCGGTCAGGTGTGGGTCGGCGAGCACGATCCGGTCGCTGGCCGCCAGCGCCCGCGGCAGGTCGCCGCGGCTCATGTAGAGGCCCTTGAGGTTATTGAGGATGCGGGCGAGGATCTGGCGCTTGCCGGCCGGCTCGAAGAAAGAGGGCCGGACCTCGAGCGTCTCCCCGTACATTTCGGCGAGCATCTTGGCACACTCCTGCCGGGTCAGGGTACGGCCGTTGAAAGCATCGATGAAAACCTCGACCTCCCGGGACGCTGGCGCGTACTTGACCAGAAAATGGCCGGGCATACCCACCCCCCGAAGCGGCAAGCCTGCCCTGTCCCCCACCGCCACGTAGATCACGGCCAGCGTGATGGGGATGCCGACCCGCCGATCCAGCACCTCATTGAGAAAGCTGTTTCGCGGGTCGTAGTACTCCTGGCGATTTCCCTTGAACTGCAGCTCCTCGAAGAAGTAGTCGTTACAGATCTCGACCACCCTGTCCGGTTCGATCTCCGCCCGGATCCGCCGCTTGAGGTCGGTTGCCATCCGCGCAATCTGGTCGAGGTAGACGCTCGGCCGCAGCTCCGGGTACTCCTCGGCCGCGATCAGCAGGGCGCCCTCCGCCAGGTCCAGTTCCGGCTCCGGCGTCTGCAGCAGGCGCGAGAACGCGGCCCGGGCCTCGGTTGGCGTCATCCCCACCATTCTCTTATGAATTCGCCGCGTATCCTTACTTGCATCGATTTGCCCGAGCGCCTGTTCGTGATCGCCCTGGTTCCCGAGGGGGGCAGGCACCCCGACCGGATGGCGCTTTTCAACACCGAGGCGGACGGCTTCAAGACGACGCCTGTGTTCAGCAGCATGGCAAAGGCGGTGGCCTTCCTCAGTCGCGGCCAGGACCTCGGTTATCCTCCAGTGCCCCTCGAGTACATCTTCCCGGCGGCCGGCTCCCGCTTTGTCTCCGACTTCCCCGACTACACGCCCGTCCTGGACCCGCCACCCGAGGATTTTTTCGCCCGGCTCGCCTAGGAAGCAGTCGTCGCCGGTGTGGGCTTCGGTCCGGAGACGTAGCGGGTCGACACCACCCGTCCGCCATCCAGGTCGAGCTGCAACATCCCGGCGCGCCCGACCATCTTGCGGTACATCTCGCGTTCGCTCTGAGGACGGCCGTCGAGAAGGATCCAGGCGGCCTGGAGGGGGTCGGCGTGGCTGACACACAGTGACACCTCGCCTGGGTGCTCGGAGGCGAGCCGGTACACCACGCCCAACACTCGGCCACCGAGGTCCTTGATGGTTTCATCGCCCGAGGTGGTTCCGCGATGGAGCTTGTGGATGAACCAGCGCGGACGCAGCAGGGGAACCTGCCAGTAGGGCAGACCCTGCAGATAGCGACTGAAATCGGCTTCGCGCAGAGCCGGCTCGGGCTGGAGGGGGACCGGTATGGGGAGCTGGTCGTTGACGATCTCGGCGGTCTCGCGGGCGCGATCGAGTGGGCTGTGCAGGATTCGCCTGATGCCGCTATCGCGGAGTGACTGGCCCACCTCGGCTGCCTGGGCCCGGCCGAGCGCGCTCAGGTGGAAGCCGGGCAGGTACCCATAGAGGATGTGGCGCGGGTTCTCCACGTCGGCATGCCGCATCAGCAGCACGCGCGTCGTCGGCGTGTCGATCAGGTTCAGCTGCGGGTCAAAACTGGATGAAGGCTTCAGCGCTCGGCCATCACCGCCGCTGCCACCATCCGGTTGCGCAGCCGGCCGATCCCCTCGACCTCGGTCTCCATCAGGTCGCCCGGCTTGAGGAACTCGGGCGGGGTCCGGGCAAATCCGACGCCGTCGGGCGTACCGCTGGCGATCAGGCTCCCGGGCCGGAGTGTCATACCGACCGACAGCCATACGATCAGCTGAGAGACCGGGTAGATCAAGAGCCTGTGGGTCGGGGATCTCGTCGGCGGTCACCACCCAGGGACCGACCGGCGACGATGCGTCCAGGCTCTTGCCCTTGAAGAACTGGCCGCCCCAGTTGTTCTGGATGTCTCGCGCCGAGACATCGTTGATGACCGTGTAGCCGAAAACGTGGTTCATCGCCTCGTCGGCCTTGATGTTCGCCCCCTTTCGTCCGATCACCACTCCGAGCTCGACTTCCCAGTCAATCTTCTCGCTGACCCGGGGGTCGATCACGATGTCGTCGAACGGGCCGGTCACCGAGGTCTGGGCCTTGGTGAAGACGGTAGGCGGCTTGACCTGTTCGCCCCAGGCGCGCGCGCTCTCGGCGGCGTGCTTCTCGTAGTTGCGGCCGATGGCCAGCACGTCACCGCGCGGCGGGTCGAGCGGAGGCAGGAGGGTGAGATCCTTCAGGGCGCGTACCACCGGCGGCCCGCCGGTCGCCTTTCGGGAGGAGACCAGCTCGCGGACGCGGTTCATGGTCTCCCCGCCGGCGTCGATCAGGCCGATCAGGTCCGCAGGCAGCTCCTGCGATCCCAGCGCGCTGGTCAGCGCCGAGAGGTCCACCACCTCGTCGAGCCGGTCCCCGCGGACTACGCCCAGCCGCCGGCCACTCCCGTCCTTGAACATCAACAACTTCATCGTTCCTCCTCCTCCGAGCCGCTGCTGGGCTTGAGGCCCGTGCCGGCTCCCAAAAAAAGTTCCTCGAAGTCCGGGCGCCCGAGGAGTTCGCCTGGCGATCCCTCCAGCCGCGTAGTTCCCGAGACCAGCACGCTGGTCCAGCTCGCCACCTGCATCGCCGCCCTCGCCCGCTGCTCCACGAGCAGGACGGCCTTTCCCATTTCCGCCAGCCGCCGCACCTGCTCCTGGAGCAGGTTGTCGGCCAGCTTGGGCGAGAGGTTGGCGGTGGGCTCGTCGAGGATCAGGACCCGGGGGTCGAGCACCAGCACCCGAGCGATGGCCAGCATCTTACGCTCGCCCCCGCTGAGCTTATCGGCCCGGCGCTTGAGCATCGAGGTGAGCGCCGGAAAGACCTGGGTGACCTCATCGATCCGGGTGCGCACCCGGGCCGGCGGCAGGAGATATCCGCCCATCTCCAGGTTTTCGAGCACAGTCAGCGGCTCGAAGATGTCCTGGACCTGGGGGACGTAACCGACCCCGCGCCTGGCCAGCTCCTCCGGCGGATGGTTGGTCACGTCGTCCGTGCCCAGGAGCACGTGACCGCTGGTCACCCGCAGGATCCCGATCACGCTCTTGAGCAGCGTGCTCTTGCCCGCCCCGTTGGGTCCGATCACCGCCACGATCTCGCCCGCGCCTACCGAAATCGATACGTCCTGATCCTATCCAACCAGGTAAGCGTCAACGATCTCCCGCTGCCGCCGCAGCATCGTCATCGGCCCCTGCCCGATGATCTTCCCCTGCGCCATCACGATCACGGGGTCGCAGAGCCGCTCCACCATGTGCAGCTCGTGCTCGACCATCAGGATGGTCAACCCCTCGTCGCGCAGGCTCTCGAGGTAGGTCGCGATCTCGTCCACGATCGATGGGTGCACGCCGGCCATCGGTTCGTCGAGCAGCAGGACCCGGGGCCGCAGCATCAGGGCCCGCATGATCTCCACGATCCGTTTCTGGCCTCCGCTCAGCGTGCCCGCGTAGTCCGACTCCTTGGCACTCATCCCGAAGCGATTAAGGAGTCGCCGGGCACGCTCCACCAGCCGGCGCTCGTCCGGCAGCCAGTAACGCTTTCCCAGCAATGCCCCGAGCAGGGACTCTCCCCGGTTACCGGGAGCGGCCACCAGCAGGTTCTCGAGGACGGTCAACTGGGCGAACTCCGACGGCAGCTGGAACGTGCGCACCAGCCCGCGGCGGGCCCTTTTATAAGCGGGCAGCGCAGTGATGACTTCAGCTTCGAAGACGATGTTGCCCGAGGAGGCCGGGAGTGTACCGGCGAGCACCGCCAGGAAGGTCGACTTGCCGGCCCCGTTGGGGCCGATCAGCCCGGTGATCCGGCCGGGCAGGACGTCGATCGAGACCCCGTCGACCGCGCGCATTCCCTCGAAGTGACGATGCACCTCCCGAGCGGTCAGCATCGGCTGGTCTTCAGGAGGCACGGACTTCCATGAAAGGGCTCTCCTCGATGCCGGCCTCGTTGAAGACGCGCCGCGGCTCGGGCAGCACGCCCTTCGGCCTGAACCAGAGGAACCCTATGATCAGCAGCCCGATCGCGACCCACTGGATGGCGGGGCCCAACCCGGGCGGCCCGAAGCCGGTCGGAATGAAACGGGTGATCTCCTCGAAGCCGAGGGGTACCAGGAGCCCGCCCAGGATGGCGCCGAGATTGTTGCCCCGTCCGCCCACGATGATGGCAGCGAACAGGACAATCGTCTCCGGGTAGAGCCAGGTGATGGGTGCCCAGTAGGAAATAAAGCCGACCAGGATCGCCCCGCTCAACCCCGCGATGATGCCACCCACCACGAACACCGTCAGCTTGAGCGCGACCAGGTTCTTCCCCAGCGCACTGGCGGCGAGCTCGTGCTCACGCATCGCCCGCAGGGTACGCCCGTATGGGGAGTTGACGATCCGATTCGCCACGAACAGCACCAGCAGGCAGCAGACAAAGGTGATGCCCACGTAGAGGTACTGATAGGTCGCGGTGTAGGGGTCGATGCGCTCAGAAAGCGGAGGCGGGATGACAGAGAGGCCGGCGGCGCCGTTGAACAACGGACGGTAGTTGGTTATCACGGTGTTGACGATCACCGAGAGGACGAGCAGGGCGATCGCCTGGTAGTCGGAACGCAATCGCCGGAGGAGGAGCACACCCACCGGGATAGCCAGCAGGCCGCCGACCAGGGCGCCGCCCAGCCAGGGGATCGGAAACGGTAGCTGCAGCCCCAGCACGTAGTGCTGAAAGCTCATGCCGCTCGCCGTATCGGGCGGCATCGATAGGACCGCTGCCGTATAGGCGCCCGCGGCCTGGAACACGATGAAGCTGAAGTTGACAATGCCGGAGACGCCGAACTGAAGGTTGAGAGCAAGGCAGGCGATAATGTCGACCCCGGCGTAGACAAGGATGGTTTCGACGTAGTAGTTCATCCCGCTGCCGCCAGCGCTCCGCGCTTCGCCAGCAGGCCCTGGGGCCGCAGGACCATGACCAGGACGAGGACGGCGAAGGCGACCACCTCTTTGTAGTCGGCCGAGATTGCTGCCGCGCTGAGCTCGGTCATCTCGCCGATCAGGACGGCGCCCAGCATCGCCCCATAAGGTTGGCCGGCGCCGCCCAGCACGGCGGCCGCGATGATCGTGATCAGGTACCCGGGACCGTTGCCGACCGCGAACGTGTCCGAGTTCATCCCGGCGACCACACCCGCGATGCCGCAGAGCGCGCCCGTGATCAGCCAGACCACGTCGATGACGCGGCTGGTGGGGATCCCGCAGTTGCGCGCCAGGGTTGGATTTGCCGCGGTGGCCCGCATCGCCTTACCCAGCCGGGTGAACGTCAGCAGGGCATGGATCGCCAGCATCAGTACCACCGCGATCCCGATCACCAGCACCTGGACCACGGTCAGCACGATCGCCCCCAGCCGGATCGTCCCACCGCTGGGTTGGACATAGGAGACGTTGTAGGGGCCGGCGATGGCGAGCAGCACATTCTGAATCATGAGCGAGGTTGCCAGCGACACGATCACCATACCCAGCAGTGAGGTCCCCTTTCGCTGAAACGGCGTATAGAGCACTCGGTTGAGGAGGAAGGAGAACACCGCCCCGAAGATGGCCCCGGCGATAAGGGCCAACCAGATGCTGACTCCCGCGTGGTTGAAGGCGTAGGCGACGTAGACGCTGCTGATCATCACCGAGCTGTAGGCGAGGTTGATCACGTTGGTGATCCCGAACTGCATGGTGAAGCCGACCGCCGCGATGGCGATCACCGAGAGGCTGACCAGGCCGAAGCCAAACGCGGCTATGTAGAGGTCCACGGCCTGGTCCTACCTACGTGATTGTGGTATCAGCCGCCGCCCGCCGTGATCACCTGGTTCGTCTGGGCCTGGCTGAGCGTGTCGTACTGCACCTCACCGCCGCTCGTGTCGTACTTCACCAGGATGTATCCCTGCTGCGAGTTGTTGTACTGGTTGAAGTTCGTCGGACCGCCGGCGCCCACCCAGCGCACCGCCTTGCCGGCGTTGATCGCGTCCTGGGCCTCCTTGTAGGTGTGGTACTCGACGGCACCGGTGGTGCCGTTCCCGATGTCGATGATCTTCGGGTTATAGACGGTTCGATCTTTGCTCTTCGCCAGGTCCATCGCCAGTGCGGTCATGATGATCCCGTCGTAGAGATGCAGAGTCGAGCCCCGCTGTGAGTACTTGGGCGCATCGGCGAACTGATCCTTGGAGGCGTCCAGATTGGTCTTGAACTCGGTGTAGCCGGGCCCGGAGAAGCTCACCCCCAGGTCAACCGCCGTGAAGTTATTGACCAGGTCCTGCACCCCGATCGCGTCCTTGACCGCGGAAAACCAGGCGGGATCGATGGTGGCGGAGGTCCCCATCACCGGAATCATCGAGCCGTTGAGTGTCTTGACCTCCTTCAGGTAGGTGGCGTCGGTACCGCCCAGGGCCTCGGTGAAGATGACATCCGGGTGGGTCTTCAGCATCTTGGTGACCTCGGTCCGGTAGGACGGCTGGCCAAGGGTGATGGCCTGGTTTATGGTCACGGTGCCACCCAGGGCGGTGATGGCCTTGGTGGCTGGATCGACAAACGCCTGCGACCCGGGATCGTTGCCGAACACCAGGGCGATTTTCTTGAAGTTGTGCTTGAAGAGGGCGCTGCCCACCATGGCGTAGGCGTCGAACTCATCGGGCGGGACCAGCCGGTGGAAATACTTGGCCGAGCTCTTGTTGAACTCGGACTGGCCGGTCATGCAGAAATGAGGGACATGGGCCCGGTCCATGATGGGAACGACGGGAGAGGCCTCGTCCGAGGTGCAGCCCACCACCACCATCAGGTTGGGGTTGTTGGTGATCATCTGCTGAGCGGCCGGCACGGCGTCGGCCGGATCACCCCTGGTGTCGAACTTCTGGCAGGTGAGTGTGTGCCCGTAGGCGCCGCCCGCCGCGTTGATGACACGCACCGCCGGCAGGCAGGCCGCGTAGTAGGCGGGACCAAGAACGGCGTCCGCCCCCGTGAACGGGGCCAGGATCCCCACCACCAGTTGCGAGTGGTCGGTGGGACCGGCCGCCGACTCGCTGCCGCAGGCGGCCAGCACGCTGAGGGCGGCGATGGCTGGCAGGGCGAGGACTCTACGCAGATTCAACAGGGCGCCTGGATGCATTTCTCTTCCCCTCCTGGGTGAGGATGTGCCCGGCGAATTGTCGACAATATTATGCATAATCTGTTGGACAATCAGCCATGAAATCCGGTATTGCTGACGCTCCGACCCGGCGGGCAACCGGCCGGCCCCTTACCACGGTTGAGCCGCTGGACACCAGCGTCGGGGTCTACCGGCAGCTCCGAGACGCGATCGTCAGCGGCCGGTTCCAGCCCAACGAACGGCTGGTCGAGGCAGACCTTGCCGGCCTGCTCGGGGCCGGTCGAACCAGCATTCGCGCCGCCCTGGTCCGGCTCGACCAGGAAGGCCTGGTCACTCGCGAGCCGAATCGCGGGGCCCGGGTTCGGCTGGTCTCCGACAAGGAGGCGCTCGAGATCGAGGAGGTCCGGGTCGCCCTCGAGCAGCTGGTGGCGCGACACGCCGCTGAACACGCCACGCCGGCCGATCTCCGCGAGTTGCGCAAGATGCTCGTCGAAATGCGACGCCGCGTGGCCCGGGCCGACCCGCTTGGCTACTCGGAGTTGAATGCTCAGTTTCACCAGCGGATCTGGGAGATCGCCGATCATCAGACTGCCTCCAGGCTGCTCGCGAACCTCAAGTCTCAGAGCATCCGCTTCCAGTACCGGACCATCCTGCGGCCGGGACGGACGGAGCGTTCCCTTCGCGAGCACGAGGCGATCGTGGAAGCGCTCGCGGCGCACGATCCCAGCGGGGCGGAATCGGCGATGCGTACCCACCTGAGCCAGGTGGTCG
>VBDY01000006.1 GCA_005882775.1 Chloroflexota bacterium | reverse complement strand
CGGACCGTTCATGGGGATGGCGCCGACTGGCATGCGGGTGGTCGTCGTGGTTATGGATCTTTGCCGCTTCTCTGGCGGCAAGATCGTCGAGCATTGGGGCCTGACCGACAACCTGTCGATGATGCAGCAGCTCGGAGCGATTCCGGCACCCGTTGAGGCTGCTCAGGCGCGCCATTAGCCGCAGCGCGACTCAATCGTGATCGCTCGAATCTGGAAGGGTGCCGTCCGGAGGGCCGACGGGGATCGTTATGCGCAGTACATGATGGAAACCGGCGTCGCCGGCTACGCGAAGACTCCGGGTAACCGTGGAGTCTGGATGCTCCGGCGGGATTCAGGCGACCGGGCGGAGTTCGTGATGTTCACGCTATGGGATTCCTTCGATGCGGTCAAAGCCTTCGCCGGCGAGGACTATCAGACCGCGGTCTACTATCCAGAGGATGATCGCTACCTTATCGAGCGTGATCCGGTTGCGACTCACTACCAGGTCGAGACTGTGGTCCCGTAGTAACCTTCCGTTCAAATTTTCGGGAATGCGTTCGATGCATGTAACCTTTCCCGGGTGAAGAACGGATATCCGATCCAGGCAGAAGGCCTGGTCAAGACCTACGGCAAGGTCCGGGCGCTCGATGGGCTCGACCTGCAGGTGGAGCAGGGAACGCTGCTCGCCCTGCTCGGTCCGAACGGCGCCGGGAAGACGACGGCCGTGCGAATCTTTACGACCCTCCTTAAGCCCGATAGTGGACGTGCCACGGTGGCGGGCTACGACGTCACCAGGGAACCCGACCGAATCAAGTCGCACATCGGGCTGGCCGGGCAATCGGTTGCCATCGACGAATACCTCACCGGACTCGAGAACCTTGAGATGATCGGACAGCTCTACCACCTCTCGGCGCGCGATGCGAAGCGCCGGGCGTTCGAGCTGGTCGCCCAATTCGACCTGATCGACGCGGCCGGCCGGGTGGCCAAGACCTACTCGGGCGGCATGCGTCGCCGGCTGGATCTGGCCGCTTCGCTGGTTGCTATCCCGCCCGTCCTCTTTCTGGACGAGCCCACCACCGGGCTCGATCCGCGGAGCCGCCGGCAAACCTGGGAAGTGATCAGTGCGCTAGTGGTGCAAGGCACGACAATCCTGCTTACTACGCAGTACCTCGAGGAAGCGGACGAGCTGGCAAACCGGATTGCTGTCGTGGACGCGGGTCGCGTGATCGCGGAGGGGACCTCGGACGAGCTGAAGAACCGCGTCGGCGGGAATCGGATCGAGGTCGCGGTTGCGAAGGACGCCGACCTTTCCCGCGCCGCTGAGGTCGTGCGGCGCCACCTCTCCACGGATGTAAGCATCGATCCGCACCAGCGGCGAGTTTCAGGACCATCGCGGGACGGAACCAGCCAGCTGGCCGGTCTCGTACGCGATTTCGATGCCGCCGGCATTGCTATCACCGATCTGCAGCTCCACCGGCCCAGCCTCGACGACGTCTTCCTCACCCTGACTGGCCACCAGGCTGAGCAGGAGAAGGCAGCTGAGCCCGGCTGGGGA
Source organism: Chloroflexota bacterium (assembly GCA_005882775.1). Taxonomy (GTDB): domain Bacteria; phylum Chloroflexota; class Dormibacteria; order CF-121; family CF-121; genus VBDY01. Next base: position 3,393 of record VBDY01000006.1, on the reverse strand, counting down.
CGAGCAAGGAGGGCAAGCTGATGGCTGTCGCCCGCACGAGCGTCACGCCGGGGACCCGTTACCGCCCGGTCACCGGTCGGCCGGCAATCGTCTGGGCGCTTCTGGACGCGATGCTATTGGCTCGGCGAAGCGTGCTGAGAACCTGGAGGGAGCCGCAGCTGATTGTCTTTGTCGCGATCCAGCCGGTGATGTTCGTGGTGTTGTTCCGCTATGTCTTCGGCGGCGCCATCCAGGTGCCGGGCGGACAGTACGTGAACTACCTCATGCCTGGGATCTTCGTGCAGACCGTCGCCTTCGGCGGCGTCATCACAGCCATCGGGCTGGCCGAGGATATGCAGCGTGGGCTGATCGACCGGTTCCGCTCGCTTCCGATGTCGTCGTCGGCGGTGGTTACGGGCCGTACCGTGGCCGATCTGGTGCGCAACCTGTTCACGGTTGTCATCATGCTGGCTGTCGGATTCCTCGTCGGATTCCGTCCCGGCGGCACCATCTTTGAGTTTGTGCTCGCGATCCTGGTCCTGATGGGGATCAGCTTCGCCTTCTCGTGGATCTCGGCATTCATCGGCCTACTCGTGCACACCGTCGAGGCGGCACAGTCCGGCGGATTCATCTGGCTCTTTCCGCTGACGTTTGCCTCGAGCGCCTTCGTGCCGGTGGCAACGATGCCCAGCTGGCTACGCGGCTTCGCCGAGCACAATCCGATTACGGTGCTGGCCGATTCGCTGCGCGGCCTGTTCCACGTCAACCCGGCTCTGACCACGGCCGACACCCGATGGGCGCTGATTCAGTCGGTGGGCTGGATCGTGGCTATCCTGGCTGTATTCGTCCCGCTCTCGGTGATGCAGTACCGCCGCTCGACCGCTCGCTAGACGGACGACGTCCGGCGTTTGGTCAGGCGGTACCCCGCCAGCCACACTCCAAAGAAGACCATCCCTTGGATGACCCCGGCGCCGCGCCCTGAATACGTCGATACGAATGGTCCCCAGCGCAAGTTCGATCCGATCAGGCCGACCGAAGCCGAAGCAGCGGCTGCAAACGCCGTGACGATCAGCATGGCCCTCTTGCGGCCGGCAAACCCTGGGCTTCGGAAAATCGCCCAGACCATGATTGCCGTGATAACGAAGACTGCGGCTATCGAGCTCACGATTCCCTGAGCAACCTGCTGGGACTTGGGGAGCCACCCGTTCTGCACTCCCACATCAGTCAAGATGACTCCCCCGATGATGACCGCGATAATGCCAACCGCCTCGCCGGCCCATTCCCACCAATGCAGACCGAACGTCGCACGAGGCTTCAGTTCGGCTGCGATCTCACGTCCGTACTCCGTCTCTGTGTCCCGAATGAACCTGTCGGAGGCGGCGGTCATCTGGCTATTTCGGATGGCCAGGAAGATCAGGCCCACGAAGGCCACCGCCATCAGCGACACCGCCACCCAGAAGGCAACGCTGAAGATTTGCGGGAATATGACCGATAGAAAGAGGATCCCGGCGGTCACCGCGAACAGCAGTTGGAGACGTGTGACCCAGCGGTCGTTGGCTTGGGCTCGATCCATCACCCGGTCCATATCCGCGCTCAGGTTGCCGCGCCAGCCCGGATGTGTTGGTGCCAGTGAAGCCGGGTATAGCCGCGGCCTGGCAAAGGCGGATTGGATCAGGCGGACGAGAAACATTAGCGTGCAGACGACGAGCGGCAGAAACAGGGCGAAATACATGTAGACGACCGCATCGAGAAGGGACGGCACGGCTATAGCCGCGGCGAACCCCCCGATGGCGACCGCGAGGCAAGCGAGAATGCCGAGGCCCCACTTCCCGGCTGCGTGACGGTAGCGCTGCCGGTCGTGTCGCATTGGCGGCGACGGGGTCGTCGTTAGCGGGTATCTCTCGCTGGCCATCCAGTTCCAATTCTCCGGCGCCCAGGCGGCCGCGGGGAAGGGAGGCATCTCCCTCCCCCTTAGGGGAAGGGTCGGGGTGGGGGTACCCCTATGCGCTCGGTTTCGGTTCCGCTGGGCGAATCCCCATGGTTCTGGCCAGCTTCACCCTGTCCTTCTTCTTTGGGCGACGCTTTCCCTTGGGGCCCTTGTCTCTGTGGCTGTTCCCTTTCACGGGTCAGATTCTAGCCAAGGGAGATGATCTACCCCTGGACTCTTCGAGTTGCGTTGTCGAGCCGATACAGACGCCATTGGCCCGGCAGTCCCTTGAGCGAATGGTCGCCAAGGTCACCAAATGACTCGCCGAGATGGCCAAGCGCGTCGCGGACCGCGGCCGAGATGACGATCTCATTAGGCCCGGCTGTTGCCATGACCCGGGCCGCGGTGATGACGGCCGCGCCGCTGACCTTCTCTCCGCGCACCTCGCATTCACCGATATGCAGGCCGAACCGGCTGTCGAGGCGAAGCTCACGCAGGCGATCGCACAACCATTCCGCGGAGCTCAGCGCGTCGGATGTTCGATCGAAGACAGCGAAGAATCCGTCACCGGCCGTATCCATCTCGCTTCCCTTGAATTGTTTGAGGGCACGCCGCACGGTTGTCCGGTAGCTCGACAGTGCGTCGCGCCAGCGCTCATCGCCGAGGGCCACGGCCCGGGCGGTCGATTCACAGATGTCGGTGAAGAAGAGCGTGAGTACTGCCCGAGGTGGGAGCAACCGGTCGACGAGCGGACGCAGCCGCCGTTGGAGGGGCCCGAAAGCAAGGGCCGCAGCAACGATGAGCGGGATGGTCATGATGTCAGACGAGTGTCCGGTGGTCGCATCGATGATGCGCTTGGACACCAGGCTGAGCACGGCGAACGCGACGACCAGGGCGGCGGTCGAGGACCCGTAGAGCACGGTCCGGTTGATGACCAGGTCGATGTCATAGAGTCGAAAGCGGATCATGGCGATCCCGAAGAGCAGAACGGCCAAAATGCTCGCCAGCTGGAGGACGATATCCGCGAGGGTCGCCAGGGTCTGGTTGCGAACCGCGAAGTCGAGCAACGACCAGGCCGCATAGGCGACGACGACAACAGCAAGGCCGAGGAAGACCCAGATCGCCTGCCGCTTCTCGACACCGGCCGAGACGGTTGCGAAGCGATATGCCTGCGCGATCAAACCCGAAAGGAAGAAGGCCACAAACGCTAATTGCCAGACGCCGCGCGCCACCACGGGGTCGACCGCCGGAATTGCGAGGGCAATGGCGGCCCAGCCGGCGAAGAGGATCAGCACCCAGCGAGTCCACCGCGGCACGAAGCGGCCCTTGGGGAAGGTGTAGAGCGCCGTCAGGATAGCGGTCTCCGCCAGCCCGATCGCCACCCGCGTCGGCTGCGACCACGGGTCGGCGAGGGGAACCGAGCTCCAGGGACCCGCGATAGCCATGCCGAAGAGCAGAGCCTCGATCGAGGCGAAGAGACCGAACCA
>VBDY01000028.1 GCA_005882775.1 Chloroflexota bacterium | reverse complement strand
CAGGTCGGTTTGCACCTCGTACCAGGGCACGGCATCGCCCTCGGCGGTCTTCCAGGTGCCGTCCTTGAAGGTGACCGGAACGTATCCGCTCGTCCCCTCGGAAGCGGTCTGCGCCACGTCCCTAGACTAACAACGGTGCCCGCGGTCGAGGTAGCACAGCTCACTACACCGCTCGCCCTCTACCTCCTTCTTGCGGAGCTGGCGGCCGGAGGCTTCGCGACCGTGGCGTTCCTCCGCTTCACCGGTGGCCTGACACGCGGCTTCTTGAAGTTCATCGCCGTCGCCTACGTCGCCATCGCGGCGCTCGGCCTGCTGACCGTCTGGGCTGAGCGGCCCGCCTCATATCACTCGGTACTCGCAATCGATACCACGGCCGCCAGTTGGTTGCTCGGACTCCAGGCTCTCCTCTTGCTGGCATTAATCGTCCACACCGTCATGGTCTGGCGGTCAAAGGAGCCCCGGCTCACCTGGGGCCCTGGCCTGCTGGTTTCGGGCTTGCTCTTGGCCGCAATTGCCGTGACCCTGACTCCACTGGCCGGGTCCTTGCTCGAAGGGGTCGCCATCTGGCTCGTGGTCTTCGTGTCTGCAACAGTCCTCGGGGCTGCCACCACCGGGATGCTCCTCGGCCACTGGTACCTGGTCACGCCCGCCCTGACCAACAGGCCCCTGCTGCGGTCGATCGTCCTCCTGGTCGCTGGCCTGGTGCTGCAGGCGGTCGCCCTGCCTTTCGTCCTCGCTGGTTTGGCCCGTGGGTCCGGCTCGGTGTCACACGCCCTGCAGATTAGCCCCACCCTATCGGTGCTCTGGGGGCTTGGTGCCGTGGTCCTGCCTCTGCTCGCGGGCATCCTGGCCATCCCAACCTGCCGGCTCCGCTCCTTCATGTCCACCACCGGGCTGCTCTACCTGGCGATGATCGCCCTCATCCCCGGCCAGCTGATCGGCCTTCTGCTCTTTTTCGTCGCAGCCGCAGCCTGATAGCCGCCCTGTAAGAGAGCGCGTAACCGCCAGGCACCCCTTTCTCGGGCCCGCCAACACTTGGCCGGGCCGCAAACCCGGACCTAGAATCCGGCAACGCCATTTTTCTCCTGGGGGGACACTTAATGTCACGTTCAGTGATCTGGCGCCTGGCTACGGTGACCGTCCCGATCGTGGCAATCACCGTCGCCAGCGTAGTCGGCACCGGCCTTCTCGGTGCGGGAAAGGCAGCGCCGGCGGTAGCCAATGGACGCTACACGACCACCTCGAACCGGCTCGAATGGAGGCTCGCCCGGCTCGAGGCGCTGGCCTCCCCGACCGCCACGCCCGGCGCCACACCGGGTTCCTCCACCGCTTCCACCGCCAGCCGGCCCGCAACTCAGCCGGCACGCCCTGTCGCCGCCAGGCCCCCTGCCCCACGGCCCCCAGCCGTCGCGGTCGGCGGCGCCGCCGGGCAGGAGTTCGCCCTGGTGAACCAGGACCGGGCTGCAAACGGGGTAGGCGGGCTTTCCAGCAGCGGAGCCCTGACCCGGGTGGCGCAGTACCGCGCCCAGGACATGCTCAACCGCAACTACTTCTCCCACTACGACCCCTCCACCGGGCAGCTGGCTTTCCTCCAGCTATTTCGCTTGTGGGGGATCGGCTATACGGCGGCCGGAGAGAACATCGCCTGGTCGACCAATCCCTCCATGGCCGGGATCAACACCATGTTCATGAACTCGCCGGAGCATCGGGCGAACATCCTCAACCCCGCCTACCACCACCTGGGCATCGGGGTGGCCAGAAATGGGGCGAAGACGATCGTGGTAGAGGTCTTCAGCAACTAGCCGCCCGGCCTGGTCTGCCCTCCCCTGGGGGAAGCGCGCCGGGGCCTGGTCTGCCCTCCCAAGGGGGGAGGCGCCGGGCCAGGGGAATTTCCGGCCTGGTTGGCGGGTTACCCTTCGTGGTACATATAAACCCAGGAGAATTCATGAACAAGGCCGTACACGTTACAACCGCAAGCTTCGAAGAGCAGGTCCTGCTCTCCGACCAGACCGTCATCGTCGACTTTTACGCCGACTGGTGCGGTCCCTGCAAGATGCTGGCCCCTGTGCTCGAGCAGATCGGAAATGAGCACGGCGACGTGAAGATCGCGAAGGTCAACGTCGACGAGGAGCCGGCTCTGGCTGAGCGGTATCGCGTCCGGGGCATCCCCTACCTGGCGCTGTTCCAGGGCGGGAAGCTCTCGAAGCAGGTCGTCGGTTACCAGCCGAAGGCCGCGCTCGAGCGCAACCTCGGGCTGACCGCCGTCTCGAGCTAAGCTCCGGCTGACGCCGTCTCGAGCTAAGAGACCGCCCGGCTAAGTCCGCGCCGTGTGAGGCAGGGACGCCGCTGCGCACTCCTCACACGAACAGAGGGACCGCAGATAGCGCAGGCCGAAGATCCCGGTGTTATGGCCATCCTGCCAGTAGGGCCGGATCCCGAAGAGGCCAACCGCCTCGACCTGGCTCATGTTCACCTGCTCCGGTGTCAGCTCGGTAGTATCCGCCATCTTGCCGGGCCGCCCCATCTCTCCCGCACACTCCGCACAGGGGCAGGCCCAGCGCAGCTGTTCGAACGCATAGGCCGACTGGTGCCCGTCCGCCCAGGCGATGGTCAGAAGCTGGCGCGCCCGATCAGCCAGGATGTCGAGCGGACGCTCACGGTCCTCTGGGTCAGCTGAGGTCAGGCGGCTTCTTCGCCGTCCGGCTCGAGCACGGTGTCGAGATCCTGCCAGTTGGGGACCCGCCGGAGCTCGGCGAGCTGCAGCATGACACGCCCCTGTGCCTCGAAGACGGCGTCGTGCACACCGTTCACGTCTTCGATGCCGGCCTGGTCCAGGCGGATCAGGAGCTCGGCGTCGTGCCGCTCGGCGTAGGCGACCACGAGCTCGTGCACGTCCTCGGGAAAGGCGTGTTCTCCGCTCAGTCGGAGATCTTCCAGGCGGCCAAGCAGGGTGTCGAGCGCAGCCATGCGCCAGTAAGCCATCCGGATCGGGGCGTGGGTTGCCTCGACCTCAGCGGCAGCCTGCGACATGGCGCGTACGGCGGCCTCGTAGTGCCGCGGCGGCTCCATCAGCATCGAACTTCCTCGAAACACTCTCCTGCTACTCCTTAGAACTGCCGGAATTACCGGCGTTTAAATACCCGAATTCGGGGGCCACAAACAGAAGAAGGGCGGAACGCCCGCCCGTTGGCTACCGCTATTCGTGATAGGTCAATTATAAGTTGAATTCGAGCTTCAGTCAACGGCCAGCAATTGCAACGGAGCGTCCGCAATCAGCCTGAATTGGACTCTCTGACAAAACCAGGGGTAGCACCGCGTCGCTTCTCGCGACGCAGGTAGATACGGTCCGTTCCACCGTTCTGGCCTGCCGGGACAATCTGGAATAGCTCAAAGCCTTCGTCGGCGAGCTTGTTGGCCTCGTCAACGCTGCTGACCATCCTGTACTCGAACGCCATGACCTGGTTCAGATTTTAGCCCGCGGCCGGGGCTGGCAGGCTTCCGACGATGCGAATCCCCTGCGGGCCGCCGAAGATGACCGCGGCCGCCATCCCGATAAACAGCCCGTGCTCAACCACGCCGGGGATGCGGTGCAGGTGACGGTCCAGCTCGTCCGGCTTCGTCAGGTCGGCGAAGGCGACATCCAGGATCAGGTTTCCGTTATCCGTGCGAAACGGCCCCCTGGCGCCGGTTCGGAGCGAAGCCTGTCCACCCAGGCTCTCGATGTTGCGACTCGTGACCTCCCAGAGGAAGGGCACCACCTCGACCGGCACCGGACCCTGGCCAAGCTTTGGCACGGCCTTGGTCTCATCCGCAATCACCAGGAACGCACGGCTGGCGTGCGCGACCACCTTCTCCCGCAACAAGGCACCCCCGCGCCCCTTGATCAGGTTGCGCCGCGAGTCGATCTCGTCGGCACCGTCGACAGTGATATCGAGCGGCCGGTCGATTGTGTCCACCAGGTTGATTCCCCCCGTCCGTGCCAGCCGCTGAGTCTCTTCCGAGGTGGCGAGCGCGGTGATCTCGAGACCTTCACGGACCCGCCGCGCCACCCCCTCGACGAAATATCGCGCCGTGGAGCCCGATCCCAGCCCGACAAGCATCCCGGACGCCACCAGCTCCACCGCGCGCTCGGCCGCGGCCCGCTTGTGCGCCTCGATATCCGTCAGATCCGTTGGCATTTACTTGATAGAGTCGCTATCAGGTAGAATTCGAGCCGAGCCTATGAACCGGATCATGAGCTCGGTGCCAGGGAGAGTGCTCCAGAAATTCCTGGAGGACCAGGCGCCAAACTGGGCCGTGCTGATCGCCTGGAACGCGCTCTTCGCGATGTTCCCGATCGTCATCTTTGCGGCCGGCATCCTCGGGCTGGCGCTGAGCATCTTCGGGATTCCTTCCAAGCTCATCTATACCGACGTGTTCAGCGCCATTCCCGATCCGGGCGCACAGTCGGAGATCCTCAAGGCTCTCACCGGGGTCAAGAGCCAGACCGGCCTCCTCTTCGTCGTGGGTTTGATTGGCACCCTCTGGGGCGGCTCGGCCCTGTTCGGCGCCATGGAGCAGGCCTTTTCGGTCATCTATCACACCAGGCCCCGCGACTTCGTGCGCCAGAAGCTGATCGGGTTCGCGATGGTGATCCTGTTTACCGTGCTCGCGGGGGCCGCAGTGACGAGCTCGTCGCTACTGCCCGCGCTGAAGCAGATTCCCGACCTGCCGGGCTTCCTTACCAGCGGCATCGCGGCCTTCATGCTACAGGTGATCGTCGGCCTGATCGCCGGCTTCGTCCTCTTCTTCATCACCTACTACGTGATTCCGAACCGCGCCCAAAAGTGGCGCAAGGTCCTGCCCGGCGCGATCGTCTCGGGCGTTCTTTTCGAACTCGTCACCCTCGTGTTTCCGCTCTACCTCTCGATCAACAGCGGCATCAACGCCTATGGCAAGACATTCGGCCTCTTCTTCATCCTGCTCACGTTCTTCTTCTTCCTCGGCCTGATCACGATGCTCGGCGTCGAGGTCAACAGCGTCATCTATCCAGTTGAGCTCGACCAGCCGGCCCGGGGCAAGACGCTCACGTCCGCACCCAGGACCGCCGGAGAGGCCGACCGGCGGGGCGGCGCGCCGCAAGAGGGCGCGTTTCCCTCGTCGGCCAATGGGCATCGCCGGGGAGTGCGCGCCCGGACCGCTCTCGGTCTGGCCGTGGTGGCCTCCGTGGTCGGGGTCCTTCTCGGACGGCGCAGCGCCGGAAACGGCTGAGCAGCGGCCCCGGCTGGGTGGGGAGCCGCCCACTACACTTAGGGCGTCTGATTTCAGCACGCGTCCCAGGAGGTCAGGTTGGCGGTTGAAGCGCTAAAGCCTCGGCCGGCATCGGCCAAAGAGGCGTCCCCGGGACGGGCCTGGTGGATCGAGCCGGCGCTTACCGTCATCGCATACGTCGCGTTTTTCGCCTACGCCACCTGGTCGGTGTTCTCGGGAACCATCGTCGGCTATCGACCATACGTCTCCCCCTTCTTTTCGACCTGGCTCGGATTCGGCAACTTCCGGCTGCCGGTGATCGCCCTCCTGGTTCCCCTGCTGGCCGTGTTTCCCCTGGGCCTTCGAGTGAGCTGCTATTACTACCGCAAGTCGTACTTTCGGTCGTTCTTCTGGGACCCGGCGGCCTGCGCCGTCGCCGAGCTGAAGCGCGGCCGTTATCGGGGAGAAACCCGCTTCCCCTGGGTGCTCAACAACTACCACCGCTACTTCCTGGTGGCGAGCGTCATCGCCGTCATCTTTCTCTGGGTCGACGCGGTGCACGCCTTCTCGCTGAACGGACGACTGTTCATCGGTCTGGGTTCCCTCGTGATGCTGACCAACGTCGTCCTGCTCACGCTCTACACCACGACCTGTCACTCCCTGCGTTACTTGATGGGAGGCCGGATGGACACCTTCTCCCGCGCCCGGTTCGGCGGGGTCTGGTACCGGGTCACGATGCTGCTGCACCGGATGAATCCCCAGCACGGCGCCTGGGCCTGGTACAGCATGTTCTCCGTCGGGCTGACTGACCTCTACATCCGGCTGCTGATGGCCGGGGTGATCCACGAACCGCGCTGGATCCTATGACCGAGACATACGAGACCCATACCTGCGACGTCCTGGTGATTGGGGCCGGCGGGGCCGGGATGCGCGCAGCGATCGAGGCTGCAGGCGACGGCGCCTCGGTCATCCTGGTCTGCAAATCGCTTCTGGGAAAAGCCCACACCGTCATGGCTGAGGGAGGGATCGCGGCGGCCCTGGGCAACGTCGATCCCCAGGACAGCTGGGAAACCCACTTCCAGGACACCATGCGGGGCGGGCAGCTGATCAACAACTGGCGGATGGCCGAGCTGCACGCGCGGGAGTCACCCGACCGGGTCTACGAGCTCGAAACCTGGGGCGCGATCTTCGACCGGACGCCGGACGGCCGGATCATGCAGCGCCCCTTTGGGGCGCACACCTGGCGAAGGCTGTGTCACGTCGGCGACCGCACCGGGCTCGAGATGATCCGAACCCTGCAGGATCGGACGGTCGCCCTGGGGGTTGAGGTCTTGATGGAGGTCACTGTGACCCGTCTGCTGAAAGACGGCCACCGGATCGCCGGCGCATTCGGCTACAACCGGGTGGACGGCCAATTCGTCGCCTTCCGGAGCAAAGCCGTCGTGATCGCCACCGGAGGCTGGGGCCGAATCTTCAAGGTTACGTCCAACTCCTGGGAGGGAACCGGCGATGGGGTTGGCATGGGGTATGAGGCCGGCGCCGAGGTCCTCGATCCCGAGATGGTGCAGTTCCATCCGACCGGGATGCTCTGGCCGCCGGGCGTTCGCGGCATCCTGGTCACCGAAGCGGTCCGCGGTGAGGGCGGGTACCTGAAGAACAAGGACGGACAGCGCTTCATGCTCGAGTACGACCCCAAGAAAAAGGAGCTCTCCTCGCGCGACGTGGTGGCCCGCGCCATCCACAAGGAGGTGGAGCAGGGGCGCGGCAGCCCGCACGGGGGGGCGTACCTGGAGGTCATGCACCTGGGCGCCGACACCATCAAAAAGAAGCTGCCTTCCATGTACGAACAGTTCCTACGGCTGGCCGACGTCGACATCACCAGGGAGCCGATGGAGGTGGCGCCAACCATCCATTACGCGATGGGCGGGCTCTGGGTTGAACCGGAGACCGGCGCGACCACGGTGCCCGGACTCTTCGCTGCCGGCGAGGCGGCGGCTGGTCTGCACGGAGCCAACCGCCTCGGCGGGAATTCGCTCTCCGACCTGCTTGTCTTCGGCAGGCGCGCCGGCGCCGCCGCCGCAACCTACCAGCGTGACGTCACGCGAGGCAATCTCCACGAGCGTCAGATCGCGGAGGAGCAGGAGCTTCTGCTCAAACCCTTCCAGAGCGAGGGGAAGGAAAATCCGTACCTCCTGCAACAGGAGCTGCAGACGGCGATGCAGGAGGGGGCGAGCCTGGCCCGCGACGAGAGGGGACTGAGAGCCTGTCTCAAGAAGGTCCTCGAGCTGCAGCGGCGTATCGAAATGGTCCATGTCCCGGGGTCGCGGCGCTACAACCCGGGCTGGCACACCACCCGGGACCTCCGCTTCATGCTGACCATAGCCGAGGCCATCGTCCGGGCAGCCCTCGAGCGCAAGGAGAGCCGGGGCGCGCACTGGCGGCTCGACTATCTCGAGAAGGACGCCAAGCTGGGCAGGGTCAACTACATCGCCTATAGCGACAGCGGCCGGATGCGCCTGAAGACCAGACCCGTCCCGGAAATGCCCCACGAGCTCAGCCGCCTGTTCGGCGAGCCCGAGCCGCTGCCCGCCCAGAAGACGGCCTGATGGCGGTCGCATCCGCGAAGGGCGCGCCGGCGAACGGATCGGTTGCGCTCCAGGTGTTCCGAGGCGACCCCGCGGGTGGGGCGGAGGAGCGCTTCGAGGTTCCGATGCAGGAAGGGATGGTGGTGCTCGACGCGATCCACTACATCCAGGCGCATTTCGCGCCCGACCTCGCCTGCCGGTGGAACTGCAAGGCGGCCAAGTGCGGGTCCTGCAGCGCCGAGGTGAACGGCCGCCCGCGATTGATGTGCAAGACCCGGGTCGACGAGTTCGATGGAGAGATCCATGTCTGGCCGATGAAGGCGTTCCCGCTGATCAAGGACCTGGTCACCGATGTGTCCTGGAATTACAAGGTCAACCGCGAGATCCCGCCCTTCCGGCCATCCCCGAACGAGGCAGTTCCCTACCGGATGGCCGCGGAAGACGTCGAGCGGATCTACGAGTTCCGCAAATGTATCGAGTGCTTTCTCTGTCAGGACGTCTGTCACGTCCTGCGCAACCACGACGACAAGAGCCTCTACTACGGTCCCCGCTACATGGTCCGGATCGCTGGCCTGGAGATGCATCCGCTCGATACGCAGCGGCGCACCGGGCTCCTCCACGGCAAGGCCGGGGTCGGCATGTGCAACATCACCAAGTGCTGCCAGGAAGTCTGTCCGGAGCACATCAAGATCACCGACAATGCCATCATTCCGCTGAAGGAGCGCACCGCCACGGATAGCTACGACCCGATCGCCTGGGTTGCCCGCAAGATCCGCGGCGGGGTACCGCCGGAGCCGGAGGCCGCGGCCATTCCGGGCTTTGTCCCCAAGGCCGGCGTCCAGCGCTTCGCGGTGCAGGACGTGGTTCGCCTGCGCGCGCGTGGCCGTCCCCTGGCGCGAGTGGGCCGCGTCCTAGCCGACGGCTGGCTGGAGGTCTGGGTCCTCCAGATGGGCGGCGTCACACAGCGCTGGCGCGGTCCTAAAACCGTCCGGGCCACCGACATCGTCAGCAACTACGGTCCGCTCGACGACGTCGGGATCGGCAGCAAGATCCGCGACCAGGACTGAGGAGCCCCCACCGGCCAGGTCCTCCCCTGCGGGGAGGATCGGGGTGGTGGCCCCTCTCGACTACTAGCCCGCCGCCAGCGCCCCTGACCGTGCCAGCAGTGCATTGGCCCGGGCGATCAGGCTCTCCATCTGCTGCTCGCTCGCGCTCTGGTTGTTAAAGGCCGCGTTGTAGAGCACGTTTCTTATCTCAGAGGCGAGGCGGTCTCGCTGGTTGGTCAGAGACATGATCTGATTCTCGATCGAGGTGTACGTGTTGGCATCGGTCGCGGCCAGGGCTCGGGTGGATGCGACCAGCGTGTCGTGCGAGAACTGGCCAAACGACGCCATGATCTGCTTGTAGGCGGCGCCCAGCCGCAGCAGGGTTTCGTTGCCTTGTCGCATCGCCTGCGACACCGCGCCGGTTTCGAGGAACTGGCTGACCACTCGCCCGTCCTGCTGGTAATCGTCGTTGAGCCCGAGCGCCGCCATCATGGTCGGCCGGACATCGGTGTGGTCGGTCCAGACCGCGCCGGTCTGACCCAGCTGGCGAATGTCAGGCCCGACGTAGCCAACCCAGGTCGAGGCGATCTCGTCCTGGATGTCGCCGTGGTTCCAGGCGAAGCTCTGATTGGTGCGGGCTGGGATGAAGGCGCAGTCCGCAGGAGTAGCGCATGGTCCACCTCCGGTGGCGAAGAAGAACCAGTTTGGATCCGCGAACAGGGTGAAGGTCGGCGTTCGGTTCGGGTCGGCGGTCACCATATGCAGGGTCCGCTCTTCCACCGGATCGGCCAGTGCCTGGGTGATCCCATTCTCGACCGTGCCCGTGTAGGGGTTAAGCCAGCTCAGCTGGCTACTCTCTTGCTCCAGCTTGCGAACCGCCGGGTCGGTCCGGACCGGGTTGCCATTGACGTAGACGGTCGGAGCGTCGTCGGCGTGAACGCTGAAGGCGGTCGTGTCGCCAAATTGGGTGCGAATCATCCGGCGCAGATCGCCGTTGATCTCGCCCACCCGGTTGTAGCTGCAGGCCACGGTCACACCGTCGCATCCCGCCGGCGTCGGGGTGTCACCGGCGAAATGATCGCCCTCGTCAACCGTGAACACGAAGAGCGTGTTCGACTTGTTGATCCCATCGGCTGCAAGCCGGTTGAAAAACGTACCGAAGGCGGCGTCGTAATCGCGTAGCTGCTGGACGTAGCCAGCTTCACCCGGCCCGTAAGCGAAATGGATGTTGCCTGCATTGCCATGGCCGTCGTGGGCATCGGAAATGTAGGCATAGGTGACCGGCACGCCGGCCTCCTGCATCTGGGCCGTCCAGGACAGCGAAACCGTTGCCTCCATCCCGTCAAACCCGGGGAAGCCAACGTTTCCGAACTGGTCCTTGATCACGTTGCCGCTGAGGTCGGTCATCGATCCGGTTGGCTTGATAACCGGATTCACGTACTTAGCTCCGAATAGCGCCCGAAAGCCGCTGTACCCGCCTGGCTCATCAGGCAGTGTGTCGGGCCGGGCGTGCTTCGACTTGCATAGTGCCGAACCCTGCGCGCAATGGATGCCGATCCCGACGAAATCAGCTTGCGACTTTGGCGCCGTTTTCGGAGTCGTTGTCGACGCGTCGTATTCGGCGTTAACCTGGGCAGCTTCGGCCGAGGTTGGGCCGAAAACGGTCGGGATGTCTATTCCGGTGTTCTCAAGGATGGTATTAGCGGTCGCTACCGAACCGACGCTGCATCCGGCGCGGGTGTATGGGACCCATGGAGCGGGAGCGATATTCCCGTTCTCATTGATCATCTCGTGCGTGAAGTCGGTCTGGCCGGCCGGCGGAAAGGGCGGCCCCGCAGGATCGTAGAGCGGCGACGTCCAGTAGGCGAAGGACACCCCGGTGCGGCTCGTGCCCGACGGTGTGAAGTAGCGGAAGCTGTTCGAGACCGGCTGCCCCATCCGATCTGGATATACGCCGGTGAGCGACGACAGAATCCCGGTCGCAGTATGCGAGATCAGGACCGTGTGATCGTTGGTCTGGAGCGTGCCGTTGTTGCGGATGAAGTTGAGCAGGTTCGGCATCTGTTCGAGGTCTGATGGGACGTTGGGGTTGTCCCGCCTGAAATGAGTGTTGTCGAACTGGACGTAGATCACGTGCTTGATCCCGTTGCCGAGCTGGCAGCCGGCTGCCGAGCTCGTGGCCGTGGCCGGCACCCCGGCGAATGACGAGGCTGCCAGACCGACGAGCGCAGCAGCGGAAGAGATCGCGGTTCTTCCCCTCATTCCATCCCTCCAACAGGAAACCGACTGCCCTTACCCAGACGACCGCCCAATCCTAGCTCGTTATGAAGAAACAGCGCAATCCCCTGATGGATCTAGAAAATCTCGCTGGTCACCGCTTCCGCTAAGGTAAGAAGCTGCGCCTCGACGCGCAAAGCAGATGAGCGCAGCCGAACGAAAGCCCCGCGGACAGCCCGCGCAACCGGCCCTCACAAACCAGGTCCCAGCGAAGCTTCGCTATTGGGTGCTTGGGGCGGTGATGCTCGTCCAGTTCACCTCGATCCTGACCAGCACGATCGTTTCAACCGCGGCGCCCACTATCGTCGACGAACTGCACGGCCTCGACCTGTATGCCTGGATCTTCACCGCTTACATGCTCGCCTCATCGGTGACGGTGCCGGTGGTGGGGAAGCTGTCCGACCTGTTTGGTCGCCGGCCCTTTTATATCGGCGGCCTTCTCTTTTTCCTGGTTGGCTCGGCGATATCAGGACTCTCCCAGAACATGACCGAGCTGATCCTGGCCCGCGCCGTGACCGGGCTGGGCGGCGGAGCCATGATGGCGCTGAGTGCAACCACGATCGGCGACATCTTCTCTCCGCGCGAACGCGGCCGCTGGATGGGCTTGATCATGAGTGTGTTCGGGCTGGGCAGCATCGTCGGCCCGCTGGTTGGAGGGTTCATCACCGATCACCTCGGCTGGCGCTGGGTCTTCTACGTGAACATCCCCCTGGGCCTGATCGCCCTGGCGATGTTGGGCCTTACGCTGCCGCGACTTGGCCGGCCCGGCAGGGTGCGGGTCGATTGGCTTGGCATCGCCGTCCTGGTGGCGGGCGTGGTCCCAATTCTTGTCGCGCTTACCTGGGCCGGCATCACTTACCCCTGGGGCTCGGTCCAGGTTATCGGCTTGTTCGCGATCGGAGCGCTGATGTTGCTCTTCTTCGCCGCTTGGGAGAACCACGCAGCCGAACCCGTGCTCACCCTCCACCTGTTCGAAAACCGGGCGTTCACCGTGGCGGTGGTGTTGAGCTTCCTGGTCGGTGTGGCTCTATTTTCCACCCTCACCTTCCTCCCCCTCTACGCCCAGGGAGTCCTGGGTGAGAGCGCGCAGAACGCCGGGCTCGTCCTGGCACCACTGATGATCGGGTTCGTCATCGGTAGCCTGGTCGGCGGCCAGATCACCACCCGGACCGGTCGCTACAAGGTGCTGACCGTGATAGGCATGGGTACAGGAGTGGTCGGCATCTGGCTGCTCTCGGGTCTTGGCGTGAACTCTTCATGGAGTCAGGTCGTCCCGGCCATGGTGGTGACCGGCACCGGCGTCGGTGCCGTCTTCCCCACTCTCTCGGTCGTGGTCCAGAGCGCCTTCCCGTATCGGATGCTCGGCACCGCAAATGCGGCTCGACAGTTTTTCAACAACCTGGGCGCGGTGGTCGGGGTGCCGGTGACGGCCACGATCGTCATCGAGACCCTCAAGAACGAGCTTCCCAGTCACCTACCCCCAGGTAGTGCCTCACGGCTCGGCAACCTGGCTACGACTGGAGCCCAGGGCTTGATCGCCGGGCAGACGCCCGCAGGGTTGAGCCAGCAGCTCGGCGGTCTTCCGGCGCCCGTCGCCCACCAGGTGCTGCAGGCTGTCCGGGTGAGCCTGGCCACCGGGATCAACCGTGGCTTCCTCTTCGGGTTCGCGCTGGCCGTCCTTGGACTGGTCGCGACGCTGTTCCTGCCGGAGATCCCGCTGCGGGGCACGATCCAGGATCAGCAGTCCTAGCCAGCGGACGGTCGGTTAAGCTCGTGCAGGAGTTACCCAGGCTGGCCCGATGTCGATAGATCGTCCCTTCATTGAGCAGAACACGCGCGAGCGCGAGCGCATGCGTGCGCTGGTGGCACGTCTGACCGATGAGGAACTGCTGCTTCCGGTCAATGAAGACTGGACCGTGGCGGCCGTGTTAGGCCACATCGCCTTCTGGGACGGTCGGGCCCTGGCCCTGGCGAAAAAGCTGGACCGCGGCCTGCCCTTCACCTCGTCCGACGACGAGCCAGAAGACGTCGACTGGATCAACGACGCGTCGCGGCCGCTGATCCATGCCATCCCAGCGCGCGACGCCAGCCGCCTGGCACTGCGCATCGCCGAGGAGACGGACAACGGCGTCGCTCTTATAGCGACCAAGCTGCTCTGGCCAAATGACCCCAACAGCCCTCTAAACCCTTTACGCGCAGCCCATCGCGGCGAGCATCTCGACGAGATCGAAGCGGCACTTGGCGGCCACCAGCCTCGTCACCCGGCGTAAGACTCTTTCCAAGAGCCTAAGCGTCTGAGCCCCTGCAACGGGCTTTTTCATTTTTGGGATGGTGGGCCGTGAAGGACTCGAACCTTCGACCAACCGGTTATGAGCCGGCCGCTCTAACCGCCTGAGCTAACGGCCCCTACCGCGGTCACGCCAGTATAAATTCTGGGCCTTTATCGAGCCGCAGGCTGCAGCTCGAAGGGCGCGACCGACTGCTGGAAGATATCGGGCGCCATGGTGACCAGCGGCTCCTTCACCTGGACCGGGAATGGTATCTGGCCTAGCACATCCTTTCGGACGTCGACCCCGGGTGCGACCTCGACCAGCTCGAGCCCGCTGTCCGCCAGGTGGAAGACGGCCCGCTCGGTGACGTAAATCACGTCCTGCTTATTGCGTCGCGCCTGGGCTGCGCTAAAGGTCAGGTGGTCCACCCGCTCGACGAACTTCGGGTTGCGGCCCTCGAAGGCAAGGCAGAAACACACCATCCGCGCGCTCTGGGTTATGTCGATGAATCCCCCGGCGCCGATGACGCGGCCGCCGAGCAAACTGACGTTGACATTGCCCTCCCGGTCGACCTGTCCGGCGCCCATGAACGTCGCGTCCAGGCCGCCCCCGTTGTAGAAGTCGAACTGCGCCGCATGCGGGATGATCGCCGAGGGATGCGCCGTGATCCCGAAGTCGACGCCGCCCTGCGGCACCCCGCCGTAGACGCCCGATTCGATGGTCAGGGTCACTGCGCCGGCGAGCCCAGCCTCTGCCAGCGCCGGGCCGATCGTGTCCCCCGGGATACCTGTGCCGATGTTGACGACGTCGTCGCGGTGCAGGAATCGGACGGCGCGCCGGCCGATGGTCAGGCGAGCCGAGAACTCGGCCCGGGGCAGGTCCAGATGGTCCGGCGCCGCCGAGACAAACACCGGGTCGAACAGAGTGCGGTCGGTCTGGCGGTGCTGTGTCTGCGGGTCCGGCGTGTGGACCACCAGGTCGATCATTGCGGCGGGCACAGCAACCTGCCGGGGAGCGATCTCCCCTCTCTTCACGAGTCGCTTCGCCTGGCAGATCACGACTCCGCCGGAGTTGTGGGCCGACTCCGCGATGGCCAGCGCATCCAGCGTGACCGCCTCCTCTTCCTGCGAGGCGTTCCCGTCCTCATCGACAGCGGTCGCTCTGATGATTCCGACGTCGACCGGAAAGCTCCTGTACAGGAGGAAATCATCGCCGCGGAGCGTGATCAGCTCGACGTAATCGGGCGCATGCTGGCGCGCGGGTTCGTTTACCTTGCCACCCTGGATTCTCGGGTCGACAAATGTACCGAGCCCGATCCGGCTCAAATTTCCGGGGCGCCCGGCAGCAATCGCACGGTAAAGCGTCGAAAGCTGCCCCTGAGGCAGGCAGACCGCCTCCGCCAGCCCGGCGCCGAGGAAGGCGGACATCCTGGGCATCAGGCCCCAGTGCGACCCGACGATTCGCCGGACCAGGCCTTCCTGAGCGAAGTGCTCGAAGCCCTGGCGACGGTTGGACTGTCCGGCCGCATGCACGACTACCAGGTCACGCGGATGACCCCGGCCGCGAAAGCTCTCCTCGATCCCCTGGTACACGGCTTCGGCGACCCCCATCATGGTGAAGCCGTCGACAGCAACCGTCGCGCTGTCCCGGATCGAGGCGACTGCCTCGGCGACCGAGACCAGCCTCAAATCACGTAGCCGCCGCCGACGTTGATCACCTCGGCGGTGATATAGCCGGCCTCGTCCGAGGCCAGGAACGCGACCACCGCAGCAACATCGGCAGGCTGGCCCGGCCGGCCGAGCGGGATCTTCGCCACCTGCTGATCCCTGATCTGGTCGGGGATGCCCCGGGTCATGGCGGTATCGATGAACCCCGGGCAGATCGCGTTCACGGTGACCTGGGAGCGGGCCAGCTCACGAGCAGCGGTCCGCGTCAGTCCGAGCACGCCGGCCTTTGCCGCCGAGTAGTTGGCCTGGCCGATGTTCCCCATCCAGCTCGCAGATGAGATGTTGATGATCCGGCCCGACCCGGCGGTTCGCATCACACGGCTGGCCGCCCGGGTCATGAAGAAGACACCGGTCAGGTCCACCGCAATCACCTGGTGCCACTGCTCATCGGTCATCTTGTGCAGCATGGCGTCGCGGTTGATCCCGGCGTTGTTCACCAGGATGTCGAGCCGCTTGTGACGGTCGGTCACGGCGGAGATCAACCGGTCGCATGCCTCCGCCTGCGCCACATCCAGCGGGCTCGCCCACGCGCCCTGGCCACAATCGCGCGCGACCCGTCCCGCGTCATCGACGTTGACGTCCGCGCACACAACCGTCGCACCGTCGGCGGCGAGCTTGCGCGAGATCGCCTCGCCGATTCCGCGGCCGGCGCCGGTGACGATCGCAACCTTGTTATCGAGGCTCAAGCGCGAACTAGCGTATCAGCGGCCGCGTAACGGCGTCGACGCGCAGATGACGGTTGGCGCGCGTCCCTCGCGCGCGGGTCACGCCCCACACACGACCTCAAAGCCTTAAGCGGCTCCGCAACCATGCGCCGTTAGGTTGGGCGCAATAGATGCGCGGCTTCATCCGGCTGGGGAATCTGTTGGCGGTTACCGGCGTCCTCGGTTCGACCGTCGGCACCAGCCTATTGATCGGCCCGCTTTCGTCACACTCACCCGCACACTCCCCGAGCGTGGCGGTGAACCTACCGCTCACCGGGGTGAACTTCCGGTCACGGGGGGCCAACCAGGGAACAGACCAGCAACCGGTCGCCGTCTACAGCCTGGATATCCCGCCGGCTCCTCCGGCTCCTCCGGCTCCCCCGGCGCCGGCGCCTGCGCCGGCCGCCCACGCGCCGGCCGCGCCCCGACATGCCGCGGCGCCGGTCGCCCGGCCGTGGTCAGTCACGATAGGCGTGCCAGTCTATCGGCAACTCCGGGCGCTGGACTGTGAGACCGCCGCCCTCCAAATGGGGCTGGCCTACTATGGCCACTACTACTCGCAGGACGCCCTCTTCGCATATGAGAACCCCGACCTGCGTAAACCGGTAGTCGGTGCCAACCACACCGTGCTCCAGTGGGGCGATCCATACACGAACTTCGTCGGCAACGTAAACGGTAGCGAGACCGCCCTTACCGGGTACGGCGTCTACTACCCGGTGATCCTCTCGATCGCGCGCTCGCATGGAGTTCCCAATGCGTATGGGGGCGAGGGATTCTCGCCGTCAACCATCTACGCCGAACTCGCGGCGCGACATCCCGTCCAGGTGTGGATGGAGGCCCAATGGTCGAGACCCGCAGTGCGCACCTGGACGGCGTGGGACGGCCGCCGCATCCGCTACTCGCTCGCCGAACACTCGGTCATCCTGACCGGCGTCTCCGCCACCATGGTGCGCGTCAACGACGACGAGTTTGGGA
>VBDY01000027.1 GCA_005882775.1 Chloroflexota bacterium | reverse complement strand
GCGGCCGCAACTGCATCTGCGGCGCCTCCGAGCTGGAGAGCGTCGCCGCCCTGGACTCGGTGCTGAGCGAGGTGGTCGCGCAGCTGGCCAGTGCCGACACGGTCGGTCCTGGCATGGTGGCGACTCTCGAAAAGCGGCTCGGCCAGATCGCCAACTCGAGCCACCTGGAGGAGCTCGCCGAGGGCATGCTCTCCCCGAACAGCGAGGCCACCCTGGAGGCACTGAATGCGCTGGCGGCTTCGATCGACGCCAAGGACCCGTACACCAGCGGCCATTCGCAGTCGGTGGCCAAGCTTGCCGAGGACCTGGGCGACATGCTCCAGCTCTCACCCGCTCACAAGAACCAGCTGCGGCTGGCCGCCATCCTCCACGACGTGGGCAAGATCGGCGTGGTCGACAAGGTCCTGCTCAAGGAAGGCAAGCTCGACGAAGACGAAAAGCTCGTCATGCGCATGCACCCCATCCTGGGTGCACGCATCCTGCAGCCGATCAAAGCATTCCGCCAGATCCTCAACGTCGTCCTGCACCATCACGAGTGGTACGACGGCAGCGGCTACCCGGACGGGCTGGCGGGCCAGAACATCCCGCTCCACGCCCGGATCGTGTCGGTGTGCGACGCCTATCACGCCATGACTTCGACCCGCCCCTATCGCCAGCGGCGCACGCCAGAGTTTGCGCTGGCCCAGCTGGAGGCGGGAAAGGGCACACAGTTCGACCCGATCATCGTTGATTACTTCGTACAGATGATGCGCAAGCGCCAGGCGGAGAATCCCGAGAGCGTCGAGGCAGACTCGCACGACACCCACGATGCGCCGGCGGTGGCCTCCTGATGGCCCTCGACGCGAACGGCCATCCCGTCTCCAGGATCTCGCAGCGCAAGCTCGATCACCTGCGCCTCTCCCTGGAGGCCTCGGTCCAGTCCACCCGGAGCGCCGGCTTCGACCGGGTGGCCTTTCCCCACGTGGCGCTACCCGAGCTGGACCTGGACCAGGTGGACACCCGCACCGAGTTCCTCGGCCACCCGCTGCGGCTGCCCTTCCTGATCTCGAGCATGACGGGCGGGGCGGGCCCGGCCGGTGACATCAATCGCCGCCTGGCGCTGGTCGCCCAGGTGATGGGGATCGCGTTCGGGGTGGGCTCGCAGCGAGCCGGCCTGTCCTTCAAGGACCTCCGCCATACCTACCAGGTCCGCAGCGTGGCCCCGGACGTGCTCCTCTTCGCCAACCTGGGGGCGGTCCAGCTGAACTACGGGTTGCGGACCGAGCACTGCGTCGAGGCCATCGACATGATCGGCGCGGACGCCCTGGTGCTGCACGTGAACCCGCTCCAGGAGGCGCTCCAGGCGGAGGGCGACCACAATTTCCGGGGGCTGCTCGGCAAGATCGAAAAGCTCTGCAAGGAACTCGCCTGCCCGGTGATTGTCAAAGAGGTGGGCAGCGGCATCTCGGGTGACGTGGCTCGCCGGCTGGTGGAGGCCGGCGTGAAGGCGATCGACGTGGCGGGCATGGGCGGGACCAGCTTCGCCCGGGTCGAAGCCTTCCGCCGGGAGCGGCCCGAGGACGTGGAGATGGCGCTCGCCTTCTCCGAGTGGGGGCTGCCAACCGTGGACGCGCTCCGTCAGGTCCGGCAGGTGGCGCCGCAGGTCCCCCTGATCGCCAGTGGCGGTCTCCGCCACGGCCTGGATGCCGCGAAAGCGCTGGCCCTGGGCGCCAACCTGACGGGGTTCGCCCACGCGGTGCTGGCCGCCGCCTCCGAAGGCGAAGAGCCGGTGCGCCGCCTGCTGGAGGGGTTCGCCTGGCAGTTGCGGGTGGCAATGTTCTGCGCCGGCGCCGCCAACCTGACCGCGCTCCAGAGCATCGAGCTGGCTGAGCTGCGTTGAGCGACGCGAGGCTTCGGGTCTCCGCGACCAAAGCCTTTGCCAGCCGCACCGACCGGCTGCTGGCGATGAACCAGGCGCTGGACCGTGAGCTGGCCCGGCTTTCCCAGTCCGTCGGATCGAGTCAGAGTGCGTTGCTCACCGAGATGGTCCAGTACCACCTGGGCCTCACGCGCAAGCGCGAGCAGTCGGGAAAGAGGCTGCGCGCCAACCTGGCCCTCCTCACCTGCGAGGCCTTCGGCAAGCGGTACGCCGATGCGCTCTGGGCGGCGGTGGCGGTCGAGCTGGTGCACAACTTTTCGCTGGTGTTCGACGACGTCCAGGACGGCGACGAGCTGAGGCGGGGCCGGCCCTCGGTCTGGAAGGTCTGGGGCGCCGGCCAGGCGATCAACGCGGGCGCCGCGCTGGAGGCGCTGGTCACTCGCGCCGTGGTCGACCTGCTCCCGGCGCGCCACGCCGATCGGACCCGGGCGGCGCTCTCCATCCTGACCGAGTGCATGCTCGCCATCTGCCGCGGACAGGTGCTCGACCTCGAGTTCGAGCAACGGGTTGAGGTCTCGGTCGACGAGTACACAGAGATGATCGGTTTGAAGACCGGTGCGCTTTTCCGTTGCGCCGCCCAGCTCGGAGCCGTCGCAGCCGGCGCCGGCGAGGAAGCCGCCGAGCGGGCGGGCCGCTTCGGCTATCACCTCGGACTTGCCTACCAGGTGATCGACGACTTGCTGGGCATCTGGGCATCGACCGACCGCACCGGCAAGCCCGCGGGGAGCGACCTGCGTAACGGGAAAAAGACCCTGCCTACCCTGTACGCGCTCAAGCATGGCCCGGCGGCCGGACGCCGGCAGCTCCGAGCGCTTCTGGCCCGGGCGAACTTCACGGGACCGCAGCTCGAGGCCGCCCGGGCCATCCTGGCCCAGGCCAACGCCGACGCGTACTGCCGCCGGCAAGCCTCCGAGCATCTCGCCGAGGCTCGCCTGCAGCTGTTCGGGATGACCGAGCGCCCAAACTGGGCGCTGCGCGCCCTGGCCGACATGGTGAGCACGCTCGAGTCGAGCTTGTGAACCAAGCGAAGCCGGCTTCCGCTTCAATGAGTCTGAGAGAATGGCCTTTAGAGGCAGGGCAATGACCTATTTCGCCTGGATCGTGCTTGCGTTCCTGGCGCTCGGACAAACATCCGCCGACGTGGCGTCGAAGACCGGGCCGCGCGGCCAGGTGCTCGGCGTGCACGTTGGACCGCCACCCGACCTGCATGGAACTAGATACGTCGCCATCGGCGACAGCATCAGCGCCGGCAAATACGCGGTCAGCGCCGACCGGACCTTCCCGGCGCGGGTTGCGCAACAGGTCGGCGCGTCGCTCGTCCTGATCGCGCACAGCGGCGCCAGAGCCGCCTGGGCGCTCCCCTACCTGGCACAGGCGCAGGCCGCGCATCCGGCGCTGGTCACCATCGAGCTGGGGACTAACGACGTAGGCTTCCGCACCCCGATCGATCAATTCGCCCAGCAGTACGAAAGCATCGTGAGCGCGGTTTCGCAGCCGGGGACCCGCGTCCTGTGCATCGGCAGCTGGCTGCCCGGCCCGCCCATCGACGCGGTGATCAAGTCGACCTGCGCCGCGCACGGCGGCACCTTCGTCAGCCTCGATGGCTTTTACGCCGTCAACGCCTTCCACGCGGGCGACGGCCACCCGACTTACCTGGGGCCGAGCGACTGGTTCCATCCCGGCGACGAAGGCCACGCAGCGATCGCCGCGGCGGTGCTCGCGGCGCTGAGCTAGGCCGCTTCCGGCTCCAGGACGTTCAAGATCTTGAGCGCCAGGTGGAGCGTGAGGCGGACCTCGGAGTCACGCAGGTCGACCCCCAGGAGGTCCTCGATTCGATCCAGACGGTAGAGCACCGTATTCCGATGCAGGTGAAGGGCCTGGGCTGCGTCGGTCGGACTGCCGTTGGTGGACAGGTAGGAGCGCAGCGTCTTGAGGAGGGCGCCGCTGCGGTCTTTCTGCCGCAGCGTGGATAGCACCTCGTCCTGGAATGACCGGAGCTCGGGGAGCGACTGGAGGCCGAGCAGGAGGCGGTAGAGCCCGAGGTCTTTGAAGGCGGTGATCGAGTCCGGACCGAATAGCCGGCGGCCCATTGAAAGCGCTTGCTCGGCTTCCCTGGCAGCGCTCGACACCTCGGAAGGGCCCGACCGCACGCCGCCGTGACCGAGCCCGAGCGCGCCACCGGCAGCTGTCCGACCCGCCACCTGCAGCTGCTCGACGACGGCGCGCGGCTGGGGGGGTCTGTGTCCGCTGAGCCCGACCAGGGCCAGCACTGTTTCCTCACGGGCGCGGACCAGGGCCGGGGTCCGCAGGGTTGCGAGCACTCTCTCCCATGCACCCTGGACCCGGGCTGCCTTTCCGTCCACGCCCGCCCGGCCTGCCACCACCAGGTAGGCCGACTGCAGGTCGAAGCCCTTGCGCCGGGCCCGTTCGCGCGCCCCTTCCTGGGAACCCGGACGGCCGCCGGTGAGCACGTCGAGAAGCTCCTCCTCGAGCTCGTCCCGGGCGTCGCGGGCGGCCCCGGCACGGACGAGCTCGATGGCGCAGGCGTGCGCAGCTCGTCCGATGGCTAGCCGGTGCAGCTCGCCGAGCTCGCCATCGCCACCGATCAGGGAGAGGAAGCCGCCGATACTGCCGTGCACCAGGATGGGTGCGATCAGCCGGGTCCGCCCGCCCGGCAGCGGCCGCGCCGAGACCGGTGGATCGAATGCGCTAAGGGGGACCTCGCGAAGCCAGTCGTCCAGGTCGGCACGCTGGCCCTCGATCGCCGTGGCCAGTTCCGGCGGCAGACTTCGCTGGCTGCCGGCGGCCACGTAGTCGAGCGAACCTCCCCGCTCCAGCACCACGGGAAGGGCGACCAGCTCGGTCAGTCGGG
>VBDY01000026.1 GCA_005882775.1 Chloroflexota bacterium | reverse complement strand
TATCGGCTGGATCGTGCCCTTGCCCGCCGTACCTGACAAGATCGAGGAGGGCGGCGCCTGGTCGCTGCAGCGCCTATTCCGCGAGACGCATCCCCAGCCCTTCTTCCTGCAGGCGGCCCCCGCCTCGACCTTCGCGGCGGACGCAGAGATCCTGCAGCAGGTGCAGGTCGAGGCCCTCGACATCACGGTGCTTCGGGGCAGCGGGCAGGCGATCCTCGACTGGGCGGGCAAGAACGGCTTTGCAATCGACGTCGAGACCCGCAGCCACCTGATCGTCTACGCCAAGGGCAGCCCGATCTTTATGGCGGCCAAGTACAACACTGCACGGGCGCAGGCGCGCAAGCAGCTACGAGGCGACGGCGCTCCAGTCCTGATCACGATGAAGACCGCCCACCCGTGGATTCCGTTCGAGGTCCTGGGTGTGGGCACCCAGCAGGTCCAGGCGGACCTCTACCTGATTACCGACAAGCCGGTAAACACCAGTGAGTGGCGCGCGGTCGCGGGCGTCTCGGGAGTCGGCACCACAGTCAACGGCGCCCCGGGCTTCACGCTCGACTACCAGGAGCAGATGAACCCGTCACTGTTCCACGACCTCTCGACCGACCGGAACATGGGTTGGGTCAGGCCCGACGGCTGGCTCACCTACCTGAGCCTGGATTCGCCCAGCCAGAAGGTCACCTACGACATGAGTGTCAGCCCGATGGGCGTGGTGAAGGTTGCCCAGTTCGGAACTTCGCCGATGGCCATCATCGACGGCGCGAACAGGGCGGCGAACCTGCCGACGGCCCCCCTGGGTACTCCTCAGGCGGCTCTGATCCTGGTGGTCGCCCTCGGGCTGGTGGCCTTCGTTCTCAGGCGGCGGCGCGCGGGAATCTGAACCACAGCACCCCCTCCCGTACCCTCCCCCGCAACGCGGGGGAGGGTAGCTTTTGGGGCCGGCCACTTCCCGTTCCCCGCAACAGTGAGTGACCTTACGTCAATACATACACATATGATGTGAGCGGGAATAGCCTGATTCGCTATAGCTGTGCTAGGTTGGCTAGAAGGGTGGCAACCGAGCCTTTACCTGATCGTCGGGCGAGAGGATCGGCGGCCGCGGCCGTCGCCTGGAAGGACCAGGTCGTTCGCCCGCGGGAGAGCGAGGTCGCCGATTCAGCCTGGCCGCGCCTGGCGACACCCCGGCTGCGGGTGGACAGCGGCAGCGGTCAGGTCACCCTTCGCTGGGACCCGGTCCAGGGAGCGGCTGGATATCTCGTCTACCGCGGCAGCTCCCCAGATCGACCATTCCAGGTCGTGGACCATGGGGGAGGGGACCTGGTCCGGGCCGTTCCCGGCCCCTCGTATGCGGACACCACCGGCCGACCGGGCGAGCCCGCCTGGTACGCGGTGGCGGCCGTGGCGGCCGTGGATGCGCCTCCAGGGCAGATGTCCCGGGCGGCCGGCGGGATACCGCGCGCGAGCCCAACGGACGATCCGGTCAGGGTCGAGGTCGATGCCAGCCACGTGCTCGGCGCGCTGCCGCGTCCCTGGCGGATGGTGGGGTCGGAGCACCTCAGCCAGCTGCTCTACCCGAAGGACGACCGGGGCATCGACGTCGGTCGCGAATTCCAGGACGCCTTTCGCCTGGCACGCCGCGAGCTCGGGGTAACCTACGTACGGGCCCACGCCATCCTGCATGACGAGCTCTCTGTCTATCGCGAGCTCGACGGGCAGTCAGCCTATGACTTCTCCAAGATCGACGCCGTATACGACGCACTGTTGGGGCTGGGAATCAGGCCGGTGGTCGAGCTGTCCTTCATGCCCCACGACCTGGCCCGGGATCCCAACCAGACGGTCTTTCACTATCAGGCGATCATCGCGCCGCCCCGCGACTGGGAACGGTGGCGCGGATTGATCACTGCCTTCGCGACGCACCTGGTTGATCGCTACGGCCTCGACGAGGTGTCGAGCTGGGCCTTCGAGGTCTGGAACGAGGCCAACCTGGGCGGGTTCTGGAGCGGGTCGCTCTCCGACTACCTGCGCCTGTACGACGAGACCGCAGCCGCCGTCAAGAGCGTGAGCCCGAAGCTGCGGGTGGGCGGACCGTCCAGCGCCTCCGGCGCCTGGATCGGTGACCTGGCCGCCCACGCGGTGAAGACCGGGGTGCCGGTTGACTTCCTCTCCACCCATATCTACGGGATGCTGCCTGTGGATGTGGGGGCGACCGCTCGCGACCTTGGACTGCGCGGGGTGCCGGTCTGGTGGACGGAGTGGGGCGTGAATCCCCGCCACTTCTCCGCGGTCAACGACGCCGTCTTCGGAGCGCCGTTCATCCTCCACGGCATGCTGTCGGCAATGGGCCGCGACCAGTACCTCGCCTACTGGGTGCTCTCCGACCATTTCGAGGAGCTCGGCCCGCCTCCGCGATTGTTCCACGGAGGCTTCGGCCTGCTGACCGTCGGTAACCTGCGCAAGCCTCGGTACTGGGCGCTCCGCATGCTCGAGATGCTCGGTCCGGAGCGTCTGGCCCTCGAGCTGGAGGGGGATGGCGGCGGCTCGCTCCTGAATGCCCTGGCAACCCGGGACGGCAACGGAGGTCTTTGCGTCCTGGTGTGGAACGGGACCCTGGATCAGTCGAAGGTGGCGGGTGACCGGCTGCTGGACCGCCAGGTCGAACTGCGCCTTCGCAACCTCCGAACGGCGCGGTACGGGGTTGAGCACTACCGGGTCGACGAGGCTCACTCCCACGTCCGGCGGACCTGGGAGGCAATCGGCTCCCCGGACTGGCCGGACCAGGCGGGCTGGGCAACCTTACGATCAAAAGACCGGCTGGAGGAGCTCGACCCACCCCGGGAAGTGGCCAGCGAAGCGGGGCAACTGGCCCTGCGGTTTGAGCTTCCGAATCCGGGGGTATCCCTACTCAGGTTCAGCCGCCGAACGCCCGTTTGATTCCGATAGGAAACATCGACGCCGCCGTTGTATATAAGGCATTATTGAATTGGGAAGGGTCTACGAAACCGGCTCCCGGGGGAGCGCGCTCGACCAACCCAGGGAAGTTGATCACGTTTGGCAAGCAATCCACGGACGATTCTCGACGCGTCGGCACTTTCGGCAGGCGTTAACGGACATACCCGCGGCGTAGTCTTCGACTTCGACGGGACGCTGGTTGACAGCTACCCTCTGATCGAGCAAGCGTTCGCGCACGTAATGCGCACCCACAACCTGGACGAGCGGGCCCGTGCACTCTTCCAGCAGAGTCGCGGCCTGCCGCTGCCGGAACAGATGAAGCTGGTAGCGCCCGATATCTGGGAGGCCCTGGTAACCACTTATCGCGAGGCCGATACCGGGCTCGGTCACGCCCGGGTCTTTCGCGGTATCCCGACCCTGGTCCGCAAGCTCCGTCGCGCGGGGGCACCCATGGGTGTCGTCTCTTGCAAGCGGCGTGCCCTGGTGGAGGCCGAGCTGGAGGCTGCCCGCCTGAGGGGCTACTTCGATGTGGTCATCGGCTTCGAGGACGTGACACCGACGAAACCCGCGCCCGATCCGTTGCTGCATGCGATCGCCCGATTGGGGATCTCACGCTCGCACGCGATCTACGTTGGCGACAGCATGGTGGACCTGGAAACCGGACGTGCGGCACGGGTGAAGACGGTACTGGCAGCCTGGGGTTTGACCCCCGAGCTTCGGGTGGCCTTCCGCAGCCACCGGCTCTGGGCCACGCGACCGTCCGAGATGCTCGCGCTCGCCCTGCATCCGTCGCCGAACGGCAAAGCCGCGTAGCTGTACCATATCGCCCAACCGGTGGACGACGCCGCCTATTTCGCCGCGCTTCCCAAGGCGGAGCTGCACCTTCACCTGGACGGCTCGGTCCGGCCGGGCACGGTGCTGGAGCTCGCCAGGCAGGAGGGGGTCCCGCTTCCGGCGGACGACCTCGAGCATTTGCGACCCCACCTGGAGGCGCCCGACGACTGCGCGTCGCTGCGCGAGTACATCACCTTCTTCGAGCTGCCGATCGCGGTCATGCAGTCGGTCCCGGCCCTGGAACGGGTCACCTTCGAGCTGTGCCAGGACCTCAGCGACGACGGTGTGCGCTATGCGGAGATACGCTATGCGCCCTGGCTGCACGTCGACCGCGGGCTGTCGCTGACCGACGTCATACGCGCCACGCTTGCGGGTTGGCGGGCAGGCAAAGAGGCGACCGGGATGGCGGGCGGGCTGATCATCACAGCCTTGCGAGACATGCCGCCCGAGCAGAATCTCTCGCTGGCGCAGGTGGCCGGCCGGTTCGCGGCCGAGGGCGTGGTTGGCTTCGACCTGGCGGGTGACGAGGCCGGTCATCCGCCCATCCTGCACGAGGATGCGTTCAGGCTGGCCCGCTCGCTCGGGCTCAACATCACCATCCACGCCGGCGAGGGCGCCGGCGCCGAGAGCGTGCGCCAGGCGATCGCGATGGGGGCGCGCCTGATCGAGCACGGGGTGCGGGCCCGCGAGGATCCCGAGGTGGCCGCCATGGCCAACGACGAAGGCGTGCAGTTCGACATGGCGCCGACCAACAACTTCCAGACCAAGGCGGTCCGCCGCCTACAGGACCATCCGCTACCGCGCTATTTCAAGCAGGGGCTGAAGGTCACCATCAGCACCGACTCGCGTACGGTATCGAGAACGACTCTGGCCGATGAATACCTCAAAGTAGCGCACGTGCTCGGATGCACTCGGCAGGAGATCTGGGTGATGAACCTGCAGGCACTCGACGGCGGGTTCGGTGAGCCGGCCGTGCGGGCAAAGCTGCGGGACCAGTGGGTCGGTGAAGTGGAGGCGGCTCCAGCCGGCTCCTAGGCAGAGGTATGGATCGCGGCCGCTTGGAGGCGTTCAGCGACGGGGTAATCGCAGTGGCGATTACGCTCCTCGCTCTCAACCTGGCGGTGGCGGGCCCGGGCCATGGCTCGCTGCTGCAGCAGCTGGGTGAGCACTGGCCATCGTTCGTCGCCTACGTGATCAGCTTCTTCGTGATCGGGATCGTCTGGGTGAACCACCACG
>VBDY01000025.1 GCA_005882775.1 Chloroflexota bacterium | reverse complement strand
CCGCGTAATAGAAGAGAACCAACGCGGCACGCTGCTTCGCCGGCAGCCGGGCAAGGCCGGTGAGCAGCTCGCCGCCCAGGTCGCGCATCAGGTAGGACTCCGTGCCAGCCAGCCGGACCGACCGCGAACGCTCCTGCAGCATGCCGGCCGCGATTCGAAACGCCGTTCGCCATACCCATCGGGCGGGTGACCGGATGGCGCTTCCACGGACAAGTGCCTGGGCGAAGGCCTCGGCCACCGCGTCGCTCGCCAGATCGGGATCCTGGGTATATGCCATCACAGCTCGCCAGATGCGTTCCCCCTGCGTCCGGTAGAGGGCCTCGACGGCATCCTGGCTCTCGTCCTCCATGGGGGCGTGCACTACCTTATTAGGGGCTCCAGAGGGTCAAAAGGTTACATACCGGTTTTACGGGCCCTGGGGGGACTCGCTCAGGTCAATACACAGGTTGCCGCCCAGATCCGTCCGAGTTCCGGGCATATACCCGTTGAGCCTGGTCGGCGGGTTGTTGCAGT
This sequence comes from Chloroflexota bacterium, assembly GCA_005882775.1. Taxonomy (GTDB): domain Bacteria; phylum Chloroflexota; class Dormibacteria; order CF-121; family CF-121; genus VBDY01. The sequence goes on along the minus strand of VBDY01000025.1, from coordinate 3,973 downwards.
AGTCGAAGAATGCCACCGTGCCTCGGTTCGCCGGCGGAAAGCTGAGCCCCGGCGGCAGCGACCAGAGTCCCAGGTAGTCGGCGGGTGGAGGTTGAAACACGTAGGCGACCTGGCCCGGCGCGTAGTAGGCAGCCGCCGTTGCAAACTGCCTCCCCTGAATCGCCGGCAGCGCGTGGTTTGCCTGGGCGAGCTGCAGGGCTTCCTGGATCTTTAGCTTCTGCCCGTCGAAGCGACCGCTGGCGCTGACGATCAGAGCTACGCTCGCCAGGAGCAGACCGGCCGTCACCGTCCGATTGACCCGACGTGGGAGCGTGGCCAGGCCGGCGCCGCACAGCAGTAGGAGGGCGGGGAGGCTGGCCGCCAGGTAGCGAGGCGTGACGAGCTTGAGGAATGCGCCCGCAAGCAGCGGGACCCCGATCCCCAGCAACACGAAAACCAGCAGCACCCGGGTGGTCTGCGCGGCAGCCCGACGAAACGCCATGAGGCTGAGTCCGACGAAAACGGCTGCCAGCAGCAAGCCGGGCAGGTAGTCGCCAGTCCCGCCAAGCAGGCTGGTGAAAGTGACCCACACTCCGCTCAAGTCGACCCGCGACTGCCAGCTGGCACTCGTCAGATTCCCGGTGGCGCCCACCTGCTGGGCAAGCATGATGGCTCCCGGCGCGAAGAGAACGACGGTAGTCACGGCAGCGATGATCGCGGTATAGCGCCTGCCCCACAGGACAAGCACGACCAGGACCGCGATGTCAGTGAAGACAGCAAAGTAGTGGATGTAGAGGCCCGCGGCCAGGACCGCGCCGATGGCCAGGCCCAGGGCGAGACTCGGGGCGGCGCCGGCGATCGCCTCCGCGGTCAACGCCTGGGCGGCGGCGCCGAAGAGGATCAGCCAGGCATAGTTGCGCGTCTCAGCCGCGTAGTAGGCGAGAAAGGGAGAGGTCGCGGCAAGCAGCCCCGCGGTCCAAGCCGGGAGGGACAGACGCCGTCCGGCGACGAATACCAGCGGAGCCACGAGGATGGCGGGCACCAGGGAAAGCAGGCGGCCGGCGACCACGGAGTCATGGGGCCAGTAATGAAGCATCAGGAAATATCCGGCCGGGTTGGGCTCGTGGGCGGTCAGGAGGCGAATCACGTCGGCGGCGGAGTGTCGCGCCACCAGCACGCTGACCGACTCGTCCCGGCCGATCTCGTGGGAGTTCAGCCCGAGAGCGAAGAGGACCGCGGACACCGTCCCGAGCACAAGGAAGGCGGCGGTCGTTTGGTGGGCCTTTGCCCACTCCCGCAATTTCCAATACGATCTCATGGTGGTGCTGCGCAAATCCGCCTCTCCTTCTAGCAGATGCTGACCATCGAGGAGGCTCTCGAAGGCTCCACCCCGCTTGCTCGCAAGGTAGCGGCGGGAGGGCCGTTCGCATCATCGTTCGAGCTGGTGGAGCGGATGCGGGCGACCATCCCGACCCTGACCGAAGAGGAAAAGATCGCCACCCTGAATGCCCATCCCCGGATCGGCGAAGATCCGCGCCGGCTCTCGGCGCACTCGCTAAAGGAGCAGGGCGCCGACCCTCTGCCCGAGCTCGAATTGCTGAACGCCGAGTACGAACGCCGCTTCGGCTTTAGATTCGTGGTGTTTGTCAATCACCGTCCCAAGTCTGCGATCGTCGAGGTTCTGAAGCAACGCCTCGAGCGATCACGTGAGGAGGAGATGTCGGAAGGGCTGAACGCGATCGTCGAAATCGCGGAGGACCGGCTCAGGGCATGACCGCAGACATCCAGTACGGGAAGCACGAGGTCTCCTTCTACCGGACTCATCCGCAGAAGGGCCTGTTCGCCGGCCGGGCCTCGATCGACGTCTTCGGCGACAACTTCATGCCCGCTTACACCGAGGGCGACAACCGCGACGTGGTGGCGACCGACACCATGAAGAACTTTGTCTACGCCATGGCGCTCGCCTTTCCGGGCGATCGTTACGAGCTGTTCGCCGAGTTCCTCGGGCGTCAGTTCCTCGAGCACTATCCGCAGATGCAGTCGTTGCGGATATTCCTGCGCGAGCTGCCCTTCCAGGCCCATAGCGACAAGCTCCTCAGCGGGCCGCTGGATGACGACTACGAGATCGTGGAGCTGCACCTCGACCGGGCCGGGGTGCAATCGCTGCGCGTCGGCCGCCGCAACCTGCGCCTGGTCAAGCTGACAGGCAGCGCCTTCAAGAGCTTTGCCCGCGACGAGTTCACCACCCTGCCCGAGGTTACCGACCGGCCGCTCTACATCTTCCTCGACGTCCACTGGCGCTACCCCGACGGCGGCGCGGCCATCGCCGGCGAGCGGCTGATCGGCTCCGGTAAGGTCCGCGACGTCGTGCGAAGGACATTTGATGACTTCGTCAGCATGTCGATCCAGCACCTGGTGCATGAGATGGGGAAGAGGGTGCTCGAACGATTCCCGGAGCTGTCGGAGGTCAGTTTCGATGCCCAGAACCGGCTCTGGGACACATCGAAGGTCTCGGAAAAGGACCCGAAAATCCGTGTCTTCAGCGATCCGAAGCCGGCCCACGGGTCGATCGGCCTTACCCTGAGGCGCGATGCTTAGGATCTCGGTCGGCGACCTTCGGTTCACCGCGCGCCTGGAGCAGGAGGCCGCGCCCCGGACCTGTGAGGCGCTGCGGAAGCTCCTTCCTCTGCGGGGAAAGCTGATCCAGGCGCGCTGGAGTGGTGAGGCGGCCTGGGTGCCGCTGGGTGACCTCGATGCCGGGATTGAAAACGAGAATCACACGACCTATCCAGGAGCGGGGCAGCTCCTGCTCTATCCAGGTGGGATCAGCGAGACCGAGATCCTCTTTCCCTATGGGTTCACGGCCTTCGGGAGCAAGGCCGGGCCCCTGGCGGGTAATCATTTCGCCACCATCGAGCAGGGGAGAGATCAGCTGAAAGAGCTCGGCCGTCGAGTCCTCTGGGAGGGCGCCCAGGAAATCGTTTTCGAAGAGGGCTGACGCCTTGCGGCGCGGGTTGACGATCTGGTTACCGGTTGCCGCGGCCGCGACCGTGCTTGCCGGGTTGATCTACGCGGCTGTCCAGCACGACCTGCGAAGTGGAGCAAACGACCCCCAGGTGCAGATGGCCGAAGACGCGGCTCGCGCCCTGGATCACGGAGCCTTACCGAGCTCGGTCGTCGCTCCTTCCGCGGTCGATATGGCCACCTCACTCGCGGCGTTTCTTATCGTGGTCGACCGGTCTGGTCAACCGGTTGCGTCGTCCGCAGAATTGCACGGGCGCTCGCCGGTTCCGCCGGCCGGTGTGCTCGACGCAGCCCGCCGCACCGGAGAAAACATCCTGACCTGGCAGCCGGAAGCAGGTGTACGGATCGCCTCGGTGACGGTCCCATACCGCGACGGCTATGTCGTAGCCGGTCGCTCGCTTCGCCTGGTGGAACAGCGCGAGAGCGACGTGGAGCTGATCGTCGGCCTCGGCTGGCTCGCCACCCTGGTGGTGTCGGCCGTGGTAACGGCGGTCGCTCTTACGGTGCTGGCTCGCCGGTCCTAGCTGCTCGCGGTCATCACCTGGTCGATCTCTGCCAGGTAGCGCTGCTTGTCGTCAACCGGTAGGAATGACGCCCTGAACGAGTTCTTCGCCAGCTGGACAACGTCCTCGCGACTCAGCTTCAGCGCCGACTGGACGGCGCTGAAATTGTCCTCGACGTAGCCGCCGAAATAGGCCGGATCGTCCGAGTTCACGGTGGCGCAGACGCCCTGGTCGAGCATGGCCTTGAGGTTGTGCTGCTCCAGCGAGCGGAACAGCTGGAGCTTGACGTTCGACAGGGGACAGACCGTGAGCGGGACCTGCTCATCCACGAGCCGCTCGACCAGCTTCTTGTCCTCCAGGCTTCGGACGCCATGGTCGATCCGCTGGACTTTCAGCAGGTCGAGCGCCTGCCATACGTACTCTGCGGGCCCTTCCTCGCCAGCATGCGCCACCGTCAACCAGCCTTC
>VBDY01000024.1 GCA_005882775.1 Chloroflexota bacterium | reverse complement strand
CGTATGAGCCTCGGTACCAGTCTTCGAAGCTGATCACCCCGCTCTTCGAAACCAGCTTGCCGTTCTGGTCGTATAGCCAGTGCCGCGGGAAGGGGCTGGCGCCCACAACCTCGTACTCCGAGTGTCCGTCGGTGTGAATGGTGAGCGCGAGGGTTGTCCAGGCTAGCGATGACGCGATCTGGACGAACGGCTTGTCACGTACGCGCCGGGGTGCCGGCAGCGACATCCGGCCGCCACCCGTTTGGACAAACCGCACCGAGGTCGGCTTGACCACCGGCTCTGGCCGCAGGACCGGCATCGAGATCGCCGGGAACGCCGCGTGAAATGGGCCCGCCTTAAGGCGCGTGACCCCGATCAGGCTTCGGCCGGCGTGGTCGTAGCCGGTGATCTTCCCATCCGTGACGTCGATCCATGCCCGCAGGTGGTTCGCCTCCCGAAACGCGTCCTCTTTGTGGAGGCGGTCGAGCGCCGACTCGTCCAGCTGGTCGGGTGGTGGCGCGTCGTAGTGGAAGAATCCTGCTTCAAACGGGAGCTTGGTGACGCCTTCGATCGCCTCCGAGGGAATCCACGAGATCGCCGTGATCGAGGATTCGATACGCATGACGGCCCTCCTCCGCAACTAGACGAGCTGGGCGCTGTCCTCCCGAAGCCGCTGCGCCATGGCGGCCAGGACCTGCATCGTCAGGCCCTCGTTTGCTTTGATCGCGTCCCGGAACTGGGCATGGCTGAGACACAGGCACTCGGCCGGCTCGGTCGTGGTCACGGTCGCGGTGGCCAGCCCGCGGTCGAGCATCCCGATCTCGCCGAAGAAGTCCCCATCCTTGAGCCGCTTCAGCGGCCGGCCTTCGCGGGAAACCTCGACCTCGCCACTGAGCAGGACATAGAACGTGTCGGTCGGCTTTCCCTGGGTGAGCAGCGTCCGCCCCGCCGGCAGGCTGACTTCGTCCATCCGGGTTGAGAGGAACTCAAGCTCATGCTTTGAGCAATGCGAGAAGAGGGGCACCGCCTTTAAGCGATCCACCTTGCCCTGCATGGTTGCAGCCTACCCTAACAAAAGAAAAAGGGCAGTCATGAGACTGCCCATAAGCGCGCTTGTGGGTGTCGGACTAGCTGTCGAGTCTCGCCGTATTCCGAGCCGTATTTCTGGCTGTATTTCTCGCGGTGTTCCGGGCGGTATTTCTGGCTGTGTTGCGGGCTGTGTTTCTTGCTGTGTTCCGGGCTGTGTTTCTCGCTGCCAGCCGTTCCGGCATATTCTCCGCTTCCCCTGCCCCGGCCCCGGTACGTAGCTGCGCCTTCTCGGCCGTTGTCAACTTGTACGGTTTCACAGCGACGTCAAAGTCTCTGGCCAGCTGGGCTCTGAAGCGTACGTCGGTCGCCGCCTTGCGGACGACCTGCTCCAATGCTTGCTTGCTCATGATTCACCTCCTTTGATCAGGTTTGCGAGTTGATCATGGGGCTGCAATCACCCACCCGCATTGCCGCATATCACTTTTTCGCTGTGTCGTTCGTCACATCCTCGAGAAATTCCATTCGGGTAGGTTCGGGCCCAGGCTTGCAGACCCCGCAATGGACGGCGTCTTCCACACCCAACCCGTAGAGGGTGCCGTTCGCAGGATAGACCTCCAGCACGTACGGGTGGGACTTGGCGTCCTCCTTGCAGACCGCCCGCCCGCAGAAGCGGCAGACCGCGTTCGCAGGAGAGGCGCAGATCCAGCACTGCATCAGGCCGCGCTCCTGAGACGGGTGCGCCGCCGGAGCCGCGATGCCGCCACCTTCGCCACGTCGCCCTCTAGCCCCATGTACCGGCCAACCAGGTCGCGGAAGTCCTGGCGCCCCAGCCGCCAGACCGACGCCCGAGACCGAGCCCGTACGGTGGCGGTCCGTGGCACGTCATAGAGCAAGGCGACTTCGCCGAAGAAGTCACCCGGTTTGAGCAGGTTGGCCCGCCGCCTCGCCCCATTTGCGCTCACCAACACCTCCATCTCACCGTCGCGCACGATAAAGAAGGTATCACCCGGATCGCCCTGCCGGACCAGGGTCTCCCCCGGCTCGACCTCCTGGACCTGAAGCTTGACCGCCAGCAGGTCCAGCTGCCGCGATCCCATACCGGCGAAGATTGGCAGCGCTTCAAGGCGTTCGCGCTCGCCAAGCACCATGCGCAGCCGGGCTTCCCAGGCCATCGTCCCCGCCAGCTCCTTCCAGAAGGTCTCCGCAGGGAATGCCAGGACCTTCAGCGGCGTCAGGGAGCGGACGGTTGCGCGGCGCACGCCGTCTCCGAGAAGGGCTCGTTCGCCAAAGTAGTCCCCCACACCCAGGCGGTCCAGGGTCCGGTCCTCGGCTCGCTCGCGAACCATCACCGCGGCCTCGCCGGCTGCAATCACGAAGAATTGGTCACCGCGATCTCCCTGACGCACCACATTCGTCCCGCTGGGGTATTCACGCACCCGGGCGGCCCGCGCGAGCCGGTCGAGGCCAGCCTGCGGCACGGTTGCCAGGAAACCGAGTGACTCGAGCAGCCGCATCCGATCGCGGAGGCGGATCGTAAGGATGGCCGCCCTGGCGGCGGCGGGCGCCTTTCCCAGGGTTTTGACGTAGCGCCAAAGCCGCCGGCCCAGCCGCATGCTGAGCGGAACGGCTATCACCGCCACGACGCCGATGACGGTCGCCTTCGCCCAGAACCCGGGCGTCGCCCAGAGCGGAGTGACCACCGGGCTCAGCCGGCGGCGCCAGTACAGGATGGCCAGGAAGATCGAGAGCGACGAGTAGGTCGCCGCCAGCACCCCGAAGACCGCAAACAGGATTTCTCGCCGGTTGAATCGTTCGCGGTCGAGGAGCAGCCGCCACATGGGTCCCTTGATGAAGTCGAGCGCCTGCTGACGGAGCTGTGGGATCTCCAACCAGTCCATCAGGATGTAATACCCATCGAGCGGAAGCAGCGGCATCAGGTTCAGCGCGTCCGTAAAGTACGAGGCCACCGCGAACTTGAAGAGCAGGGTTCCCACCACACCGCTGTGCGGGAAGAGCCAAACCAGGATTGAGCAGGCGCCCGCAACAGTGAACCCCGAGTAGGGTCCGGCAAAGGAGACCGCGATCCGGCGCCACCACGGCTCGAGCCAGATGTCGCTGGTGTCGACGTAGAAGGCCGGCATCAGGTAGAAGAGCATGAAGCCGCCCTGGTCGACCTTCCGCCCGAAGTGCTTGCAGGCTAGTGCGTGAGCCGATTCGTGGATGAAGGTGGCGAGGTAATACGCCACGACCAGCGCCACAATCCCAAGCAGCACCGACTTTCCGAGCGGGGCAAAGATGTCGTGGCCGCCAAATAGGTCGGCGACGAAGGCGGCGAGCCCGAGAATTGTGACGACGAACGTGAGCAGCACCACCGGGCGCTTGAAGAAGACAAACCCCAGGTGGTCGTACAGCCAGGTGACGGCCGGGTCGATGCCCTTGAGGGGGAGCCGCAGCATCAGGAAGGGCCCCTCAGTGCGCCGCGGTTTCGGCGGAGTCTTCGGAGGGTTGAGCGCGCCCTGGAGCCGCTCGTAGATGTTTCTCGGACGATCGACCAGCATTCCGGCTTCGCGCAGTTCGCCGACCAGCCGCACAACCCGGTCGTAGCCGAGACTCCCGAACTTGCGGAAATAATCGACCACCAGGTCCGAGACTCGACGCGTACCGTCCATGCGCGAGGCCAGGAAATCGTCCTCCTCCCCGAGGGTGATGTACTCGTGCCCACGATCAGCCAGCATCACGTACGGGTCCCCGTGACGGGTCTTGAAACGCGCCCAGGTCAGATCGCTGCGGAGGACCGGGGTGTAATCCGCCGGGCTAATACGTTCGCCCAGACGCTCCCACACGGATACGGCGGGCGCTCCACGTTTGGCTGCCCTGGGCCGCTTCGGTCCCGGCCGCACGGCCGTGCCCGAGCTTTTCGAGCCGATCTTTCCTTCCCTTGCCGTGACGACGACTATGCGTCCCGTCTAAAGCAAAGTCAAGGCGGCCGCTCGGCCATCGGCGGCTGCTAGGCTACGAGCCGGTGCCCGGCCATGCCGTGGTCACGGGGGGCGCCGGCTTCCTCGGATCACATCTTTGCGAGCGACTCCTCAAAGACGGCTGGCAGGTGACCTGCGTGGACAACCTGGTCACCGGCCAGGCCACCAACGTCGCCCGTCTCCGCGATGACGGCCGGTTCCGCTTCCTGCAGCACAACGTCTCTGAACACCTCGAACTTGAGGGCACCATCGACACGGTGCTTCACTTCGCCTCACCGGCCTCGCCGGTCGATTACGAGCGTCACCCCATTCACACCCTCAAGGTGGGGACGCTGGGCACCCACAACATGCTCGGGCTGGCCCGGGCCAAGAAGGCCGGCTTCCTGCTCGCCTCCACCTCCGAGGTCTACGGCGATCCCCTGGTCCATCCCCAGCCCGAAACCTACTGGGGCAACGTCAATCCGATCGGGCCACGCGGTGTCTACGACGAAGCCAAGCGTGCCGCAGAGGCTTTCACCATGGCTTACCACCGCGCCCATGGATTAAAGACGCGCATCGTTCGCATCTTTAATTCGTTTGGGCCTCGGATGCGGCTCAACGATGGCCGCGCCGCACCGAATTTCATCAAGCAGGCACTCGGCAACGAACCGCTCACCGTCTACGGCGATGGCTCGCAGACGCGCAGCCTCTGTTACGTCGACGACCTGATCGAAGGCGTGGTGCGTCTGCTGAACACCGACTACGCAGAGCCGGTCAACATTGGCAACCCCGAGGAGGTCACGATCCTCCAGCTGGCCGAACTGATCCGCGACCTCTGTGGCAGCCGCAGCCAGATCGCCTTCCGACCGCTTCCCACCGACGACCCCAAACAGCGTCGACCCGACATCACGCGTGCCCGCAAGGTGCTCGGCTGGGAGCCCAAGGTCTCGCTCGAGGAAGGGCTAAAGACGACGATCGCGTCGTTCCGGGGTCGCTAAAGCGTTCGGGCGAAAAACGCAAACGTCCGCTTCAGGGCGTCCGCGATCGCGTCCGCATGCTCGGCAGCGCCATACCGAAGG
>VBDY01000023.1 GCA_005882775.1 Chloroflexota bacterium | reverse complement strand
CAGAAGCCCCAGATCACGACCCGCGGCGCCCCGCGCCGCCGCAGCTCGTCGACAGCGGCCTGCAGGTCGCCCATCGCCTGCTCATCCGAGACCTTTGCGCCTCGGTCCATTGCTGGTCCCATCCGCGCCCGGTCCTCCGGAGTCGGTACCCGGGTCGGCGGCTGCACCCCGGCCGGGAGGTCGCCTTCGCGGGCAAACAGGTCGACCAGCGCCGCGGCATATCCTT
>VBDY01000022.1 GCA_005882775.1 Chloroflexota bacterium | reverse complement strand
GGAGGTCCGCGCAAAATAGGAGGCGATGAATACGCCCTCGCCAGCCCTATCCCGGCGCGAACGCGAGGTCGCGGCACTCGTTGCTCAAGGCTTGAGCAACCGTGACATCGCCGAGCGCCTCTTCATCTCGGAGCGGACCGCCGAGGGTCATGTCGAGCAGATCCGCAACAAACTCGGCTTCAAGTCGAGGTCGCAGGTTGCTGCTTGGGTCGCATCGGACTCCACCCGCTTGGCTCCGGCCCCTGCCCCGCCGCCGTCCGAATCGCCCGCCAGTCCCCCCGGCAAGCCCCGAATTCAGCCACGGTGGTTGTGGCTGGCCGGCGTGCTGATGATCGTCGCATCGGCTGGGGTTCTGATCTTCTCTGTCGTGCGTCCGGCAATCTTGTCCAGCGCGTCCGGCGGTCCACGCATCACGACCTTCGCCGGCACCGGCCGCGCGGCCGTTTCGCAGGACGGCTCCAAACCCGGTGCCACTGACCTCGCCACGGTAGACGGCATTGCTGTGAACCAGAATGGCGATGTTTACGTGGCCGACGCGCTTCGGATTCGCATGGTGCATAACGGCGTCGTGTCGACTGTAGCCGGAAGCAGCAGCAACAACCCGGGCTTCTCCGGAGATGGCGGACCTGCCGTCCAGGCTCAGCTGTCGATCTCGGGAGCCGGGGGTTTTGCAATCAATCGCGGGACTGCGGGCCTGGCCCTCGATCGAGCCGGAGACCTCTTCCTCACCGACACGGGTAACGACCGCGTTCGCAAGGTCACGCCGGGCAATGTCGGTGTGATCTCAACGGTGGTGACCGGCGCCGAACCTCGCGGCATCGCGATCAACGAACAGGGCGACATTTTCGTGGCCGAGACCGGCGCCAACCGGGTCGAGAAGCTGGATCCGAACGGCGCACTGTCGATCTTTGCCGGAACCGGCCGGGCCGGCTTTAGCGGCGACAACGGGCCAGCCATCGCGGCCCAGCTCAGCGCCCCTGAGGGCCTGGCTGTGGATCGCCAGGGCAACCTCTATATCGCGGATGCCGGCAACGACGTCGTCCGGAAGGTCAACCCTGACGGCACGATCACCACCGTCGCGGGCAATGGTAACAACGGACCCGCAGGAGACGGTGGACCCGCCGTAAGAGCAGACCTTTCCATTCCGACCGGGCTCGCCGTTGATGCGCATGGAAACCTCTACATTGCCGATAGCGCCAACAACCGGGTTCGCAAGGTTGATCTCGCCGGAAAGATCTCAACAGTAGCGGGAACCGGACAGGCGGGCTGGGCCGGCGACGACGGACCGGCCGCCCGCGCCGAGCTCAATCAGCCGGTGGCGCTCGCGGTCGACAGCGCTGGGAATCTCTATATCGCTGATCTGGGAAACAACCGGGTACGCCTCGTTCAACTCGGGACCGGCTGAGACAAGCAACGACATGCTCGCTCCCCGTCACCTGGCACTGCTCGCCGGGGCAGCGCTCGCACTGGCCGCGTGTCAGACGGCGGCACCGCCCTCGAACGAGCTAGCCACGGACCAGACTCTGCGGCTCGCAATCCCGTCTGATATCAGCAGCGTTGAACCGTTGGACCCGCCTCAGATTGGTGACCCACTTACGTATGCGATCGGCACCAACATTTTTGGGGGTCTCTACCGCTACGACGACCATCTGCGGCTGCTGCCAGACATTGCGGAGGGCAGCCCAGACGTCTCGACAGACAGCCGGACCTATACCTTCCACCTGAACCCGAACGCGAAGTTCTGGAACGGTGATCCGGTCACGGCTGCGGACTTCGTGTACAGCTGGAACAGGGCCGTGATCGCCCAAAACTGCTTGAGCTTTACGTTTGGCCCGATCGACGGCTACCAGACGATTGCCGCAGCTGTCGCTGCCTCGCAGCTGGTGCCCGCGTTAAGAGGCATCTCAGCTCCGGATGCACACACTCTGGTGGTCCACTTAACCGCTCCGTCAGGCGGTTGGCTGCCAGCGCTCGCGTTGCCGTGTGCCTGGGTGGTCGACCGGAAGGCGGTCGCCGCTTACGGCGAGGCAACGTGGTGGACGAACGCGGATGGGCTCGTTGGCACCGGGCCATTCCGGTTGACGTCTCGAACCCCGAATCAGTCACTGGTCTTCACCCCTATTCCACATTGGTGGCGGGGCAGCACCGGAGAATTAACCAGGCTCGAGCTGCGGGTTGTGGCCGCCGGGGCGAGCCAGTGGCAGGCCTACCAAGCGGGCACTGTCGACGTTCTCGGCTTCGGGGCACCATCGAGCGGGGCGGGTGCCCCAGAGCTCACCTCGAGCCTGGGTCCTCAGCTCGAGAGCCTCGGGGCGGACCCCGGCCACCGCGCAGAGATCCATTCGTGGCCGGTTGGTCACACCGAATGGGTCGGCTTCAACTTCCAGGCCGGTCCCTTTTCCGGGTCAGAGAGTCACGACCTCCGCCTGGCCTTCAGCCAGGGGATCGACCGCTCGGCTCTGGCGCGAGCCGTTTGCGAGCACGGATGGGCGTGCACAAGCGCGACCGGTGGCCTGATCACGAAGGGCTTGCAAGGATATCTTGGCGAGGGCGCCGACCCAACGGCCCGCTTCAACCCGGCCAAGGCACGGGCGACGATCGCGCGCCTCGACCCCAGCGGGTCACGGCTTCGGGGCCTGATCTACACCTACGGTCCGGCGTCACCCCTCCTGGTCGCGGTTGCGAGGAACCTTCACGACCAGTGGAAGGCGAACCTGGGCCTGGACATTCCGGCTCGCGCGCTGGACCAGGGCAGCTTCTTTGCTGCCCGGGGGCGGCGGCAGCTGACCCTCTTCCGCGGCAGCTGGCTGGCTGACTATGACCATCCGCAGGACTGGTTCGACAACCTCTTCACGACGTCGGCCGATCAGGTGAACGACTCCACTGGATCGGGATACTCCAACTCCGCGGTCGACGCCCTGGTGGCAGCGGCAGACCGCCTGCCACTGGACAGCGCGCTATCCAAGTATCAGCAGGCCGGGCGCGCACTCCTGGACGACCAGGCGATGGCCGTGCTCTTCTACTACACTCGGACCGCGGTTGTAAAGCCGTACGTCGACGGCTACGGCGCCAATCCGCTTCTGGACTACGGCTGGACATCGGTCCGAATCCTGCGGCACTGACAAGCCCTAACAGGCCTTATGTCCGTTAATCGGTAGGCACCCATCGGTGCGCGGACTGGAGTCGACATTGTCGTGGATTACGAGCACCTGCGTCCGGCCTGGAGCGAGCGTGGACGGCTTGAGCACATAGACCAACGTGCCTCCCAAAACCATCGCGGCCGCCAGAGCGAAGATCAACGAGAACAGTAGCGGCGGCAAGCCATCGAACCTGAGTCGAGCTCGCATCGCGAGTTTCTCCTTACCGAATTGGGATACCCCCAATGGTGAACTGGGTGGCGGCAACTCCACATCGAGCGAAATACGTGGCCGAGTACCTGTTTCTGTACCTGCCCGACGCGTTTCAGGTGTTTTTCCCCTCGTCTGGGTGCCCCGCGCTCCGTAGCGTTGGCTCACGGCCCAGCATCCAGCGAGCCGAATAAATGTGGAGGCGGTTTACGATGGAAGTCAGGAAAGCGTTCCGTCGAGCGGCATTCTCGAAGGGCGTGGCGTTCGTTATCACGGTGCTGACGGCATTCATCCTGGGGGCCGGGACGCTTGCTGCCTCAGGCCAGGTGAAGGATGCAAGGGCAGCGGAGGCTGTTCAGCTCACTTACACAAAGTGGTTTTCCCCGCACTTCCCCACCATGACGGGCGTCGTCGGGGGCGATATCGTCGGCACTTTTGGCGGCGATGTTCTTTCACGCACCCTGATCGCAAATGGCCAGATTGGCCAGCTCGAGGCTCGCTATGAGGTCATCGCCGTAGACCCCTCACAGTCCTTCACGGCGCTGGTCCAGGGGAAGCAGAACAACGAGACACACACGGCCGTGCTCAACGGCGTCGTCATCTCCGGTTTTTTGACAGGCGAGCGTGTGCATGCCGAATACCAGGTGATCAGCTGCACTCAAGCTCCCAACCATGTGTGCTTCCAGGGCACAATCCGTGTGAACTGAGTTGTAGGAAGGCGTTACCGCCGCTGGATGGAGGGGGACCGTTGCGGGTCCCTCTCTTTCTTCCTGGAGCGGGCGCAGCCGCAAACAAAGGTGGATAAGGACTTAGCGGGAGACGAGTCTCGAACTCGCGACCTCAACGTTGGCAACGTTGCGCTCTACCAACTGAGCTACTCCCGCGCGCCGGGCACATTATATCCAAGGATTTCCATCCTTCCCTCCGGCGCGCCGCCTGCTCGCGGTCACTTCCCGTTACCCAGCCGTCGGGTCTCCGTCACCTGACCGCAGGCCGGTTCGCAACGCTTCTGCCGTATCACTGGCTGCATGGGTCTAAGGGGGGCCTTCACTCGGCTTTTGGTTGCCTCGGCCATGGCTGGCTCCGTGCTCGCCAGCGGCCCGGTGACCGCCTCCGCTGACGACATCTCAGCCGCCCGGCAGCGCTTGCAGATCATCAACCAGCTGAAGGGCTCCCTGCAGGACAACCTGACCAAGGCGGAAGCGCAGGAGGTGGCCCTCCAGCAACAGATCCAGGAGACCCGCGATCAGATCAACCAGACCCTGGACAAGATCGCCGCCATCGAGCAGCAGATCGCCCAGCTGGAGCGGCAGATCGCGGCGCTGGAGATCCACATCGCTCAGACGCAGCTGGACCTGCGGCGCAAGAGGGACCAGCTGGCAAATTTCCTGCGAACCGCATATAAGGGCAACACCGACCCGCTGGCA
>VBDY01000234.1:478-2363 GCA_005882775.1 Chloroflexota bacterium | reverse complement strand
TCTGCCGATCCTTGTCATCCTGGTCGTCTACTACCTGGTTGTGATCAGCCGTTTCCCGGGGCAAGCACCCGGCTAAGCCTCCGGCTTCGCGGCCTGCCCAGAGTTGCGTGAGCAGGCCGCTTGGGCTGACGACATATGCCGTTACCTGACGATAACGTTGCCCGCGGCGAGGGAATCCTGGACGGTTTGGCTGCCGTTCCAGTCGCTTGAGAACCAGAGGCCGCCACTCGTGTTCCAGAGCGTGATCCCCAGCGTGTCGGGAGCGCCGGCGCTCCCTCCATCGATCGTGTCGATGCGAAGGGTCGCGTTTCGGTCGACGCTGGTCGGGTGCGCCGGATCCGTGACATCCCAGATCGACGCCTTGGCATAGAAGGTCGCCCTGTTCACAGGGCTCCCAGCGAGGACGACGAAAGTCGTGGTGGGCGCGACCACCAGGTAGGTGCGCGGGCCGGTCATCCCCGGCGTGCACGAGCGGGCACTGCGCACCAGGATGAGCGCGACTCCCGCCACGGACGGGCTCGACTTGACACCGAAGCCGAATCCGTTGACGCTGCCGCTTGCCCCGGCGCAGGCGCCGTTGCTGTTTGCGCCAAGGCGTAGATATCCGCCGCCCAGGACAGAACCGCGGCCCATCGGCCGCGAGACCGTCACTAGCTGGTCGTCGACCGCGCTGTCACGCGCGTAAAAGTTCCCCACCACTGTGTTCACCTGGACTGACCGGAAGTCCAGGACCCCGAGGTTGGAAGACCACGTGCAGGTGGCGGTACCGGTCTTCGTGTCCACTGGACTGACAAGCCCCACCGAAGCTGCGCAGAGGGTCGTGCCGGTGCCCCGGTCCTTGAAGGTGACCACGGCATTTCGGATGTCGCCAGCAAACGGGTCGGCGACTGCATCCACCGCGGTCATGTCTTTGACCGTCGCGCTGAGCGGCACCGACGCCGTGCTGCACGACGCGCACGGGGTAAGCGCGAGCATCGGCCCCGTGTAGGTGACCCGGGCGTCCTCCGGCGTCACGCTGAGACTGGTCGAGCCGGTGCTCCCCGCAAAGTCCGTGTTCGCCGGGGTGTAGACGGCCGACACTGTATAGCTGCCCGGTGCCTTCGGAAGGATAAAGGCGCCCTCCGCGCTTCCTCCAGCAACGACCGGGGCGGATCCGAGCACCAGCGCACCGATCGAGAACTGCACCGTGCCGCTGGCGCTCGAGCCCAAAACGCTCGCGGGCGACACCGTCGCGGCGACCATTACCGGGTCGCTGTATTGGACGCTCCCAGCGACGGCGACACTCAGACNNNCCGTCGTCGGCCGTTATCGTATGTGGTCCTGCGTGCCCCGGTGTGCATGTGCCAGACACGCAGACGCCGTCGGGAGCGATCGTGAAGGTGGTCGCGCTGGTGACGTCACCGCGGCTGTTCCCATAGCGGTCGAACCCCTCGATGGTGTAGCTCTGGCTCGCACCGAAGGTGATGGCGGCCGTGGCCGGGATCGCGACAATGCGCGCCAGCTCCGCCGGGGAGACAGCAAAGGCCTGGCTATCGTCCGGGGTCAGCGCCCCGCCGGTGGCATGGAGCACATACCCTGTCCCCGCCCGTTGCACGGAGAGGTCGGTGAAGGTCGCCAGCCCACCAGCTGCCGTTTGGGTGAGCGTTCCCAACAAGGCCGCTCCGGCAGGTCCGCCGCCCAGTGACACGGTTACGCGCGTGGTGCTGTCCGCCGTTTCCCGGTTGCCGAAAGCATCCAGCTCTTCTACCGTCACCTGGAAGATGGCCCCGGCTGCCCCGTTCGCGGGCTGATCGTGGAATGCCAGCTTGTTAGCTGCCGCCGGTATGACCTCGACCGATGTTGTGCCGGCGACCCCCAAAGCGGCGTCATTGGCCGCAAGCGACCG
>VBDY01000234.1:0-410 GCA_005882775.1 Chloroflexota bacterium | reverse complement strand
TCACATTCCCAAAGCTGTCCTCCACAGTGACCTGCAGACTGAGGGGGACACCCGCACCGGCGGAAGTGGGCGCCGAAAGCACGAACTGGGTGGCCGCCCCTGGGAGGACAAGGATCGATGCCGTTCCGGCGATCGTCGGCGCCACCGTGTCAGTTGCGCCGACCGACCGGCTCCCGGCGGTCTTCAGTGTCGCCAGGAAACTGTGCTGTCCGGCATCGGCCGCGGTGAAGGTGTAGTCCGGCGGCAGCACGGCCTGGGAATCGCTGCTCGTGAAATGAACAGTGCCCCGATAGCCGGCGATATTGCCGAACGAGTCTTGTGCGGTCGCATCCACTAGAAACGGGACCCCGGCGACCGTGATGATTGGCGCAACCACGCTGAGGTGATCCGCCGCCGCAGCCGCTACAAGC
>VBDY01000063.1 GCA_005882775.1 Chloroflexota bacterium | reverse complement strand
GAACCAGGAGGGGAAAGAAGGGAGCGGCGGTCTGCGTGGCCAAAAAGGTGAGGGACATGATCGTGAACAGGAGCACGGTCACCCGGGTGGTGAAGACAAGTCGCAGGGCGCGGCCGACGAGCGCCAGCACCGGTCCTGTGGGCGGATCCGGCGGTCGCACCTCGCGAAGGAAGAGGGTCAGCATCAGGCCGCTAACCAGGGAGAGCGCCCCGTCGAGCAGGAAGATCTGGTGCAGGGTGAAGCCGCCGCGATCAACCAGCAGTCCCCCGACCAGCGGACCCAGCGCCACCCCGATCGGCGGCGTGACTCCAAGAAACGCCACCACAAAACCGACATGTCGAGCCGGGGCGATGGTGCGAAGCGTGGAGAGCATGACCCCGCTGTTGCCAAGCTGGAAGCCGACAAGGAGGAGGCTGGCGGCGACCTGATAGCGGTTCTGACTGAGCGCGAGCGCCAGGAAGACAAGTGCCTCCACGTAGGCACTGCGGGCGATCACGACTTTGCGGCTGTACTTGTCGGCCCACACTCCCCAAAAGGGCACGAGCGGCAGGCCGAACACGAAGACCGCGGTCGAGAGCAGGCCGGTCCAGCGCGGCACGATCGCGTCGGGTGTGCCCACGGACCGGAGGTAGAGCGGCAGAAAGCGAATCACATGGCCGTAAGCGAAGGCCTCGATCAGGGAGGTGACGCTGAACAGCGTCAGGACGACAAGCCACGACTGTGACGGTCGCGCGTCGGTCGAAGGAATAGCTGCGGCCCCAGCCCGGTCCTAGCGGCGGGCCGTGAGCACGAGCTTTAAGTCGGTGAAAGACTCCACCTGGCCACCGCGTACCACGATCTCGAGCTCGCTGGCGGCGGCATCGCTCGCTTGAAGAAAACGCTCGCGCGTGCGAGCCTGATTCGCGGCATCGGCGCCACCCCTGGCCAGCCAGGGTTCGAAGTCGTGTGTCTTGCGTGCGCTTCCCACGTGCTCGACTCGCAGCCCGGACTGCCGCAAGGCATCCAGCCACTCACGCTTTGAGTAGCAGCGAACATGGGTTGGATCGCGCAGTGATTCCACCTCGTTGACGTACGCCGCAATCGCCGCGTCCTCCGGGGCGAGGGTGTCAACCAGGAAGAACACTCCACCGGGTTTCAGGACCCTGGCCACCTCGCCGAGAGCCGCCTCGAGGTCCTCGAAATGGTGCGCCGCCAGCCGGGTGGTCACGATGTCAAAAGACCCGTCGTCGAAGTTGAGGTCCTCAGCGCGGGCTCGCTCAAACCGCGCGTTTGTGATCCCGACTTTCGCGAAGAGGTCCGCGGCCGCCCTCAGCATGCCATCCGACGGATCCGTCACGACCACCCGCGATACCAGCGGGGCGAGTCGCAGCGCGGTGTGCCCGGCGCCGGCCCCGATGTCGAGGACGACGTCCGATGGGCGCGGTGCGACCAGCTCGGGGAGCTGTTCGAGCTCCTCACCCTTGCTGTGTTCACCCCGCACGTACTGGTCGGCGGCGCGATCCCATCGGGCCGCGTTGCCCGTCACCGGGTCAGCTTAGCGCGATGCTTGCGATGACCTGCTCGACGATAGTGGAGCTGGGCTCCTGGGTGAAGAAAGTAAAGCTGTAGGCACGTACCGACGACTTCGCCACGACCGAGGTCACGTACGGCCAGCCGCCATCCTGCCGTGCCCCCGCGCCCGGCACCTTGCAGCTGTCGAGGGGCGCCCGTGAAACTCGCTCGAGCACCGTGTAGCTCCATACCTGAACCAGCTTGGTGTGGTCAATCACGGGGGTGATGTTGGGATTGATGACCGCGGGAAGATCCGCCGAGACGGTGTCGAGGCCACTGGTCTGAGCCCTGAGGAACGGGACGGCATCACCGCCGGCAGCGGCTTCACTCAGGCTGGCGCTGATCACCCGTCCCTGGAAGGTGTCAGGCAGCATCAGGCTCCAGCCGGTCCCGCTCATGACTGAGATCGAGTGGTTCACCACGAAGTCGGCCCGCAGCCATCCCGACTGGCTTCCAATTGTGACCCGATACCAGCGTGCGCCGGCGCTGTCTAAGACCTGGCGGTCGGCTGACGCCTGTGTTCCCTGGTTGAGCGTCCGGACCAGTGTGCCGGTCTTGCTCGCGGTCGCCCGCAGGTTGACACCCAGCGGGTCATTGACCCAGACGGAAAAGGGCAGGCTTGGCGGTTGCGCGGGAAGCACGGCCGGCTCGTGCTGCGGCGTCGGAAGTGACCGGGGACAGGTGGTTGGCGATGGTTGGACGGTGGGCTGTGTCGTGGCGGAGGGTTGAGGTCGGCTCGCCGCGGCGCGCGTGTTGTACAGCGACGCGAGCGGCCCCACCAGCAGAAAGGCCGCGAGTGCACCGAGGACCACCAGGGGAATCAGGCGGACGGCCGACCTCATGATGAGAAAACGCCTCGCGTGGTGGCGAAGTTACGAAAGCGGGCGCCGGCTCGGGACCCCCGGCCGGCGCGGGTAGGTGGCCGGCGTGGGCCCGACTTTGGCCACCAGCAGCAGGGTCCCACCGTCCGCCGGGTGAACCCTCGGCGATCCGCCGCCGAGCAGGCGGCTGGCGGACTCGAGAGCGGTCGGATCGATCTCACCAACTTCGGCAATCAGGTCTCCACCAGTCCTAACGAAGGGGAGCGCCAGCTCCAGCAGGACCGGCGGCCGGGCGGCCGCCCTCGAGATCGCCCGGTCGAACGTCTCTCGATAGGCGGGCAGATGCCCGTACAGCTCGGCGCGGCCGGTCAGGACGGTGACGTTGCCCAGCCCGAGGGAACCCGCGGTGTGCTGCAAGAACGCGCTTTTCCTGCTGCTGGCTTCGAGCAGGGCAAAGTGGATCTGTGGGAGCCGAAGCGCCAGCGGGATCGCCGGCAGGCCGCCACCACTCCCGATGTCGATCACCTGGGTGACAGCGCGCCATTCAAGGTCGAGGAGACGTTCGGCGTCCCGGATGTGGCGGCGTACATCCTCGGCCGTCCTGGCGCCGGTCAGGTTGACCGTCCGGTTCCACTCCAGGAGCAGTTCCCCATACCGCTCCGTCGCCATCCTCATACAATAGGGTCGTGCCGATTTACGAGTTCTCGTGTCTGAGTTGCCGTCACACGTTTGATGTGTTCGGCAGCTACCAGAGCCGCGCGGAGAAACAGGTCTGTCCCCAGTGCGAGAGCACCAAGACCAAGGCATTGTTCTCCGCGTTCGCGGTAACCGGCCGCTCCGACACGGCCGCCTCGACCGGAACCGGGATGAGCGGCGGTGGCTGTGGTTGCGGCGGCGGCGGTTGCGCCTGCTCTAACTGACCCGCGACCGGATCGTCGCTAGACAGGCTGCCTGGTCATCCTCCATGATGGCGCCGTGACCGCGGGGGCCGCGCCGGCACGCTTTCGGCCCATGCCCTTGTCGGAGCTCCTGGACGAGCTCTTCAAGGTCTACCGCAAGCACTTCACTGTGATCGCCGGCGTCTCGCTGATCCTGGTCTTGCCGGGCTTGCTCACCAACCTGCTGTCCGGCGCCTACCGGGCGAACTCCGTCAGCCTCCTGGTCAACCTGCTGGCGCATGGCGGTAATCCGGCCGCCCTGCAGGCGTTTCAGCAGGGACTGCCGCAGGTCGACGTCGCCTGGAACACGGTCGGAAGCCTGGTGACCCTGGTTTTGGTCCCGTTCACCCTGGGAGCCGTCTACCAGGCGGCCTCCGCTGCGATTGGCGGAGAGCCGGTTACGATCGGCCGTGTTCTCGGGGCGACCGCGGCTCGCTACTGGCCGCTGTGGGGGCTGGCAGTTCTCTTTTTCCTGGCGCTGGTTGCGTTTGTGATCGCCTGGTTGCTGTTCGCCGTCATCACCGGAGTCTTCGGAGTGCTGGTGGGATGGATCGTATTCATTCCCCTGGGTTTCTGGGTCGGCGTCCGGCTGATCATCAGCGTTCCGGCACTGCTGGTTGAGAAGATCGGCCCGGTCCGGGCCATACGCCGAAGCTGGGAGCTGGTGCGGGGTTCATGGTGGCGCTCCTTCGGTGTCCTGGTCGTGACCCTGATTCTTGAGCTCGTGCTCTATCTGGTCTTCCTGGCGCTCTTTCAAGCCCTGGCAGCCATCATCCCCGGCGTGGGAGACGACCTCCGATCCGCCCTCTCGGCCATCGGAACCACCCTGGTGAGCGCTCTGATCGGACCGCTTGCCGCGATCGTGGTCACCCTCCTCTACTTCGACCTGCGGGTTCGCACCGAGGGCTACGACCTGGATCAGCTCGCCCAGCAGACCGGCCCTGCAAACCCGTAGACGGTCGCGGCCGAAGCCGCCGGCGCTGATCGCGTTCGCAGTTGTATTGATCTGCCTGGCCACCGTGCCCGCGTCGGCGAGCGAAGCCGACGACTATGCCGCGGCCATGCACCGCGCTCTCTCCCTTGTGCAGTTCGCCGAG
>VBDY01000174.1 GCA_005882775.1 Chloroflexota bacterium | reverse complement strand
CTGGAAAAGGCCGCCCGGGCACACGGCATGCAGGCGCTGGTGGAAGTCCACGACGCCGAGGAGGTCCGGCGGGCGCTGGGGACCGGGGCAACCATGATCGGCATCAACAACCGGGACCTCAAGAAGATGAAGACCGACCCGGAGACTACCCGCCGGCTGCGCCGCTTGATACCGCCCGGGCCGCTCGTGGTCAGCGAGAGTGGCATCACCACCAGGGCTGACCTGAGGGCGCTCGCGGAGCTCGATGTCGACGCTGCCCTGGTTGGCGAGGCGCTTCTGCGCGCACCGGATATCGGTGCCAAGCTTCGCGAGCTGGTGGAACAATGACGCGGATCAAGGTCTGCGGGAACACCGAGCTTGAAGGGGTGCGGGTCGCCGTCGGGTTGGGCGTAGACCTGCTCGGATTCATCTTCGCGCGCAGCCCGCGGCGGGTAACCGTGGAGCAGGCTCGGGACTTGATCGCGGAGGTACCGGAATCGATCGGGCGGGTCGGCGTGTTCGTCGATGAGCCCACCGACCAGATCGCGGCGGTTGCAGGCGCGTGCGCTCTGACCGCGATTCAGCTGTATCGTGAACCGGCGCCTCAGGACCGCGCGCTCGGTCTCCAGCTGCTGCCCGCACTTCGCCTGCGTGCGGGCGAGGATGGGTCAGCTCGACTCGAGCCCGGAGACCATCCATTGCTCGACACCTTTGTGCCGGATGCGATAGGCGGTACCGGCAGGACCTGGGACTGGTCGCTCGCCGACTCGCTTGCGCAGCGTTACCCGGTGATCGTGTCCGGCGGCCTGAACGCCGAGAACGTGGGCGCGGCGGTGGCCCGCCTCAAGCCCTGGGGCGTCGATGTCAGCAGCGGCGTCGAGCGCTCCCCCGGGATCAAGGACCCGGCACGGCTGCGCGCGTTTGTGGCTGCCGTCCGGGCGGCCGACGCCGCGAATCCAGGCCATCCGCAGAGGAGTGCTTGAGCGCCCGGGGGTTCGTCAAGGGTCCGGACAGCCGGGGCCGATTCGGCGAGTTCGGCGGCCGGTTCGTCCCCGAGACCCTGATGGCCGCTGTGGACGAGCTGTCCACCGCCTTTGCCGAGAGCCAGAACGACCCCGACTTTCGGCAGGAGTTCGACTTGCTCTCGAAAACATTCAGCGGGCGGCCAACACCGCTCTACCGCGCGGACCGTTTGTCCGAGTCCGCGGGCGGCGCAAGGATCTGGCTCAAGCGCGAGGACCTGCTACATACCGGCGCCCACAAGCTGAACAACGCTCTCGGCCAGGTGCTGCTCGCCCGCCGGATGGGCAAGCACCGGATCATCGCCGAGACTGGAGCCGGACAGCACGGGGTGGCGGTGGCCACCGTCTGTGCCAAGTTCGGGCTGCAATGCGTCGTCTACATGGGGACCGAGGACATGGCCCGACAGTCGGTCAACGTCTACAAGATGCGCCTGCTGGGTGCCACCGTCGAGGCGGTCGAGAGCGGTAGCAAAACGCTCAAGGACGCCACCAACGAAGCAATCCGGGATTGGGTGACCAATGTCCTCGATACCCACTACGTGATCGGCTCCGCGGTCGGGCCGCATCCGTATCCACTCATGGTCCGAGAGTTCCAGTCGGTGATCGGACGCGAAGCCCGGGCCCAGATGGTGGATGCGGCGGGACAGCTTCCCGACGTCGTGGTGGCGTGCGTCGGCGGCGGCAGCAACGCGATCGGCATCTTCGCCGCCTTTTACGACGACCCGGTCCGTTTGGTCGGGGTCGAGGCCGCCGGTCGCGGGCTGAAGACGGGCGCGCACGCTGCCTCCCTGGTGGGAGGCCGACCGGGCGTGCTGCACGGTTCGCTCAGCTACGTGCTCCAGGACGATGACGGACAGATCGTCGAGACCCATTCCATTTCCGCCGGTCTCGATTACCCGGGGGTGGGACCGGAGCATGCCCGGCTCAAGGAACAAGGCCGCGCCGAGTATGTGGCGGTCACCGATGAGCAGGCGCTCGCCGCCTTCCACCAGTGCTCACGGTTGGAGGGCATCATCCCCGCCCTGGAGAGCTCGCACGCGATTTCCTACGCGTCGGGGCTGGCCGGTGGGCTGGCTGCGGAGCAGAACGTGCTGGTGAATCTCTCGGGGCGCGGCGACAAGGACCTCGACATCGTCCGCCAGTCGTCGGGCGGATGAGCAGCCGGATCGGCCCGGCGTTTCACCGGCTGAGGCAGGACCGGCGGATGGCGCTGATCGCGTACCTGACCGCCGGATATCCCAACCTTGAATCGACACCGGAGCTGCTGGCGGCCGTGGCCGAGGCGGGCGCCGACATGGTCGAGCTGGGGATCCCATTCTCCGACCCGCTGGCCGATGGGAAGACGATCCAGGCGACCTCACAGGCGGCGCTGACGGGAGGGATCACGGTTGTGGGTGCCCTCGAGGCCGGTCGCCGAGCGCGCCGGCTGGTCGCCATTCCCATGCTCTTTATGACTTATCTGAACCCGATCCTGTCATTCGGGCTGGCGCGCTTCTGCAAGGAGGCGGCCGGCGCGGGCATCGATGGACTGATCGTCCCCGACCTTCCACCGGAGGAGGCGGGTGAGCTACGGGCCGCCGCCTCAGCGCAAGGTCTCGACCTCGTGTTCTTCGTATCGCCGACCAGCTCCGCGCAGCGAATCGATGCCGCCTGCGAGGCCGCCACCGGGTTCAT
Source organism: Chloroflexota bacterium (assembly GCA_005882775.1). GTDB lineage: Bacteria > Chloroflexota > Dormibacteria > CF-121 > CF-121 > VBDY01. The sequence goes on along the minus strand of VBDY01000174.1, from coordinate 13,434 downwards.
CTACTGCATCGCGGTCACCGGGATCACCGGCGCCCGCAGCGCCCTCGATCCCAAAGTGATCCCTCTGATCGAGCGGGTGCGAGAGCGCACCGACCTTCCGGTCGTGGTGGGATTTGGCCTGTCGCGGCGGGAGCACATCGCGGCGCTCGAGGGCCACGCGGACGGGGCAATCGTGGCGAGCGCCCTGCTCGACGCCATCCGCGACGCTCCCGCCGACCCGGTGGGCGCGGCGAGCGGCTTTATTCGCGGCCTGAGATAAGGCCCCACCTGCCCTCCCCAGCGGGGGAGGGGTGAGCGAGCTCAGGTGCGGGCTCGGAGCCTGCCCGCGTGCACCACCGTGATGTATCCGTTCGCCTGGGTGATCGTCCCCTCGGCCGTCAGCCGGGACAGAGCCCGGTTCACGTTTTCGCGGCTGGCTCCGATCATTCCGGCCAGGGTCCGCTGAGGAAGGCGGACGGTGATGCGGGTGCCCGCGCCCGCCGGTTCGCCTCGCGATGCGGCCAGCTCCAGCAGCTTGCTCGCCACCCGGCCGGGGATGTCGAGGAAGGCGGCCTCGGCGAAGGCTTCGTCGGTGGCGCGGACGTAACGGCTCACCATCTGCAGCACGCGCCGGGCGAATTCCGGATGTCTGTCCAGAAAAGTCAGTAGTGCGTCCCTGTCGATGACCACGCATTCGGTCAACTCCATGGCCTGGGCGTCGGCGGTCCGGCGGGACTCCTGATCGAAGAGGGCGAGCTCACCGAAGGAATCACCCGGGGCGAGCACCGCGAAAACCACCTCCTCTCCGCTCCGACCCATCCGACCGATCTTGACCTGGCCTTTGCTGAGCACGAAGAGGGAGTGTCCCGCGTCGCCCTCGTGAAAGATGTAGGCACCCCGCGCATAGGGCCGGACCTTGATCCCGGGCGCCAGCTCCTCCAGGTCTGCGGGGCTGAACCCATCGAACAGGGCGGTCCGGCGCACCAGCGACACGGGATCCATGGCGCGAATCATAGGCTGGGAAAAGCTGGCCGGGTGGCGGCCAGCAGACCGTACACTCAGACCGTGGCCCCCCGCGAGAATGTTCTGGTCGTGCCCCGGCCGCTTCTCTTTCCGGAGGGAGAGTGGCGTGGTTTTCGGGACACCGGGCTGGATACGCTTCTTGAGCGCATTCGGCGCGGGTACCACTTTCGTCCGCGCAGCGAGGTCGAGGAAGACCCGACTGAGCCGCAGATCATTCCCTACGTTGTCTTCCGCCACCAGGACCGGTACTTCCTCACCCACCGCCTGCGCCGGTCGAGCGAGCGGCGGCTTCGCCACCTCTACTCGCTCGGAGTGGGGGGACACATCAACCCGGAGGATGTCGACGGCGCGGCCGACCCTATCGACGCGGGATTGCGCCGCGAATGGGAGGAGGAGGTTGTCTACGAGGGCACGGTCCGTCACCAGCTGCTCGGCGCCATCAATGACCAGACCACCGACGTCGGCCGGGTGCATTTCGGGCTGATCTTCCTGGTTGAAGGAGACCGGGCCGAGATCTCGATCCGCGAGGTGGACAAGCTCGCCGGTGCGCTCCTCCCACTCGAGGCCATGCGCAGCTACTACCTGGACATGGAGTCCTGGTCGCAGCTGATCTTCGACCACCTGGCGGGCCAACCGAGCCGGTCCCACCAACTGCTCCGGGAGACCTGACCCCGATCCGGATCGTGCTCGCGGTCGCCGCGATCAAGGTCCTGCTCACACTGGCTTTCAGCGGCCGCTACGGATTTCACCGCGACGAGCTCTACTACCTGGCCAGCGGTCAGCACCTCTCCTGGGGCTACGTCGATTTCCCGCCGTTCACGCCCCTGCTTGCTCTTGCCGACCATGCGTTGCTGGGCACTTCGCTCGTCGGTTTGCGGGTGCTCCCAATCCTCGCCGGCGGTGCCGTCGTGGCGCTCGCGTCCCTGATCGCGCGCGAGCTCGGCGGCGGGCGATTCGCCCAGATCCTGGCTGCCGTCCTGACCGCGGCCTCGCCCCTCTATCTGGGCGCGAATCTCCTGTTCCAGACCGTCACCTTCGAGCAGCTCTGGATGGCGGTCGCCTTTTTTCTGATTGCCCGCCTGCTTCGAACCGACGACCCGCGGTTGTGGCTGCTTGTCGGGTTGGTCCTGGGGTTGGGCCTGATGACGAAATACACAGTGCTCGACGTCGGTCTGGGGATCGCGGTCGGCGTCATCCTGACTCGGGCCCGCCACCACCTGGCCACCCCCTGGCCGTGGCTGGCTGCCGGGATCGCGCTCGCCATGCTCGTCCCCAACCTCGTCTGGCAGGCCCAGCATGGCTGGCCGACGCTCCAGTACCTCCAAAACCACCAGGCCGACAACCGCCGAGAGTTTCCGCTTCCGGTATTTTTGACCCAGACGCTGCTCTTCATCGGGCCGCTGGTGGTGCCCGTGTTCGTGGCGGGCGTCTATTACCTTTTTCGCGCAGCCCGTTACCGGATGCTGGGCTGGACCGTACTGGTCGTCCTGCTGACGCTGCTCGGGCTCGGCGGGAAAACCTACTACCTCGGACCCGTCTATGTCCTGCTCTACGCCGCCGGAGGCGTCCAGGTCGAGGACACCATTCGCCGACGACTGAGCCGGCGATGGGTGTTAGCGGCTCTGGGCGCCGCAGTCGCCATCGACCTGCTGCCGCTTCCGATCGGGATCCCGATCCTGCCGGAGGCCACCATGGCACAGACCCCGCTCTGGCAGATCCGGAGCGATTACGCGGACATGGTCGGCTGGCCGGAACTGGTCACGGCGGTGGGCAATGCGTGGAGCGCGATCCCCGCGGCGGATCAGAAAAACACGGTGATCGTCACTGAGAACTACGGCGAGGCCGGCGCTATCGACTTCCTGAGTGGCACCAGCGGCTTACCACACGCGCTGAGCGGGCATCTCACCTACTACTTCTGGAAGCCACCCCACGTCGATGCGGCCCAGGTGCTGGCCGTCGGTTTCGACTACGACTTCCTGGCGGCGCACTTCGGGAGTGTGGTCCAGGTGGGCAACCTCAGCAACCACGACGGGATTCGCAACCAGGAGTACGGGCGAAAGATCTACCTGTGCACCCTGCCCCGGAATAGTCTCGACGCCATGTGGCCCGGCTTCAAACAGTTTCGCTAAGGCCGTGGGGGCGGTTCCGGCTTAGGCCCGGGGGGCGGTCCCGGCGGTTTCAGCTTTCTTAACCCGAGGCGGGCATCACGCTCGGCGAGGGCGGCCTCGTATTCCTCCAGGGACTTGAACTCCTCGGCCGCCTCGAGCACCTTCTTGGTGGCGTGTTCCCAATCGCGAGGAAGCGTTTTGAAGGGTGGAAGGCTGCGCCGACGGCGAAAGACGACATACACCACGATCGCGGCCGCCACCCAGATGGGACCGACGATCCGAGCGTACTGGTGGGTGAGCACGACCATAACCAGGAAGAAGAGCACGCCGAGGAGACCGAGCACACCCAGGATCGGGAACCAAACCTGCTCTCCCCGGAAGTTCATGCGGATGTTCAGGGGCATCTTGTAGGGGCGCGGTGTGTATGGATCGTTGAACCGGAGGGCAAAAAGTGAGATGAAGACCAGCAGGTAGCCGGTCGTGGCTCCGAAGGCGTAGAGGTCCGCCAGCACGTCGATGGCCGCCGTCCGTCCGGGTGTCCCCGGCGTGAAGAAGGCGAACAGCGTCTGTAGAAGTGCCACGCCTCCGAACACGATGATGGCGCGGGCCGGCGTGGAGTATTTACGATTCACCTTGGCGAACCAGGCAGGCAGCAGGTCGAACTGGCTCATCGAATAGCTGAGCCGCGAGGAGCTGACCACCCCGGAGTTGGCCGAGATGAAGACGATCAACGCTCCCACCACGGCCGTCAGCGGCGCCGCCACCATACCGATGATGGGGATCCGGCTGGCGATTAGTGCCACCGGGTCGCCCTCGTGGCCTCGGAACTCGGTCGGATGGACGAGCCCGTTCGCCAGGATGGAGAAAGACATGGCAAAGACCAGGACCGAGATCACCAGCCCGATCGAGGTCCGCGGAATGATGGTCGCGGGCCGGCGGGTTTCCTGGGCGACCTGCGAGATCGTCTCCAGACCGACGAACGCGATGATGGCCAGCGACGAGCCGAAGGCAAAGTTGGCCAGCGTCGGCCGGTCGCCGAGGAATTGCTGGGCCACCCACTCCGGATGCCAGATCAGGACAAAGCCGGCGACCACGATGATGGTCTGGGCGACGATCGCGACCGTCCCGATGATCTCGTTGAAATAGGTTGAAATCTTTACCCCGCGGACGTTGAGCCACAGAAGAAACACGATGCCCAGCAGCGACTCGAGCAGCCAGAGCCAGGTCAGGTGGATCGGTCCAAGCCTGACGCTGAAGTCGGCGATGTGATGGCCAAAGGTGAGGTAGGGCAGGAAGAAGTTGAAATAGCCGAACGCGACCACTGTGAAGAGCGAGATGTCGATCGTGTAGTCGAGGACCAGTGCCGCCCCCGCGATCAGGCCCCACATGTCGCCCAGCCCGCGCAGGGTGAAATACTGTCCGCCGCCGGCTAGCGGATAGGCTGAGGCCAGCTCCGCGTAGCAAAGGCCGACCAGCGCGAACACCAGTCCCGCCGCGAGGAACGCAAGGGGGGCGAACCCGAGCGCCGCCAGGGTGATGATGCCCAGGGCCGTGTAGATGTCGGCGCCCACGGCCGCATAACCCCACATATAGGAACCCCAGACCGAGACATCGCGACGTAGCTCACTCCCGGCGATCCCATCTGCCGGCTGCTCCACCATCGGTCTATCGTCCCCGGCTAGGGGCTAGGCGGTCAAGTTCCGCGCCATCTCCTCGAAGTTGCGAACGTAACGCAGGACGTCGTCCTCGGAGTGCTGGACCGACAGCGTCCAGTTCTCCTCCGCCCCGGGGGCCATCAGCACGCCGCGGTTGCACTGGTATAGCCAGGAGAGGTAGGCGTAATGCTTGTCGATGGTCAGGTAATCGCGGTAGTTCCGAACTGGCTCCTTGCGGTAGGTGATGCAGCCGCGGGCTGTCAGCGTGATGGGATGGAAGGGAAGCTGGTGGTCGTCGATCACCTTTTGCAGGCCACCCTGAAGGGTCTCGGCCAGCGCATCGAAATGCGCGTAAGCGGTGGGGGTGAGGATCTGCGTCAGGGTCACCCGAGCGGTCGCCATGGTCAGTGGGTTTCCATTGAAGGTCCCGATCTGGACCACCTTGTGGGCGTCGATCGAGCCCATCACATCCGCGCGTCCGCCGACGGCCCCGCAAGGGACGCCGCCACCCAGGGCCTTGGCCAGCGCGATCAGGTCGGGGGTGACGCCGAACCGCTCTGTTGCGCCACCGGACGCGATGGTCATTCCGGTCTTGACCTCGTCGAAGATCAAAAGCGCGCCGTGCTTGTGGGCCAGGTCGCGGACACCGTCGAGATAGCCGGGCTGGGGCAGGATGATCCCGGTGTTCATCATCACGGGCTCGACGATGACCGCGGCCACCTCGCCCCGGTGACGGTCCAGGGTGCGCTCCAGAACGGCGAGGTCATTGAAGGGAACGACCGTGGTCAGGTCTACCACCGCCTGGGGAGTGCCGCCCGAGTAGGGGACGGAAACCGGCGCATCCGCAGGCCCCATCTTGTCCGCCGGCGGCTCGACGGATACCAGCAGGGCATCGTGATGGCCGTGATAGGAGGCCTCGATCTTGACCAGCCGGTCGCGGCCGGTGAAGCCGCGCGCCAGCCGGACGGCATCCAGGGTCGACTCGGTGCCGCTGTTCGTGAAGCGCCATTGTGGCTGGTTGAAACGCTTGGACAGCTCGGCGGCGACGATGGCGTCGTCCTCGACCGGCTGCGCGAAGTGAGTGCCTTTAGCCGCCCGCTGGCTGATGGCTTCGACGATCAGGGGATGAGCGTGTCCAACCACCATCACACCGAAACCGTTGTGAAAGTCGACGTACTCATTGCCATCCACGTCCCAGATCCGGCTGCCCTTGCCCCGGTCGGCGAAGACCGGTTGTGGTGCCGCGTCCTGGAATGACGAGGGAACGCCTCTCGGAATGTAGGTCCGGGCTTTCTTCCAGAGCTCGTCGGAGCGCTTGCGCTTGGCCTTAAAGGCCGCCTCCTCCCTGGATATGAGTTCGGCCACCCGGCCGGGCGCGATCGGTTCAGCCACAGTGCTCACGATTTCCCTCCTCGAGTTCGCTTCACGGCGAGCGCGGAGATCGCCTCCAGGATGCAGCGGTTCGCATTCTGGGACGTGATCTCCGCATGATCATACGGCGGCGAGACCTCGACCACGTCCATCGCCACCACGTTGGACCTGAGCACGATCTTGCGGATCGTCCGGAGCAGGTCCGCCGGGAGCATACCCCCCGGCTCCGGCGTCCCGGTGCCGGGAGCGAAACCGGGATCGAGGACGTCGATGTCGACCGAGATATAGACGAACTCAGGGCCGTCGAGCGCTTCCCCGATCGCCTGGTCCACCACGGTGTCGACGCCCCGGTCGAGGAGCTCGCCCATCAGGTGCCAGCGCATCCCCTGCTCCCGCATCCAGTCGAACGTCTCCTTCTCCGGCCAGTATCCCCGCAGCCCCAGCTGGACGAAATTCTTTCCGGGGATCGCGCCGGTCTCGATCAGACGGCGCATCGGGGTGGCGTGCGAGGCGAGATTCCCCCAGCTCTCCCTGCCCGTGTCGGCGTGGGCGTCGAAGTGCACCAGCCCGACCCGGCCGCGCCCGTAGGCGTCAGCCACCGCGGTGGCCGAGGGGTAAGTGATGGAGTGGTCGCCCCCGATCACCATGGGCACGATCCGCCGCGACGCGATCTCGCCGACCCGAGCCCTGATTGCTTCGTGCGACTGATCGGCCAGGCCGGGCGGGCAGACGGCGTCGCCATAGTCGATGACCGAGAGGACGTCGAAGGGAGCGATCTCCAGGTCGAGGTGCCAGCTGGGTGGTTGATAGTTGGCGACCCGCACCGCGCGAGGACCGAAGCGCGCGCCCGGCCGGTAGGTGGTGGAATCGTCCCAGGGAGCGCCAACGATGGCGACATCGGGCTTCCATTGATCGAGCTCATCGGGTTCGGTGAGCAGTCGCGCCTTCATGAAGGTCGCCGGGCCAAGATACTGGGGCCCGTCGATCTGGGCTTGAAGGTTCGGCCGGTTTGGTGGGTTCACCAGCGCGCGGACCGGGTCACTGGCGCTTGATCCGCTTCCAGTCTTTGAGGATCTCGCGTGAGGCGTTGCGCCCGTTGATGCCGCTGATGCCGCCGCCCGGATGTGTCCCGGAGCCGCACAGGTACAGGTTCTTGATCGGGGTGCGATAGTCCGCGTACCCGGCCACCGGCCTCCAGGAAAAGAGCTGGTCGATGGCCAGGTCACCATGCATGATGTTGCCTCCCACCAGTCCGTATTCCTGCTCCATCTCGAACGGACCGATCACCTCGCGATGCTCGATCGACGACTTGAGTCCAGGGGCGAAGCGCGAGTACCCGTCGATCACGCGGTCAGCGTACTGCTCCAGCTCCTCCCGGTGCGGCTCCTTCGACCAGCTCGCCGGGACGTATTGCGTGAAGCAGCTCATCAGGTGCTTCCCGGCCGGGGCAAGCGAGTCATCGACCACCGTCGGGAGGACGCCGTCGCTGTACGGCCGAGCGGACGGCTGCCCGTATTTGGCGTCATCAAAGGCACGCTCCAGATACTCCATGGAATCGCAGAGCTGGATGAACGAGCGCGGGACCAGGTCAGTTTCGGCCTCCGACACCCCGGTAAATCGGGGCAGCGCCGAGAGCGCCAGGTTGATCTTCACCGTCCCCGACCGCGACCGGTATCGGGAAATCGCTGTGACAAAGTCAGGCGGCAGCTCCGCCTGGTCAACCATCTGGCAGAAGGTGAGCTGCGGATGGACATTCGAAACCACCATCCGGCCGGGGATCTCGGTCCCATCCGCCAATGCCACTCCGGTGGCCCGGCCACCGCTGACCAGGACCCGGGCCACGGTTTTCCCGGTGCGGATGTCGGCCCCATGCTCGCGAGCGTCCGCGGCGATCGCCTCGGAAACGCCGCCGGTGCCGCCGCGGACGAAGGCCCACTCTGCCGGCTTTCCGTCGACCTCGCCTATGTAGTGGTGGAGGAGGACATAGGCGGTCCCCGGCGTGTAGGGACCACCGTACGTCCCGATCGCACCGGACACGCAGCGCGCGGCCTTGACCTGGGGTGACTCGAACCACTCGTCAAGGAGATCGCCGACCGACAGCGTCATCACCTTGACGAAATCGCCGGCGCCTTTGACGTCGAGCCCTTTGAGCTTCCAGGCGAAGCGAGCCAGCTCGAGGAGGTCAGCCGGGGACTTCGCGCCGACCGCGGGCGGGGTCATGGTAAGCAGCGGCCGGATCATGGCCGCAACCCTGGCGAGGTAGGAGCTGAATTCGGGCCAGGTGGCCGCGTCCCGCTTGGAGAACTTGCTGATTTCCCGATGAGCCTGTTGTGGATCGCGGGTCAGGAGCAGGTGCGTCCCGTCCGGGAAGGGCACATAGTAGTCGGCGGCCATCGGGTAGAGGACCATCCCGTGGCGCTGGAGTTCCAGCTCGCGGATCACTTCCGGCGGCATCAGGGAGACGACGTAGGAGAGGCTAGAGACCGTGTAGCCAGGCCAGGGGTGCTGGCTGACAGCGGCGCCCCCGAGCAAGGCGCGCTTTTCCAGGACCAGCGTCTTGAGTCCAGCCCGGCCCAGGTAGGCAGCGGTAGCCAGCCCGTTATGGCCTCCCCCAACCACTATGGCGTCGAATCGCTCCCCCAACAGCCGGCCCAGTATAGGTCGAAATCAGTTGACACAGGCAGTGGCGCCTGTTAGACCTTACCTACCCAAGCGTCGGGAAGGAGGGGTCGGCGAGTTGATGCGGAAGCTTGCGTTGACGGACGTCGCTCCGGAACCGCGCACCGCACCGGAGGCTGGTAGCGACGCCGTCGTCGTGCTCGACCAGGTGGTGAAGCGCTTCGGTTCGGTAACGGCGGTCGACAACCTGAGCCTGGAAATCGGGCGCGGGGAGTTCTTCAGCCTGCTGGGGCCGTCTGGCTGCGGCAAGACCACCACCCTCCGCATGATTGGCGGCTTCGAAAGCCCAACCGAGGGGCGGGTGGCTCTGGATGGAGACGACGTGACCGACATACCTGCCTACCGGCGGGACGTAAATACGGTCTTCCAGTCGTACGGGCTGTTCCCACACCTGAATGTCTTCGACAACGTGGCCTTCGGTCTGAGACGCCGTAAGATCCCCGCCCGGTATGTTCAAACCCGGGTGACGGAGGCGCTCAAGCTGGTTACCCTGAGCGGCTACCAGAAACGCCGGCCCAACCAGCTCTCGGGCGGCCAGCAGCAGCGGGTCGCGCTTGCCCGGGCGCTCGTGAACTGGCCCAAGGTTCTACTGCTCGACGAGCCGCTCGGCGCGCTCGACCTCAAACTCCGCAAGCAGATGCAGCTGGAGCTGAAGCGGATTCAAAAGGAGGTCGGCATCACCTTCGTCTTCGTCACCCACGACCAGGAAGAGGCGATGACAATGTCCGACCGGATCGCGGTCATGAACCGCGGCCGGATCGAGCAGCTGGGGCCTCCGGAGGAGGTCTACGAGCATCCCGCCACCAGGTTCGTCGCGGAGTTCCTGGGGGCCTCCAACCTGCTCGAAGGGACATACCGTGGAGCAGAGGGCGGCCACGGCCTGGTCGAGCTGGCCGCCGGCGAAACTATCCGGATCCCGACCGATGCGGACCCGCGCCCGGGTGAGCGCCTGAGCGTTGGTGTCCGTCCGGAGAAGATCCATATCCACCATGCCGGTGCGGCCGTCGAAGCCTCCTGGAACGCCATCGCCGCTACCCTGAAGAGCGCGGTTTTCACTGGTGTTAGCTACCAGTATTTCTTCGAGACCCCGGACGGCCGGGAACTCTCTGCTTTTGACCGCAACGCCGGACGTGGAGCGATCGCCAAGCCGGGAGAGGCGGTGCGTCTGGCCTGGTGGCCGGAGCATACCTTTGTGATTCCGATGGAGGGGGAGCCGAGCCCCGAGCGCTCGGAAGGCAGTCATCAAGAGGAGGACCGATGAGCAACGAACCTGAGCTTCCGACCTACTTCGACGCTTCTTTCCTGCGAGGGCTGACCCAGCGACGCATCACGAGGCGGGCTGCGCTCAGTGGCGCCGGCGCCGCCAGCCTGGCCGCGTTTCTGGCAGCGTGCGGCGGGAGCAGTAACAAAGCCGTTGCCGCCCACCAGAACTGGGTCTGGGACAAGGCCACCAAGGCCGGTGTGCTCGACTTCGCCAACTGGCCTCTGTACATCGATACCAGCCAGAACGCCAGCGGCAAGACCACATATCCGTCTCTGGACCAGTTCACGAAGGACACCGGCATCAAGGTCAACTACTCCGAGCCCATCCAGGACGATGACAGCTGGTTCGCCAAGATCGCGCCCGCTCTCAAGCAGGGCCAGCCGATCGGTTACGACCTGATGGTCGTCACCAACGGAATCCAGATGACCAATCTCCAGCTCAAGCACTGGCTGACCGAGCTCGACCCGTCCAAGCTGGCCAACTTCTTCAAGTACGCCGCTCCCCGGCTTCAAAACCGCGAGTTCGATCCGGGCAATAAATTCACCATTCCCTGGCAGTCGGGTTTCACCGGAATCGGTTACAACCCGAAACTCACCGGTCGCGAGATCACCAGCTACCAGGATCTATTTGACCCCGCCTTCAAAGGAAAGGTCGGGATGATGACCGGGAACCAGGACACCGGCAACCTGGCCCTGCTCGGCCTGCACATCGACCCGGCCAAGTCGACCCCCAGCGATTGGCAGAAAGCCGCAGACCGGCTCAAGAAGCAGCGCGACGACGGCATCGTGCGCAAGTACTACGACCAGAGCTACATCACGGCGCTCAAGCAGGGCGACACCTGGCTCAGCATGGCCTGGTCGGGCGATATCTACCAGGCAAACCTCTCGTCTGGGACCAACGACCTCAAGTTCATCATCCCGACGGAGGGCGGCGTGATCTGGACCGACAACATGTGCATCCCGGTCAAGGCGGCTCACCCCCTGGATGCGATCACGTACATGAACTACGTCTACCAGCCATCCGTGGCCGCCCTGCTCGCTGAGAGCATCGACTATGTGACCCCGGTGCCCGGCGCGAAGCAGGAGATCGAGTCGCAAGCCGCAGCCGCCTCGGACGCCGCGACCAAGACCTCGCTCCTGGCGACGGCCAACAGCCCACTCGTATTCCCCTCGCAGACCGAATTCAGCAAGACTCACTATTACCGCGTCCTCAGCCCCAGTGAGGCGACCCAGTGGAACAACATCTTCAACGCCGTGATCCTGGGGTGATCCCGGGCGGAAGGGAGGAGGGAAGATAGCGGAGCGGGCGCTCCGGGCAGCTCCCGCCTCCCGGGAGCTGCTCCCGTTCCGGTGGGGCCGCGCCCTGGCGCCTTACCTGCTCATCCTGCCGGGTGGTGGCTGGCTGCTGCTTTTCTTCGTACTTCCGATCGTCACCCTCGCCATCACCTCGCTGCAGTCGGGTGACTTCATCTCGGGGTTCGACTTCACCTGGAGCTTCGACAACTACCCGTTCGGGATAAACCTCTACGCCGCGCAATATCTGCACGCCATCGAGTTCGGCGGCGCCGCCACCATACTGGCGCTCCTGATCGCCTATCCGGCTGCCTACTGGATCGCGTTCCACGCCGGGCCGCGCAAGTCCGCCTACCTGCTGGTTGTCCTGCTGCCCTTCTTCGTCTCCTTCGTGATTCGGACCCTGTCCTGGGAGACGCTGCTCAGCGACCACGGCCCGGTGCTTGGACCTCTGAAGACGGCCCATCTGTTGCCCTCGGAGTTCCACGTGCTGGCGACTCCGGTGGCGGTCACATTCGGCCTCGCCTACACATTCTTCCCCTACATGCTGCTGCCCATATACGCGTCCCTGGAAAAGATCGACCGCCGTTTGATCGAGGCGGCCGAGGACCTCTTCGCCAATCGGGTCGAGGTCTTTCGCCGGGTCATCCTCCCGCTCTCCGTCCCCGGCGTCTTTGCCGGGGTGCTGCTGACCGGCATCCCGGCGGTGGCGGATTTTGTCAACCAGGACCTGCTGGGCGGGGTAGGGACCACCATGGTCGGTCGGGTGATCGACCAGCAGTTCGAGGTGAACACCAACTATCCGCTGGCCGCTTCGCTGGCCTTCGGCCTGATGCTCGGTCTGCTCGCCATGCTCGTGGTCTACCAGCGCATCTTCGGGACCCAGGGAATAGTGGGCGACTGATGGCGACCCGGCTGCGGAAGCTGATCCTGCCCGGCTACACCCACCTGGTCATGCTCTGGCTGTTCGCGCCCATCATCGTGATGGTTGCCTACGGGTTCAACGACACCCATGGCAAGTTCAACATCAGCTGGTCGGGCTTCACGCTCAAGTGGTTTACCCACCCGTTCGCCATCGATAGCCTGACCTCCTCGGTGCTCACCTCACTGGGGACGGCGACCCTGGGCATGCTGATCTCCACGGTCCTGGGCACAATGATCGCCCTCGCCTCGCATCGGTATCGCTATCGCGGCAAGGCCCTGCTCGACGCGGTCCTGGTGCTCGATATAGCGGCCTCCGAGGTGGTGATCGGCTCCGCCCTTCTCACCCTCTTCATCTCCGGCAACGTGCCGCTCGGTGTGCTCACCATCGTGCTGGCCCAGGTCATGTTCTCGATCCCGTTTGTTGCCATCACCGTGCGGGCTCGGCTGGCCGGGTTCGACCCGTCGCTCGAGGAAGCCGCCCAGGACCTGGGCGCCTCGCCCATTTCGACCTTTCTGCTGGTGACGCTACCCGTCATCTTTCCGGGTGTGGTGGCGGCCGCCCTGCTCGCCTTCGCCCTCTGCGTGGACGACTACGTGATCACCAGCTTCGTGTCGGGCAACACGCTCACCTTCCCCCTCTGGGTCTATGGAGCCACCCGGGAGGGGGTGCCGCCCCAGGTCAACGTGATCGGGACCTTCATCTTCGTGGGCGGTGGGCTGCTGGCGATAACGGGAGCCCTGGTGCGAAGCTGGCGGAGTCGCCAGCTGGCCCGCGAATCGATGGCGTGACCGACGTCAGAGACTTTTCGATCGAGGTCGATACCGGCGCTCGAGCGTGGCTGGCCAAGCATCCTCAAGTGCGCGAGGTCGTGATCGCCTACGAAGAGCATCGGTGCTGTGGCGGCGGTAAGATCTGCGACATTCGGTTGCGTGGTGCGGAGCGAACTGAGCAGAAGCCGCTGCTCGAGGCGGGTTCGGTTGAGGGCCGCCCGGTCCTGGTCGACCGGCGGATCCTCCGACGCCTGCCCCGGCGGCTGCCCATCACGGTCCGGGGAATCGGCCCGTTGCGCGGCCTGAGCCTGGACCTGGACGGCGAGCAGTGGGCAAACCTGCTCTATGCCCGGGTTTGAAGCGCCCAG
>VBDY01000062.1 GCA_005882775.1 Chloroflexota bacterium | reverse complement strand
AGGACCGATTCCGGCCGTGTCAAGCCTGTTACCAGGGCTGCGTCATCATGGTGGAGCAATGCGCGTCGACGAGTTCGTCACTCGCAGGCGACCCGAGTGGGAGCGCCTGGAAGCCTTATTGCATCGCGCAGGCGCGGGCGGTCCCCTGGGACTCCGCGCCCGTGAAGTCCTGTCGCTGGCGGCGCTCTATCGGAGGGCGACCGCGGACCTGGCCAGGGCACAGCGCGACTGGCCAACCGAACCGGTCGCCAGCTACCTGAACGGACTGGTGGCTCGCGGCCACGCCGCCGTCTACCGGCCCCAGCGCGAGGCGGGCAAGGAGCTGGGCATCTTCTATCGGCGCACCCTGCCGCAGACCTATAGAGCAGCCGCCCCCTTCCTGCTGGCCTCCGCGGCGTTGCTCTTCGGGACCGCGGCCGCCAGCTTTTTCGCGGTCAACCTGGACCCCCAGCTTGCCTACGCATTCGTACCCGGCGAGATCGTCCAGAAGGTACACAATCACGAGCTCTGGACCCAGATCGCCGCCGCGGACCGGCCATTCATGTCCGGGCTGATCATGACAAACAACCTCCGGGTGGCCATCGGTGCCTTCGCGCTCGGGGTGCTCGCCGGGCTGCCCACCATCTACCTCCTTATGACCAACGGAATCCAGGTGGGCGGGCTGCTCGGACTGACGCATGCCTACGGCATCAGCGGAGGCCTGCTCGATTTCGTGATCGCCCACGGCGTGCTCGAACTGTCCATCGTGGTGGCGGCCGGCGCCGCCGGCTTGATGATGGGATGGGCGATCCTGCTGCCTGGTCCCTACCGGCGGCGCGACGCGCTGGTGCTCGCCTCCAGGCGTGCCTTCGTTTTGCTGGTCGGGCTTGGACCCATCCTGATCATCGCGGGCATCATCGAGGCCAACCTGAGTCCCTCCGATGCGCCGCTCGCCATCAAGGTGGCGGTGGGACTTTTCAGCGGGCTTGCCCTCTACGGGTACCTGCTGACCGCGGGCCGGAAGCACGCCTGAGCTACAGCAGAGCTCGCTCCTTCAGCTCGAGGTAGCGCTCGACCAGGGCTGGGCTCAGCCGTCCCGCGGCCACGTCGAGCCCGAGGACGCCGCCCTGCTGGAGCGCCTCGAAGCTCTGCCGCCTGGCCGCCAGTAGTTCCTCCGCCGCCGCCCACTCGTAGGCCCGAGGGGACTCATCCACAGGCGCGTCCCGCGCCATGATCACGGCCGGATCAGCCATCGCCACCACCAGCACAAGGTGACGCGAGCCAAGCCGGACCGCGTGCGCCACGAGATCGCGTGATGCCTCGGGATCGAGCACATCGGTGAGGACCACCACCAGCGAGCGGCGGCTGACGTGCAACCGGAGATGTGAGAATGCCTCACCAAAGTCGGGTTCCGTGTACTCCGCCCTGACATCGAATAGGAGCTCGTTCAGCCGGCTGACCTGGGCGGGCCCTCGCTGAGGCGCGACGAACCGTCGCACCCCATCACTGAAGGTCAGCATGCCGACCCGGTCGCCCTGGTTCTGGGCAACCCAGGCGAGCAGCAGAGCCGCGTTGACAGCGTGGTCGAGCTTTGTCAGGACACCGGCGGGCGCCGTCATGAGCCGCCCGCAATCAAGAGCAATGATCACCTGCTGGCCGCGCTCGGCCTCGACCTCGACCACCACCGGCGTGTCGCGCCGGGCGCTGGCTTTCCAGCTGATCCGGCGGATGTCGTCGCCCGGTAGGTAGTCGCGCAACCCGCTAAAGGCGGTGGTGGCGCCAGGCGGCCGGGCACGTCGCAGGCCCACCACCGTACGGACCCCGCGACGAAGCAATAGCTGATAGCGCTTGATGGCGAGTACATCCGGATAGACGGCCGCGGCCTGGTCCGCCCGAAGCCGCACCTGGCGCAGCAGCCAGCCGCCCCGGCGCCAGCAGCGCAGGTCGATCGGCCCGAACTGGAACTTCCCGCGCTGCGGAGCCAGCGTCCGGTACTCGACGATCAGCTGGCCGGCGCTGTCGAATGAGCCCTCAACCACTCGGGGCGACGGGTGCAGCTCGGGCGGAGCGTGGTCCGACACCAGCGCCCTCATCCCGGCCGCCTGGGCGTGCTCAACCCCGAGGATCACGGCCTGGTCGGCCCCTAACGAGAACGGATGAGGCAGATTACGAGTCACAGCAAAGCCCGCCGGCGAGGGGAGTCGTCGCGCCTCGACCAGGACGACCACGAGGAGAGCCGCGTAATAGAGGATGACAACGAGCCAGAAGAGCGGACTCAAAACCAGGAGCAGGACGAGCGCGGCGCCCAGGCCAAGCGCCACCAGCAATCGCGGCTGCGGAACCAGGGTCATGTCAGCGTGGCGGTGTAACCCGGGCGATCACCCCGTCGAGCAGGCTGTCGGCAGTCTGGCCGGCGACCTCGGCCTCCGGGCGCAGGAGCAGGCGATGGCGAAAGGCGGGACGCAGCAGGCCCTTTACGTCGTCCGGGGTCACGTAATCGCGGCCTTCGAAGGCGGCGGCGGCTTTCGAGGCGAGCAGCAGGAGCACCTCGGCGCGCGGACTGGCACCGAGCACGAGCTCGGGCGCCTGGCGGGTGGCGACAGCCAGCTCGATGATGTAGCGCCGCAGCTTCTCGTCCACGGTGATACGCGCGATCTCGGCGCGACACTCGCCTATGGCGGCCGCATCGAGCACCGGCTGGACGCCGGCCCGGGCCGGGTCTTTGAGCTCGATCCCGGAATCCCAGCGGCGCAGGATTTCAAGCTCCTGCTCGGGTGACGGGTAGTCGAGCACGACCTTGAAGAGGAACCGGTCCTGCTGAGCCTCGGGCAGCGGGTAGGTGCCTTCGTATTCCACGGGATTCTGGGTGGCGAAGACGATGAACGGATCCGGGAGCGGCAGCTGCTGACCTTCGAGGCTGACCCCACGTTCCTCCATGGCCTCGAGCAGCGCCGACTGGACTTTGGCGGGGGCGCGGTTGATCTCGTCGGCGAGCAGCACATTGGTGAAGACCGGCCCCTGCCGGACGCGGAACGCCCGTGTCTGCAGATCGTAGACAGCCGTGCCCACGATGTCAGCCGGCATCAGGTCGGGTGTGAACTGGACCCTCCCGTACTGAAGAGAAAGCAGACGGGCGATGGTTTTCGCCAGAAGGGTCTTGCCCACACCGGGTACGCCCTCGAGCAGGATGTGTCCCTGGGCCAGCACGGCCAGGGCGCAGAGGCGGACGGCATCGGTCTGGCCGACGATCACCTTCTCGACCTCGGCACGGAAGCGGGAATAAAAGTCAACGGCGTTCATGACGGCTCCTTTCCTGAGGCTTGCGGGGCGACCGGATAGGCGATCGAATGCAGCTGCCGGGCAGCGGCGAGCAATGAGTCTTCGGCACCGGCGGCAGCACCGATCCGGCTCTCCACTGCCTTGAGCTCGCGGGCGACCGCAGGCGCCCGCTGGGCCAGAGCCTCCTCAAAACCAGACGCGCCGGAACTGAGACCGAGCCGCTCGGATAGGGCGCGCCGGGCGGCGAGGTCCAGCGTCTGCAGCGTGACCTGGCGTGCCCGTGCACGGCGCAGCAAGTCACCGACGGCACGCGCATACTCCGCCGTCGACCGGTCGGCCGGCGCACCGATCGCGATCTGCGGCCCGAAGACCCGGCCGCGAGCCGCCAGGCCGGCAAAGACCACCAGGACCAGCCAGAGCAGCGCCAGGCCCCAGGGCGTGAGCATCCAATCCGTCAGCGGCGCGGACGAGGCTGCCGACCCGTGATGAAACTCATCAAAGACCACTCGCCCGCCAGCCGGGGCGAGCGCGATCAGGTCGGCGGCGAGCCGCCCGTTGTCGGCATGCCCCAGGTAGCTGTTGCACAGCTCCAGCGGGTCCGCCAGGGCGATGACCTGCCCCGAGCCAACGCGGCTGGTCACGGCCAGGGTGTCCAGATGCTCATTGCGCAGCAACGGCACCTGCGCGGGCAGCGGTCTGAGCGGGAAGACCTGGGCGGCGCCGTCAACATGACTTACGCCTCCGAGGATGGGGGCGGGGGCGGTGGCCGCTCCCGGCGCGGTCGATCTCTGGCGCTGGATGCCAAGCAGGCCGTCGAGCTGTGGATCGCCCTCCTCAGCCGCGTAAACGAGAAGGCCGCCGGATGAAACCCACTGGAGGACCTGCCGGGCTTCCGCTCCACTGAATCCCCCGGGGGTGAAGACAAACATCAGCGCCGGCGGAGGCGGCAGGGTGAAGGTCCCTTCGACAGTACCGGTCGGATGCCCGAGGGCCTGCGCATACGTGAGCAGCGCCGATGTCCCGTCGGGTGCGTTGCTATCCGACCGGTGGTTGGGCGAGCTGCCCGGCCCAACCGGGCCCCGCAGCAGCACGATCAGGGCGATGGCAGCGACCACCGCCAACAGGGCCCACGTTCCCCGCCTGTTCATGCCCGACCGGGACGAAATGGCATCGCCACCTCGGCGGCTCGCGCGTAGCCGGCGGCATCCGGCCGGCGATGGCCATACACGGCGGCTTCGAAGGAAAGCAAAAGGTGGCGCAGCCGATCCGGCTCCGCCGCGCGGGCAAAAATCTCGCGCACGGTCAGCGGACTGCGGTCCCAGACTCGCTCACCGCTGATGGCGACTGCCACCCCGCCTGTGAGCAAACGGACCGCGGCGTT
>VBDY01000061.1 GCA_005882775.1 Chloroflexota bacterium | reverse complement strand
AGGGATGGGGCGTTGCGCAGGGCGGCGTACCGTTGGGAGCTGAGGATCCGCTGAAGCTGCTGACCGGCAAGCGCGGGATTGGGGGTGTCGGTACGCGGGTCGAGCGCCTGCAGCAGCGCGGTCAATCGCTGCGCAGCGTCCGTCAGGTCCGGCGGCTCGATGCGCAGGTCGGCGAGAATCTCCGGCTGATGCGCCGAAGGCGGACCAGCAAGGAGAGTGATCGCCTGCTGCCGGGAGGGCGCATCGCCGCGCTCGGCGAACTGCACAAGGGAGAGAGCGCGGTGCATGGCCGCGGCATAGTC
>VBDY01000173.1 GCA_005882775.1 Chloroflexota bacterium | reverse complement strand
CTCCGTCGAGACGCCGTGGCGGCGGGCGGCCTCGGCAATCGTGATCTCACCCGACATCACGGCCTGAAACCCTGCCAGTTATCTTGACGCACTAGAAACTTGACACTACGAACATATGTTCGTATACTTGTCCGTGATGGTGGGGGTTGGGGGGTCTGCGTCCGAAAGCCCTGAGTTCAGGGATCTCGCCACCTCGGTCGGTCGGTTTTGCCGGCGACCCAAGGCTGATCGCGATCCTGAACACCTGGCAGTGGGGCTGATCCAGCTCCGCCAGGTTATCGACTCCCTCGAGCTCGACTTCTCCGAGACGGCTGCCGCGTTCTCGGTCACCGACGAGTGGGACCGCCAGGGTTCGACGAGTCCAATCGACTGGATCCGGCACAACTGCAACATGGCGAGCGGCACGTCGGCAGACCGCGTCCGGGTGGGCGAGGAGATGTCGAAAATGCCCAAGAGCCTGGAGTCCATGTCCCGTGGCGAGATTGGGTTTGCGCACCTCTCTTACATGGCCGGGCTGGCCAGTGCGCAGGCCGAGTCGGCCCCGAATCAGCCGTTCGATGAGACTGTCCTGTTGGAGAAGGCGCGGCGTAGCAGCGTTGGCAGCTTCTGGCATTTCTGCAAGAAGGTGCGGCATGCAAACGATCCGGCCGGTTTCAATGCCGAGCAAGAGGAAGCGGCCCAGGCGCGCTTCCTTCGGCTGAGCGCCCACGATGACGGGTCGGTCTGGCTCGACGGCTGGCTCGATTCATCCGGCGGCGCCGCGCTTCGGACTGCCCTCGAGCCGCTGGCGCGCCCTGATGGTGGCGGTGATGATCGGTCTCGGGAGCGCCTGATGGCGGATGCCCTCGTTGACCTTGCCACCCACGCTCTCGATACCGCGCAAATCCCGCAGCGAGCAAGCCAGCGGCCGCATCTTCAGGTGACGGCTACGCTCGAGACGCTCCGCGGACTCGCCGGGGCGCCGGCCGCGGACATGGAGTTCTCATCGCCCGTCGGCTCGCTGACGGTTCAGCGGCTGGCGTGCGATGCGACTATCAGCCGGATCCTTCTGAACCCGGATTCGGTGGTGGTTGATGTCGGACGGTCGATGCGTGTCGTGTCCACACCGACGCGCAGAGCTCTGAACGTGAGGGACGGCCACTGTCGCTGGCCTGGCTGTGACCGGCCGGCATCCTGGAGTGCCGCTCACCACCTGGTGCACTGGATCTGCGGCGGCGCGACCGACCTGGACAACCTGATTCTCTTGTGTCACCGGCATCACACCAGGGTCCACGAAGGCGGTTGGCAATTGCTGAGCGTTGACGATCGGCTGGTAGCGATGCCACCTCCCGAACCCTTGCTCACACGATCTGCCCGAGCGCCAGCCGCAACGACTGCGGCCTGACTGGAGCAAGTGCTCGCCGAGCACAACATCAAGACATTCGCCTAAGCTGAACGGCGTCGACGCGGCGCACGCCCCAGAATCACATGACTACGCATTTGCAGATAAGGAACCTACCGGGCGAGGTTCTCGACGTCCTCCGTGAGCGGGCCGCCAAGCGCCAGCTCTCCGTGGCCGCGTACGCGCGCGAGGTCTTGATCCGGGAGGCGGCTCGCGCCACGATGGAGGAGACGTTGGTCGGACGACGGGTGATTGCCGGGCGCCGTCTTACGGCTGGTCAGCTCAAGCAGCTGATCCGGGGTCGCGCATAAGCATCACCGCGGCGCTGCTCATTTGGTTTCCGTCAGGAAGCCGAGAACTGCGTCAAGGAAGAGCTGGGTCCCGGTGTCCATTGCCACGTGCTGCTGGCCTGGCATGACCGCGACCCGTGAGCCCTTGATGGCCTGATGCACCTGCTCAACGCCAGCCTTCACATGTTCCGGACTGTCCCCGCCCAGCAGTAGGAGCGTCAGGACGCGGATCTGGCCAACGCGCTCCGGTTCGAAACGATAGCCCCGTCCGGCTTCGAGCTCGCGCACCAGCGTGTGCGAGGCTTGGAGCCTTCCCTGCCAGGCTGGCAGCGAGCGCAGCAGTTCCACCTGCGTCGCGGGCACCTTCGCGACCTCGAGCATGAACGTCTGCACCAACCCGTCTCGGTCGCCGGCCTCCAGTAACTCGCGGAGGCGCGGCAGGATGTCGTCGAGGATGGCGGCGGGCAGTCCCACAAGCGCCGGCTCGTACAGGACGAGTCTGCGAATCGCCGAGGTTCGGGTCGCGGCCTCCATAGACAATGCGGCGCCCATCGAGTGCGCGACCACGTCAACCGGGCCGCCGATGCCCTCGATCACGGTCACGATGTCCTCGGCCTCGCGGTCGAATGACCAGTCAGAAGAATCGCCGCTGGCGCCGCGCCCCCGCCGGTCCAGAGCATAGGTGGTGAAGCGCTTCTGGAGCTCTGGCAGTACGGGGTTCCAGCGCTGGTGATCTGCTGCTGTGCCGTGGACGAGCAGCAATGGGCGGCCCTTGCCCGCGACCAGGCAGCCCAGTTGTACACCATCGGAGGCAGTGAAATGCTTGACGACCTGGTCGGGTTCAACCTTGATCATCCGGTTTCCTCCTATGGCTTCGGTGAGTACTCTGTCATCCTTACCGGCGTGAGTCAAACCGGGGCAAATCGCCGCCGCTTCAACGAGCTGGCTGGCACGAACCTCGGCCGGCTCGGAGGGATTTCCGACGGCATCTTCGCGGTCGGCATGACCCTCCTCGTGCTGGGCCTGGCTGTGCCTGCTCTGAGTTCTGGCGCAACCGATGGCGAGCTGTGGCAGGGGCTTCTCAAGCTGGGCCCGAGTCTGCTCATTTACATGATGAGTTTCATGACACTCGGCATCTTCTGGGTCGGCCAGGGCTCGCAGCTGGGCCAGCTGGCAAGAAGCAATCGCACCTACTCCTGGCTGCAGCTCACATTTCTGTTCGCCGTGACCCTGGTGCCTTTTTCGACGGCGCTACTGGCGCACTTTCCCGGTCTCCGGATCTCCCTCGTGGAGTACTGGCTCAACATTGTCCTGCTGGGAGGAATGCTTCTGGCCGGTCTCGAGTACGGGCTTCGGGCGCACCTCTTTCATGAGGCTCAGGCCAGAGAGGTCGTCCGGCTGATGCGGGGCCGGATCTGGATCGCCCAGGCTCTTTACGCCGTCGCGACCGCCCTCAGCGCGTTTTTTCCAACCTGGGTAAGCATCACGCTGATCGTGCTGATCCAGCTCAACTACGTGATAGCGCCCCGCATCCCGATTCTGCACCGCTTCTGAGGCTCCAGCCCCTCGATTCATCTGGGTGTTGTTGAACCGGGTGCGAACGGTGAGCCGTGACCCGGAACGACTCGGTCCGCGACTTGGAGAACCCGCCGGCGACTCGCATGTAGCGCTTGCATGTCCTCGGCCAGCGGATCCTCATCGGGTCCTTCAGCTGACCACCATAGGTGCGTGAACGCGACGATTCCATCTGGTGTTCCCGCCAGAATCGTGATGTCCTGCCTGGTGTGGCCTGGGGTCGCGATCAGCCGAACCGAGGGGCTCAACAGGAAACCGTCAGCGGCACGGTCCGTCCACGTGTCGCGATGGTAGATGGCCCAGTGATCATGGACCCTCGCCTCCGGAAACAGGGCGATATTCACGGTGTGGTCCGGATGGTGATGCGTGAGCACCACGTCGGTGACCGCCGTCGGGTCGACTCCTGATGACGACAGTGCATCAAGGATCTCCCAGCGGTCCCGGACCATTCCCGGGTCGATGACGATCACGGCCGCGCCGTCGCGAACCAGGCTCACCGTCGAGGCGACGCCGTCTGCCCCAGCTCGCCCATGCACCAGGACATCGACTGCTGCCGCGGCCGCTTCAGGCCGGTCAGCCAATTTCGCGTCCACAGGTCATTTCAGCATCGCCCTCACTGCAGCCGCCAGCTCTCGACGTCGATGGTGATGAAGTCGGGAAACGGGAGAACCCAACCGTACTCCGCGAGCGAGAGCTTCACCCGGCGCTTTGACGTGTACGGAATGCCGTTGGACATTCCGTGCTCGAAGACGACGTTGGCGGCTCTGGCATCGCGGGCGGCCGCCACGGGCGTGTAGTCGTTGCGCCTCAGAAGGCCGCTGGTCCTGTCGAACCAGAATCGCTGGATTCGGCTGTGGACCGGCAGGTTGGTTCCGTAGTCGGCCTGGAGCTCGCCGTCGGCGAGTTCCGTCCACTGGATGTCGGTCCGCGTCAGTTGGTAGGGGAGAGTGTAGTAGCCCCAGAACGCATAGCCCAGGAAATACACCAGGTTCATCCGGTCCCATTTGGTGGTGAGGCTGGCGTTCTGTAGATGGTCCCGCGCATCGGCGCGCTGCTCGAGCATCGTGCCATCGGGCGACGTGATCGTCACGCTGAAACCGTCGAGAGTGCCGATGTCGCCTGCTGCATCTATAGGTTGGATGACGGTATGGGGTCGTTGAACATCGACGGTGATCTTTGCGTGAGACGGAATGCCTAACCCCTTTGCCTGAAACAGGAGACCACCAACGGTCACGGTGCTTTGCACCGTGGTCGCGTTTTTCCAGGCCGCCTCACCCCCATAGGCCTTTAGTGCTCGAACTGCGGTAGGGGAGAGCTCGCCGGGGGTAGATGGCCCCGCGTTTTTCGATGGCCCCTGGCCCAGAGCCGCCGGCGTCAGCGTGTTCTCATACACGGTCCACAGGCCGTAGCCCACGAGCAGGGCGAGCAGGACCGCGAGGATCCCCACGACAACCTTGACCAACCTGGATCTGCGTCTCCTTCCGGCCATGTCGGCGAGTATGTCAGGAATGCTGACTGCCCTGGAAGGATGAGCACGCTGCCCTTTCGGTCATTGCCGTTGCTCGCCCGCGTTGCTACGCTGCGACCATCAAGGCGAAGTCGACCAACGAGTCCGAGCGGGAGGGCGCTGAGAGACCGCGTCACAACTTGTCTGGCCCCGCGGTAGAAGGGGGCGTCGCCAGCGTGGCTCTCGAGATTCAAAGGACTGCCGGAAACCAGGCCATGGTCGGACTCGTCCAGGACGCTGTGCAGCGTGCCCCCGACCCTCCTGCTCCGGCCGTCAGCCAGACTATCGACTACATCGAGTACACCCAGGACCTAGCGGGTCTCCGGACGCAGGCGGACGAAGAGATTGCGGAGGCTGAGGAGGCCGGTTACGAAGCGACCGCCCTGAAGTTGGTTTCCCTCGAGGCCTCGCGCCTTTTCAACAAGGCCGCTCCCCATCTGGGGACGTCGCAATCGATCAGTCCGGCCGAGGAGAAATGGTTCAACGAGTGGAGCAAGGGTGCCCTCGAGACAATCCGCGACATGCGGGAACGGCGCGCAGCCGACATGGGCCGCGCCCGCCGAGCCGAAGCCGACGCGCTGAGGGCGGTTGCGGAACGCCAGCTCCATGAGTTCCAGGAGCAGGTGGCGATCAAGAGACACGCCGCTTTCATGGCAGGGGCTCCGGACGAACTGACCAAAATACACGAAGCGATGGAGGATGTGGTCTCGTCCATCGAGGACGTCAAGAAAGCCGCCGAGATCATCACCAGCAAGGTCGAGAAAATCAACAAGGTGCTCGAATTCGCGGGCAAGAAGACCATCAAGATTCCGGAGCTTCCAAAGGGGATCACGGACGTGACGAGCTGGCTCGAGAAGGCGAACAGCAAGCTCGCCAAAGCCAAAGACCTGCTCGGTCTCTTGCGGCCAGGGCAGACGGAGCTGGAGGACGGCATCAAGTACCTGGAGGGCGCCAACATGGCCATCGAACACTTCGGTGCGGGCAGCGCCAACCCGTTTGTCTCGGGTTACGTCACCAAGTACCTGTCCCCGGGCATCAAGAACTGCGTTCAGTCGCTGCGCACCATCGGGAAAATTGAGGAGTCGGCGAACATCGGGGCCATCACCCAGGCGCGGCCGGACCTGGTCAACTGGGCGGTCGAGCCAGGAGACTCCTCCGCCAACGCCGAGGCCCTCTACGGCTTCATGGTTCTGGTCTTCAGACGGGGTGCGGCGGCGCCGATCAGCAACTCGGTGCACGGGTACATGCTCAGGCACGACAAAGACCTCTCGGCGGCGGCAGGTGCCAGCCTGCCGGAGGATCGAGACGCGATGGTCGCCTGGGTGTCCGCCCACCGGCACGAGCTCTGGCAGGCTTTTTACGCCAACGCCAGAGAACCCTACGTCGCCGAGGGGCACTAGCCGGTCCGCTCGAGCGTCCGTACCCTTTTGCCGGCGTGTTCCGTTGTGTTCATGACCGCAGCGGGCGCAAGTCAAGGCAGCGGACCACAACCCTCTAGGGAGGGGAAACGGAATGAAACTCCTCAGGCTCTCTATGCTCATGGCTGGCGTCGCGCTTGGCTCGGTTGCCGGGCTGCTCAGCCACTTGGCTGGGAGCGCCGCCGTCGCAGCACCGGTCATCGCAAGTCCCTCTTCTGCGCCCGCTCGCGTCACGCTTTCACAGGCCTGCCCTGAGAGGGCTCTCGATATCGCGTTCACTAGCAACGTCCAGGACGCGCGCTCGCTTCATCTGCACCTCCCCTGGGGGAAGCCCGGTGACGCCGAGGGCTCGATGGTCGAGGATTATGGCGCCTACGACGGCGTCGCCGTCCGCAAGCACCTCCCCGTGTACGACATCACGACCGGGACCCTCCACGTGCTCTACGGACACAACGCGATCGACATCACGCTCGACAGCGGCACGCCGCTATACGCCGTGACATCGGGAACCGTCTTCACCATGACCAACTGGACCATCCCGGGATTCCCCCAGGGTTGGGCCGCGGTCCTGATCTCCGACACCCTCCGCGACGACTCAGGCGACCCGGTCGCCTTCCTTTACGGCCATGTTCGTGAATTCGCCACCCCGAACTGGCAGCACGTCGACGCCGGCGCTCTGATCGCGAAGAGCGGCGGCGACCCCGACGATCCGGGAGCCGGGTTCAGCGACATGGCCAACGTCCATTTCGAGATCATCGAGTCACCGCTGCCGCTGCGCGCTCACGCCGGGACCGTGAATCCGCACCAGTTCCTGGCGAACCTGTACGACTACGCCGCGCACGCTCCAGCCGGCTGCTAGCTCGCGCACTGCCCTCGGTCTCGACTCCCACTAGGGTCACTGCCCTGCGGGGAATTGCCCGGTCATTACCTCCATCTCGATCCTGGTCTGTTTTTCGTGCGGTAGAAATCGCATGCGACCGACCGTGGAGGAGTCGTCACGCCGCTGGAAGGACCATACGCCCGATTGTTCATCCTTACTTACGAGTTGCCACGGGCCTGAGGACAGGCCGCCGTCATAGAACGTCGCCACCTGGTCCGGCGTCGCCCCAGACTCCCAACCGACAGTGCAGTCGCTGCTCCCATCAGCCACGGCGTAGTTGAAGTCTGTCTCCTGGGCGTCGGCATAGACGGGAAAATCCTTCGGCGGACACTTGGCCATCGCATATCCGAACATCATCACGAGCGCGACTATGGCCAGAAGGGCAAGGCCGCCTCCTGCAATGAGGAGGGCCACGATCAGACGGCGCAGGCGCGAGCGCGGCCGCTTCGTTGTGGGCCCGGGAAAGAAGGGCGCGCTTTGCACTAGCTGGCCTGCCATGTCATCTCCTTCTGCTGCCGCATGGCCAGGCGGATCACACCGATCCACGCTGCCAGGTATACGGCACAGAACACCAAATCCCCCAGGCGCTTGTCGGCGGGGCTGATGCTGACGCTGGCGCAGGGTTCGTTGGGGTCGTAGTAGACAGTCAGCGAACTGCCCGGGTCGATCGCCGCCCACGTGCTCCCGCTGCAGAGTCGATCGCCGACGCGATAGTTGTATGGGCTCTCGGTGCTGGAGCCGTCCGTCCCGACGGCAACTGCTGAAGCTGGTCGGTAAGAGGCGACACTGACTGAGTCGGACCGGTATACGAACGCTGCGAGCCCGACAATGGCGACCGTTCCTGCCACCCAGAGACCTCGAAGTACATGTCGCTTCAAAATCCCACCTCCTGATTGGTTCGATGGAGCCACAGTCGCATCCAGCGCGGGCTAGATCAGGCGGGAAAAGGCGCCACCGGTACGCCTACCGGTACGCATTTGGGGGCGGCTAGTATTGGTACGGGGGTGTGAGAATGCATCGCTGGGGACCGTTGGCGCTTGCCGCCCTGGTCGCGGCGGTGCTGACCGGGTTGCTGGCGATGCAGACGCCCGGCTCCGCGTGCTCCGGCCTCCCGATCATGGTCGCCTCCTCAGAGGAGAAGTCCCAACTGCTCAGCGACCTGGCGGGCAGCTTCAACGCCACCCACCCGATGGTTGGCAGCCAGTGCGTCACTGTCCGCGTGGTGCGCAAGGCGTCCGGCGCCACGGAGCAGGCCCTCGTCACCGGTTGGAACGATTCGGTGGACGGACCAAAGCCCGACGTCTGGTCTCCGGCAGCGGTGACCTGGATCCTTCTGCTGGACCAGGCGCTGGCCGGCCAGCATCGCTCAGCCATGGCGTCGGTCGACAGCCCGAGTCTCTGCCGCTCGCCGCTGGTAATCGCTATGCCTCGGCCGATGGCCGAGGCGATCGAGGCCCGAGGTCAACCCATCGGGTGGTCGGACCTCTTTCAGCTCGCCACCGACCCTGGCGGCTGGAGCCGGTATGGGCATCCGGAATTTGGGGCCTTTCAGCTTGCCAAGACGAACCCTTTGATCTCCACGTCCGGCCTGCACGCCCTGATCGGAACCTACTTCGCCGCCTCCGGCCGGTCGTCCAACCTGACCTCGGAGGTCCTCACCCAGCCAAAAGTGGCCGGGTTTGTTTCAGGCGTTGAACGGGCCGTCGTCCACTATGGCGACTCGGTCTCGAACTTCCTGCTCAACCTGCAGGCCGCCGACGACAGCAATCGGGCGCTGACCTTTGTCTCGGCAATCGTCATGGAAGAGAAAGAGGTATGGGACTACAACCAGGGCAACCCCACCGGCAACCCGGCCACCCTCGGTCAGCACCCCCTCCCGAAGGTGCCGCTCGTCGCGATCTACCCCAAGGAGGGCACGCTCGCCGCGGACCATCCCTACGCCATCCTGGATGCTCCCTGGGTGACGTCCGACAAGCGACTGGCGGCTGAGGCATTCCTTCAATACCTGCAGGGCGCCCAGGCGCAGGCTCGATTCCAGGCAGAAGGGTTTCGCGACAAGCGCGGCATCCCGGGACCGATCATCGCTCGCGCGAACGGCTTGCGACCCGAGCTGCCTGGTGCTTATCTCCAGCTGCCGCCGGCTCCGATCATCCAGGCGGTGCAGGCGTCTTGGAGTCTCGTGCGGAAGCGGGCCCGGATCCTCCTGCTGATCGATAGCTCGGCGCTGGCCAGCTGCCTCGATGCCAGCCGCTTCGCCCAATCAGTCCGCACCGGCCTGAAGCAACTGGCCGGCGACGACCAGGCCGGAGCCTGGGTGTTCCCGGGGTCAGGGAGCGGCGCCCCACCGTATACGCAGCTGGTTCCGGTTCAGCCGCTGCAGGCCGATGAGGCGGCCCTGCAGGGCGCCATCGCGGCGCTGAAACCATCGAGCGGACCTGTCGCGCTCTACAGCTCGCTGCAAGCGGCGGTCAACGCCATGGCCACCAATATCGACCCGTCTCGTATCAACGCAGTCCTGCTGATTAGTGCCGGGCGCAGCACTGACCCGGGCGATGCCCCTCGCTTCCCCACCCTCACCTCGGTCACGACCCTGGCCGGCCAGATCCCGGGGGTGCACGTCTTCACAATCGCGGTCGGTAACCACCGGGATCGAGCCAACCTCCGCCTGATCGCCCTGGAGGGCAAGGGTGCGTCCTACGACGCCTGCGATCCAGCCAGTGTCGGCCGGGCACTGAATGCCGTGATCTCAAACTTCTGATGGCAGCCACGATCCGGGAGTTGCGCGACCCACTTGGGTGGGCGGTCGCTGTGCTGGCGCTGCTGGCGAACGTCATCCTGCGAGCGGGCTGGATGAAGGCAGCGATAGTGGCGCTTGTGGTGCTGGCGGTCAGAGTGGGTGCGGGCGTGCTCTGGCCCAGGCCCAGACCGTCCGCGCTTCCGGCGCCCGCCGTCGACCAGCCCCGGCGCCGGGGCCCGGCGACCCCGGGCAGCAAACTCACTCCACGCGAGATGGAGGTGGCAGCGCTGATTCCGGAGGGCCTGACCAACAGGCAGATCGGGTACAGGCTCAGGCCACAGGTCCAGGAGACAGGTGTCGACCACCATGTCCTGAACATCATGAACAAGTTGGGTGTCCACAGCCGGGCCGAGATCGCCGCCTGGTACACGCGCCAGGAAGCTACCGACAAGACCTAGGCGTACCCGCATGCGTACCGGCATGCGTCTTTCACATCATGTTCTGACCCCCTAACCCTCCTACGCTCGGGCCGTGAAAACGAAAACAGGAGGGAATGCGATGAAAACGAACGGTCGATCGCTGGCCATCGCGCTGGCGTTCGCAGTGGTGCTGGTGGGCGGTCTCGTCTACCTGAAAGACAGGGGAAGTTCGGCAAGCCCGCAGGCGGGTGGCCCGCCGAATGCTTCCTCCTGCCTCACCCTCAAGGTGCTGGCGTCGTCGGAAAAGGCGGCGCTGCTGAGCGGCGTGGCGGCCGACTTCAATAAGAGTGGCGCAACGCTGAACGGGCAGTGCGTCCAGGTCAAAGTCCTGTCAAAGGCGTCGGGCGCGGCCGAACAGGCGCTCGCCCGTGGCTGGGACGAGAAGGTCGATGGCCCGGCGCCCGACGTCTGGTCGCCGGCATCGACCGCCTGGGTGGTGCTGCTGCGGCAACGGCTCAAGAGCGATACGGCTCCGATGCTTCCGGATGCGATTCCGCATCTCGCCTTCAGCCCGCTGGTGATCGCGATGCCAAAGCCGATGGCGGTGGCGCTCGGCTGGCCTTCGACCCCGATCGGCTGGTCCGACATCCTGGCGCTGGCCCGCGACCCGGCTGGCTGGGGCCGGCTGGGCCATCCGGAATGGGGAGCCTTCCGGCTCGGCAAGACGAATCCCAACCTCTCGACCTCCGGGCTGAACGCCCTGATCGGCGCCTACTTCGCTGCGACTGGCGTCACCGGCGACCTGAGCGTGGACCGGCTCAACGACCCGAAGGTCCTCGATTTCGTCAAAGGCGTCGAGTCCTCGGTCGTCCACTACGGTGACATCTCGCTCACCTTCCTGCAGAACCTGCAGGCGGCTGATGACCACGGCGCGGCACTGACCTACGTATCGGCGATCGCGATCGAGGAGAAGTCGGTCTGGGACTACAACCACGGCAACCCCAGCGGGAATCCGGCCAGCCTGGGCAAACACGCCGCGCCGAAGGTCCCCATGGTCGCGATCTACCCGCGCGAGGGAACGCTCGCCTCGGACCATCCCTATGTCGCCCTGAACGCGCCCTGGGTGGACGAGGCCCATCGCCAAGCGGCGGCGCAGTTCCTGAAATTCGCCCAGACTGCCGCTGAGCAGCGGCATTTCCTCGACGCCGGCTTCCGCGACTACCAGGGCAAGCCCGGGGCGCAGTTGATCCAGGACAACGGCTTCCTTCCCGCGCAGCCGCAGCGACTGCTGACGCCGCCACTGCCGGCTGTCCTCGACCAGATCCAGCGGTCATGGACGGACATTCGCAAGCGGACGCGACTCACCCTTCTGGTGGACGTATCGGGATCGATGGCCGAGACGGTGAGCGGCACCGACCACTCGAAGCTCGAGCTGGTACAGGCGGCGGCGGTACGGGCCCTCGACCAGCTGGCTCCGGACGACGAGGTCTCGTTGACCATCTTCTCTACAGGGCTGGGTCCCAACCGCAACGCGAACACCCAGGAGCTGGTTCCGATGGGTCCTCTCGGCAGCCAGAAGCAGCGCTTGCGGCAGACGATCGACGGACTGTCACCGATGAACGGCACGCCGCTTTACGCCGCGATCCGTAGCGCCCACGAGGCGATGCGAGCGCACTTCGATCCGGCTCGGATCAATGCCCTGCTGGTGCTGACCGATGGGCGAAACGAGTATCCGCAGGACGACGACCGCTCCGCGCTGGTCCGGCAACTGCAGGCGGCTCCGGAGGATCGAGCGGTACGCGTCTTCACAATCGGCTACGGCAACGACGCCGACCTGCCGGCGCTCCGGCAGATCGCGACGGCCGCGCGCGGTGCCGCCTACAACGCCTCGGATCCGCGAACCATCGACAGCATCTTCCAGTCGGTGTTCTCCAACTTCTGATGAAAAAGTTCTGATGAAAAAGCTGCTTGCAGGTCTGCGCGAACCGCTGGGCCTGGTGCTGGCTGCGACCGCCGCAGCAGTGGCCTTCGTCCTCGGCCTGCCTTTACTGGTGGCCGCCGCGGCCGGGCTCTCGGTGCTGGCGGTGAAGGTCGGTGCCGGCGCGATCGGCGATCGAATTGGTGAGCCGCGAATCATGGGCGGCTCCGACGAGCTGGCGTGGATGACGCGAGCGGACCGAGCCGTTGCCAGCTTTCGACAGCTGGCACGGTCCTGCCGCTCCAGTGCCATCGGCGATCGGTTTGTTGGGATGGGTAAGCAGGCGCATGCAACCCTCGAGCTGCTTCGCCGCCTCGCCGCCCAGACTTCGACCGTGGGACGGATGTTGCAAAGCATCGACGGAACGCGCCTGGGTGCTGAGGACTCGCGGCTTACCGGTGAGCTGCGAGCGGCCGAATCGGAGCCGGCCCGGCGGGAGATCGAGATTTCGTTGCGGCTGGTCCGGGAGCAGATGGCTGCCCGCCGGCGACTGGAGCAGTCGAAGGCAGCACAGATTGCGCGAGTGCAGAGCGGCGTGCTCGCGCTCGAAGGTCTCGTAACCCGGCTGGCCGAGGTGGTCGCCCTGGGCGAAACGGCGGGCGGCGCGCTCGGAGCCGGCGACCGGGTGTCCGAACTCGCCGACGAGCTGGAGGGTTTGCGAGCCGGGCTCAGTGAGATCGACCAGGTGAATGTCAACAGCGATCTATCAACGCGGCAAATAAAGGAGGAATGACATGATCCGGATCTTGAGACGAGCATGGAGGTACTTCGGAGCGGTGTTGGAAGGAAAGCTGGAGGAACTGGCCGACCCGAGAATCCAGATCGAGCAGGCAATCGAGGAATCGAAGCGTCAGCATGCGCTGTTGACGCAGCAGGCGGCAGCCGTGGTTGGCAACGAACGCGAGCTGGACATCCGGCTCGCCCGGACACTCGACGATATCGAGCGCTTGAAGGCATCGATCGAGCACGCGATCCGGATGGAGCACAAGGCCCGCAGCGACGGTGACGAGAAGAAGGCGACCCACTTTGCCGGTGCCGCCGAGGCGATGGCCGGCCGCCTGGCCTCGGTCGAGGCCAACGCCGGCCAGTTGAACGAGATGCGGGTGAAGGCATCGAGTGCCTCGCTGGCCGCACGCGCGGCGGTGGAGCATAATGCCCGGACCTTGCGCCAGAAGCTGATCGAGCGCTCGACCCTCCTGACCCAGCTCGAGGCGGTCCGCATGCAAGAACGGCTCAATGCCGCCCTCAGCTCGGTCGGGGAACTGGCGCCCGCAGGGGACGTCCCCACGCTGGACGCGGTCCGCGACAAGATCGATAGGCGAACCGCCATCGCCATCGGTAGGGGCCAGATCACGAGCGCCTCGGTCGAGGCCAGGGTCCTTGACGTGGAGACCTCGATGATCGAGCAGCAGGGCCTGCGCCGTCTTGAGGAAATCCGCCGTTCAATCGACCTGGAGAACGGCTGATCCCGGCTCGGGGCTCAAGCCAGACCCACCCAACGGGAGGCGATTCAGTCCTCAAAGGGGAGGGGACTGAAGGATAAGATCGCAGGCGTGACCGCCTGTCCAAATTGCCACGCAGAGGTAGCCGCGGACGCCCGCTTCTGCCCCTCCTGCGGTACCGCTCTTACCACCCGGGTCGGGGTGGAGGAGCGCCGGAACGTCACCGCCCTGTTCGCAGACCTGGTCGGGTCGACCAGCCTGGGCGAGCGCCTCGACCCGGAGGTGATGCGCGGCCTGGTCGGACGCTTCTTCGAGATGGCGGCCCGGGAGATCCACCTTCACGGCGGCACCGTCGAGAAGTTCAGCGGCGACGCCGTGCTCGGTGTCTTCGGCCTCAAGGAGGCTCACGAGGACGATCCCGAGCGGGCGGTCCGCGCCGCGGTCGCCATCCAGAAAGGGACCGAGACACTCGCCGAGGAGGCGAGCTCTCGCCACCGGGTCGCTTTCGGCGTCCGCTTCGGTGTGGAGGCGGGAGAGGTCGTGGTCGGCGACCCCTTTGGCGGCGCCACCATGGCGACCGGGGATCCGCTCAACCTGGCCGCCCGGCTCGAGCAACAGGCGAAACCGGGCGAGATCGTCGTAGGTCCCGCGGTCCACGCCCTCACCCGCGGTGCCGTCAGCTACGAAGCGGTCGGCGAGCTCCAACTCGCTGGAAAGAAGGATGCGATCCGTGCCTGGCGTGTCCTGAAGACGTCCGACCAGGTCGGCGGCGCCCGTGGCGTGGAGGGCCTGAGCGCCCCCCTGACCGGTCGCGATGAAGAGGTTGCGCTGCTCAAGGAAGCCGCACGCCGGACACGAGCCGAGCGTAAGACCGTCCTCTTCTCCGTGCTGGGTGCCCCGGGGGTCGGCAAGAGCCGGCTCATCCGCGAATTCGCAGCTGGTCTCCAGAGTGAAGGGACCCGCGTCTTGCGCGGGCGTTGCCTGCCCTACGGCGATGCGATCACCTACTGGGCGATGGCCGAGATGACCTGGGCGGCCGCCGGGATCGGTTCCGAGATGACCAGCGATCAGGCCCTCGATCAGCTGCGGTCGGTCGCCCCCGATGCGGCGGTGGCCGAGCGTCTGGCCTTCGCCATCGGCCTCCGCAAAGAATCGCCCGTGGGCGGGGAGGGCCTCGACCGGGAGATCGCCTGGGCATTCCGGCGCCTGGTCGAGACGGTTGCGGCCGAAGCCCCGGTGCTTGCCATCTTCGAGGACATCCACTGGGCCGAGCCGCGGCTGCTCGATCTCATCGAATACGTCGCTTCCTGGGTACGGGGCGCCCCGCTGATGATCGTCTGCCTGACCCGCCCGGAGCTGCTCGACCACCGTCCGGGATGGGGTGGGGGACGCATCGAGTCGACTCGCATCCAGCTCGACCCGCTCAGTCGAAACGAGTCCGCCCAGCTGGTCAGTGCGCTGCTCACGGTGGAAGAGCTGCCGCCGTCACTGCGCGACCGGATCGTCGAGCGGTCAGAGGGCAACCCCCTGTTCGTGGAAGAAGTCCTTCGGATGCTGATCGACGAAAGCGTGATCGTACGCCGTGATGGACGCTGGGTTGCCACACCGGCCGCAGGCGACGTGCGGGTTCCGGAAACGGTCGAAGCGCTGATTCGCGCTCGCCTGGATACGCTTCCACGCCCCGAACGAGCGCTCCTGCAGACCGCTTCTATTGTCGGCCGCGCATTCGATCGAACCGCTCTGGTGGCGCTGGGTGAGGATACCTCGATGGTCGACCGCCACCTGGAGGACGCTGTGATGCGCGATTTGATCTTCGAGGAGGGGTCGCCCGAGGACCGCGCTTACCGGTTCAAGCACATCCTGATCCGGGACGTTGCTTACGCGGGACTTCCAAAGGCGCGGCGTGCCGAGCTCCACGAGCGCTTCGCCCATTGGCTTGCCGACTCGGCGGGCGACCGGAGAGCCGAATTCGCCGAGATCGTCGCCTACCACCTCGAGACCGCGGTCCAGTTGCAGATCGAGCTCCACGGGAAGGCCGAGCCCGGCCTGCAGGGCGCGGCCGTCGATGCGCTCGAAGCTGCTAGCCGTAAAGCCGGAACCCGTGAGGACTTCAGGGCGGCGTTGGGCTTCGCCGAGCGCTGTCTTGCCCTGGGACCGCAACCAGAGGAGCACAGGCTCGAGGTAGAGTGGCTCAGGCTGGAAGCCGTCTGGCGGCTGAGCGATATCCGGCGGGCCGGGGAGCTGGG
>VBDY01000052.1 GCA_005882775.1 Chloroflexota bacterium | reverse complement strand
GGGGAGAAGCGGGCTGTCGAGTAGTACATGTGCTTGGCGTTGTCGAGGACCTGCAGCTTGTCGTGGCTGCGCGTGAGCGGATTCGCACGCACCCGCAGGCGATCCCCCTCCACGATGACCGTGGCGTTGGGCTCCCGGTATTTCCAGACGGTCCCGTCCGGGAGCGTGAAGCCTCCCATCTCCCATGTTGGGTTGATGGCGGTGATGATCGATCTGAAATCGCCATAGACCTCGGTCTGGGACCGCGGTACGGTCGCGGTTGGTGTCTGTGCCACCGCTGCCTCCTTTAGACCTAATCGCGCATAAGACTAAGCAGGAACCTCTCTGTATTCACTCGCGCAACGTGGCACGAGAGAGATCGCGTATCGAGACTACTCCGACCAAGGTCTCGCCTTCCATCACGGGAAGGTGCCGGAACTGCCTGGCCAGCATGATTTCCAGCGCTTGCCCAACCGACGCTTCGTGGCCCACCGTGACGGGGTTTCGGGTCATCCATTGAGAAACCGGCTGGCTCGATGCCCCAATGTCATATGACATAGCCCGCACGAGATCCCGTTCCGTGAAGATTCCTTCCAGCCTCCCGTGCTCCATCACCAGCACCGCGCCTACTCGGTGCATCCCCATGACGGTCACCGCCCCTGCCACGGAGGTCTGGGGCTCCACGGTCACCAGCTGCTTGGTCATCACTTCACGAACGACTGTCATCTCTGACTCCTCGATTGGCCAGCCGAGTCCCGCCGTTCACAATCCATCCGACCATACCAATGTCGGACAATTCGGGTGGAGCTGATGTCGGCGGCGGGTTGGCGGCGGCCGACAGCCTCAGCAGCTACAAGGCGTGGTGGCGGAGCGGGCGAGATTCGAACTCGCGAACCGGGTTACCCCGGTTACGGCATTTCCAGTGCCGCGCCCTCGACCGGACTAGGCGACCGCTCCGCGCGAGTTGATTCTAGAGATGCTGCTTGAAATACTCCAGGATCCGGGTCTCCATCGCCAACCGGTCTTTCTCGCTCCGCGGCATGTGGCGCTCGTTCGGGTAGATCAGCAGGTCGTAGGGCTTGTTCGCAGCGTTGAGCGCATCGATGAACAAAGCGGTGTGCCGGAAATGCACGTTCTCATCGATCAGCCCGTGGATCAGCAACAGCTTGCCTTTCAACCCCGCGGCGTAGGTGATGGCGGCGCTTTCGCGGTAGCCATCCGGGTTGTCCCGGGGCGTACCGAGATACCGCTCGGTGTAGGCCGTGTCGTACGCCGCCTCGGTCGTGGACGGTGCCCCCGCCACGCCCACTTTGAAGATATCTGTCGCTCTGGTCATCGCGATCGTTGTCATGTAGCCGCCGTAGCTCCAGCCGTAGATGCCGACCCGGCTCAGGTCGGCGAACCCGAGCGAGCCCAGCCATTTGACCCCGGCGACCTGGTCGCGGAGCTCGACCTCTCCGAAGCGCCCGGCAAGGTGCGCCTCGAAAGCCAGGCCCCGTCGCGACGACCCCCGATTGTCCACCTTGAGAACCACAAAACCCTCCCTGGCGAGCAGTTGCGCTCGCAGGTCGACCGTCTCGTCCCAGCCATCCACCACCATCTGGGCCTGCGGTCCCCCATAGACCTCGACCACTACCGGCGCTTTACCGCTGGTCTTTGGCCGGTATACGGCCGCGTGCAGGACCGTGCCGTCATCCGCCGAGAAACGATGGAGCTCCGGGCTGGGTAGGTCGAGCTCAATGGCCGCGGCTGGGTGAAGGACGTGCGTGGGCGAGCCCTCAGGGCGCCGCAGCGTCAGGGCCGGAGGGTTGGATCGGTTGTGAAAACTATGGATGTAGCTGGAGAAGTCGGGTGCGAAGACGGCGTCGTGCATCCCCGGTTCTCGAGTCAGCGCTTGTGGCTCTCCACCATCGAGAGATACCTTGAAGACCTGTCGATGCGTAGGCGACTCGCGTCCGGCGGCAAAGTAAACCTCGCGGGCACCTTCATCGAGATCCAGCATGGCATCGACCGGCCATTCGCCGGAAGTCAGGGGACGCACCAGCGCCCCGGACGACGCATAGAGATAGAGGTGTCGAAAGCCGGACCGTTCAGACGACCAGACAAACTCGCCGGTCGCCTTATGAAATCGCAGGTCATCGTGGAGGTTGATCCACACCGGCGATTCCTCCACGAGCACGGCCGACGCGCGCCCCTCCGCATCGTAGGCTCGCAGCTCCAGGCGTTTCTGGTCGCGTGAGAGGACCTGCACAAAAAGCCGGCCGTCGGGGTGCCAGTCAACCCGGGCGAGGTAGATGTCGTCCTTGCCCAGATCGAGCCAGGCAGGATCTCCCCCATCTACTCGCACGATGCCGAGCTTGACCCGGGCATTCGCCGCGCCGGCGAACGGATATCGGTGCTCCTCAATCTCAAGCGGCTGCTTTCCCTGATGGACGATGGGATATATGGGAATGTGCCGCTCATCCACCTGGGCAAAGGCCACCCGACCACCATCTGGAGACGGCCAGTATCCGCTAAGGCGGTCGAGTTCCTCCTGCGCGACGAATTCCGCAACCCCGTTGCTGATCCCCGGAGCGCTGCCTGAGGTCAGGGCAACCTCTCCCCTCTCATCAACGCACCAGACTTCGCGGTCGCGGATGAAGAAGGCGCGGCGCCCGTCATCGCTGATTTTCGGATCGATCACACGTTTAGCGGCCCTGACCAGGTTGCCGTCAGACCACCGGTATAGGTCTCCCTTCAAGACCGTGAGCAGGACCGGCGCATCCTTGGCCCAGAGATATTCGGTCACTCCCTCACCGCGTATCCGCGCGCGCTCGCGGCGCAGCAGCTCGTCCGGCGAAAAGGAGGCACCCATTTCCTCCTGGTCGGCGCTGATCCAGCATTCGCTCCGGCCGGTCTTGAGCTCCATTCGCCAGAGGTCTCGCACCAGGTCACCGCTTTGGCTGTGCAGGTAAGTGACCCAACGACCGTCCGGCGAGTAACGCACCTGCGCAGGGACGGCCATTCCGGGACGCGGATAGCGGGCGACCAGCTCCGGGGTTAATTCGAGGGAAGGGCTCACATCCCCTATCTTCTCGAATGATGCCCAGGCTCGCCCTGCCCGCGATCGCCCTGGTCGCCTTCGGATTGCGAATCTGGGGCATCACCTTTGGCTTGCCCGCGGTCTACCGGCCCGACGAGAACGTGGTCGTCGGACGCGCCGTGGGGGTTCTGCACGGCGCGTTCGATCCCCGTTTCGCGGACTGGCCGCACCTGTATTTCTACGTCTCGGCGGCCTGGCTGGGCGCTCTGCGGCCGATCTTTGCCTGGCTTGGGCCGGCAGCTCCTTACCTCGGCGTCCGGCTGCTCGGCGCCATCCTCGGTACGGCGACAGTTGTGGTCGTCTACCTGTTGGGACGGCGGGCGTACGGCCAGGCGGCTGGTCTGTTGGCCGCGCTATTCCTCGCACTCGCTTTCCTGCACGTGCGCGACAGCCACTTCGCCACCATCGACGTACCGCTCACGCTCGCGGTGACCGTGGTCCTCTACCTCGCGGTCAGGCTCATGGAAACGGGCACCGGGAAAGCTGGCATCCTGACGGCTGCGGCCCTGGGGATCGCGGCCGGAGTCAAATACAACGGGGCGCTGGCGCTCGCCGGGATCGCCGCGGCCGTCGGCTCGCGGCCTTCTGCTCGGTCCGTCCGCACGCTGGCAGCCGTCGGGCTCCAGGTATTGGCCATTGCGCTGATCGGCCTGGTGGTCTTTGCCGTCACTTCGCCCTTCCTGATCATTGACTTTGCCCGCTTTCAGTCGAGCCTCGGATACATCTTTCAGCATCTCGCCGCGCCCTCCAGCCCGGAGATCGGTTGGATCCGCTTGGTGAGATTGGGTCTCTGGTATGGACTGGACCCGCCACTGTTCCTGCTTGGCCTGGCCGGCGTCATCTACGCCGTGATGCGGCGAACGCCGGCTGACTGGATCCTCCTCGCCTTTCTCGTCGCCTACTACGGGCTCATCGGGGTTGGTCATACGGACTACGCGCGATATGCTGATCCGCTCCTGCCCGGGCTGGTACTCCTGGCGGCACGCTTCCTGACCGAGATAGCCCGGCGGTTTCGCCGAACCGGTTTGATCCTCGCGGTCGGCGCCTCACTGGTTTCGCTGCCCGCCCTGGCACACGACTTCTCGTTCGATTCGCTATTGCCGCGGACCGACACCAGGACCGAGGCATTTGCCTGGCTGGCTTCACATGTCCCTGCCGGGGCCAGGGTGGCGGAACAGTACTACGCCGGGCCTTCGCATGACCAGGCCCTGATCGACAGCCGGAGCCGCAGCTACGGCGCGACCGACCCCGAGATTGCATCGTACCTGCAGAATCGCCTCCAGGATCGGTACAGCGTGCACGAGCTGAGCGACCAGGAGCTCAACACACCGTCGCTTG
>VBDY01000121.1 GCA_005882775.1 Chloroflexota bacterium | reverse complement strand
TATCTGGGTGGCTGTCCTGCTGGCCGGCGTCTGGCTGCTCAGCCTTTTCTTAATCTGGAGGGGGAACCGGGTGGCACTGCTGGTGGCTGGCACGATCGCCTTCGCCGAGTTCGCCACCCAGGGCTTGAACCACTTTGTCAGCGGCGGATCCATCGACCTCGGCGCACTGGCGCGGACCCGCGGCCTGCCAGCGGCCATCGCGCTGCTGTTCCTTGGTCCCAGCTGCCTGATCATGTGTGTGGCAGCTATGGATTGCGCGGCGAATCCTCGTGGCAGGGCCACTGGATGGCGGGGACTGATCGCGCTCGGGCTTTCAGCCGCCGGCGGCACACTTGTGCTGTTACATGCCGCCGATGATCTCCATAGGAGCGGCTTCGGCTCGCTGAGCGCTGAGGATGGGGCTTTCGTGGCCATGGTCATTGCCACGGTTTGGGTTCTGGGAGGGCTGTCGACGGCGGGCCATCTGAGACGAGGAACGTTCTTCGTCATCGCCGCGACCCTATTCGTTCTGATCCCCTTCTACAACCTTCACCTGGCGAGTGGTGGGGTGTCGCTGGGCAAGATCGCGAGTGAGAGCGGTATGGCCTGGGCGCTGGTGGCGGCGGCCACGGCCGTCTGCGCAGGGCTGGCGCTCGCCTTCTCCCTACTAGTCCTGGGTCTTCAGCTGTCAGTCCGGCGGCGCCCTCAGGGAAAGGCGCGGTCCCCGGCGCTCAAGAAGGCCTGACCCAGGCCTCGCTGAGCGCGCCGCCGACCTATTCGGTGAGGCGGCCGCCATCCGGGCCATAGCGGTAGAAGCCGCGGCCTGTCTTTCGACCAAAGTGGCCGGCGTCAACCAGCTGGCGCAGCAGCGGCGGCGCGGCAAAGCGCGGGTCGTGCAGCCCCTCATACAGCACGTCACAGATATAAAGGTGTGTGTCCAGACCGACGAAGTCCGCCAGCTCCAGCGGGCCCATCGGATGGTGCAGGCCAAGCCTTGCTCCCTGGTCGATGTCCTCGCGCGTCCCAATACCTTCCGTGAGTGCGTGGATCGCCTCGTTGACGAAGGGGACCAGCATTCGGTTGACGATGAAGCCGGGGTAATCCAGGGAGGTGATCGGCGTCTTGCCCAGGGCGGACGCCAGCTCGAGTGCGGTGGCCACCGTCTGCTCGGAGGTTTCGCGGCCGCGGATGATTTCCACGAGCGGCATCACCGGCACCGGGTTGAAGAAATGCATGCCGATGAAGCGGTCGGGCCGCCTGGTGGCGGCAGCCATTCGCGTGATCGGGATCGATGAGGTGTTGCTGGCCAGGATGGTGGTATCCCGGCAGATGGCGTCCAGCCTCTTGAATAGTTCCCGCTTGGCCTCGAAGTTTTCAGTGATGGCCTCGATCACCAGGTCGGCGCGGCCGGCAGCCTCCAGGGAGGTGGTCGGGTGCAACCGGGCCACCGCCTCATCCCGGGCAGTCGCCTCCAGCTTGCCCTTTGCAACCTGGCTGTCCAGGCGCTTTTTGATACTGTCGAGCGCTCGACCCACGATCGAGTCATCCACGTCGCGCAGGCTGACGTCGAATCCGCGGATGGCGGCTGTCTGTGCTATCCCGGAGCCCATCAGGCCGGCGCCGGCGACGTAAAGCTGCTTCATGGCTGTTTGAGGAGCTCGCGAGCGATCACCAAGCGCTGGATCTCGTTAGTCCCCTCGTAGATCTGGGTGATCTTAGCGTCCCGCATCATCCGCTCGGCCGGGAACTCTCGCAGGTACCCGTAGCCGCCCAGGATCTGGACGGCGTCCGTGGTCACCCTCATAGCCGTGTCCGAGGCGTGCAGCTTGGCCATTGACGAGGTCAGGGAGATACCGGGCTGCCGGCGGTCCAGCGCGTCGCCGGCGGTGTAGGTCAGCACCCGGGCCGCCTCCACCTGGGTCGCCATGTCCGCCAGCATGAACTGAATTCCCTGGAAGGCGCTGATGGGCTGGCCAAATTGCTTGCGTTCTCGGGCGTAGCGTCGGGCCAGGTCGAGCGCGCCCTCGGCGATCCCAAGCGCCTGCGCGGCAATGCCCGGACGCGAGTGATCCAGGACCCTCATCGCGATCCGAAAGCCGTCCCCCTCGCTACCGAGGCGGTTGGCTGCAGGCACCACCATGTCTTCGAAGAAGAGCTGTGCGGTCGGCGAGCCGCGGATCCCAAGCTTCTTCTCCAGCTTGCCGACTCGAAACCCGGGCGATTGCTTGTCGACGATGAATGCGGAGATGTCGCGGGCAGGAGCGTCGCCGTCCTGGTCTGTGCGGGCGAAGACAATGACAATGTCGGCCACGCTGCCGCCGGTGATGAAGGTCTTGGAACCGCTGATCACGTATTGATCCCCCTGGCGGGTGGCTCGGGTACGCATCCCGCCTGCGTCCGATCCCGAGCCCGGCTCGGTCAGCGCATAGGCCGCCAGCTGCTCGCCACGCGCCAGCGGTGGAAGGAATTTCCGCTTTTGCGCCTCGCTGCCGGCCAGGGTGATGGGCAGGCTGCCGAGTGATTGGACGGCAAGGATCAGCGATGACGTGGCGCAGAACTTGCTTATCTCTTCGATGGCCAGGATGGTGGAGAGCGCGCTTCCGCTAACCCCCCCGTACTCGGGCGGAAAGGGAATCCCGAGGATGTCGTGCTTGGCGAACAGGTCTTTGATGTCCCACGGGAATTCGCCGCTCTCGTCGATCGCCGCGGCCCGTGGCTCGACCCGCTCCAGGCAGAGGTCGTGGACCGTCTCCCGGATCTGACGCTGCTCCTCGGTGAGCTGGAAGTTCATGAGATGGCGAGCAGCTCCCGGGCGATGACCACCCGCTGGATCTGGTTGGTGCCCTCGTAGATCTGGCAGGCCTTGGCGTCGCGCACCCGGCGGGCCATCGGGTAGTCCTCGAGATAGCCATAGCCGCCCAAGACCTGAAGCGCCTCCAGGGTAACCTCCATGGCGCTGTCCGTGGCGTAGAGCTTGGCCATCGACGCCTCCATGGTGAAGGGAGCGCCCGCGTCGCAGAGCGAGGCCGCCTGCCAGGTAAGCCAGCGCGCGGCCCGAACCTTGACGGCCATGTCGGAGATCTTGTTCTGAATCGTCTGCAGCTCAGCAATCGGCTTACCGAACTGTTTTCGCTCCCGGGCGTAGGCGACCGCGTCGTCCAGGGCTCCCTGGGCGA
The DNA here is from genome assembly GCA_005882775.1 of Chloroflexota bacterium. Taxonomy (GTDB): domain Bacteria; phylum Chloroflexota; class Dormibacteria; order CF-121; family CF-121; genus VBDY01. The sequence continues at coordinate 76,147 of VBDY01000121.1, read as the reverse complement.
GACCCACCGCCTGGGCGCTGATCCCGATCCGGCCGGAATCCAGGGCTCGCATCGCAATCCGGAATCCATCGCCTTCGGCGCCAAGGCGGTCGGCTTCGGGAACCGCGCAGTCCTCGAGATGCACCTCCGCGATCGCAGACCCGTTAAGTCCCATCTTCTTAAAACGAGGACCAACGGTAAGGCCGGGGTTGTCCCCGCGAACGACGAACGCGCTCACTCCACCGGCACCGGCAGAGGCGTCGGTGGACGCAAGTACTACATAGAGCCCGGCCTCGCCGGCGTTGGTGATAAAGATCTTGCTCCCGTTCAGGATGTATTTCCCGTCCCGCCGCCTGGCGCTGGTTTTGAGGTGCGCGGCATCGGAGCCAGCCTCCGGCTCGGTCAGCGCGAACGCCGCCAGGGTGCGGCCCTGGGCCAGGTCGGGCAGCCAGCGCCGCTTCTGCTCCTCGCTGCCGAACAACACGATCGGCTCCGTCCCGACCGAAACGTGAACGTCGAGGATCACCGCCGTGCTGGCCGAGAACCTGGCAACCTCCTCGATGAAGAGAGCGAACGACAGATGGTCCAGCCCGGCGCCACCGTACGAATCGGGGACCAGGATCCCGAGCAGCCCAAGCCCGGCCGCCTTATCCACGAGGTCGCGGGGAAAATCAGACGTCTGATCGATCTCCTCGGCCCGCGGCCGGACTTCGCGCTCGGCGAAGTCGCGTACCAGCTGCCGGATCTCTTCCTGTTCGCTACTTAGCGACAGATTCATGCGGCCGGGACGCGCGTGCACACCACCAGCACCACATCCTCCACGATTTCCATTCTAGGAGCGGTGAACCCGCACCACGAAAAGCCCCCCGAGGCTGGCCATATACTGGGGCACGGTGGCCTTCACGAACTTGCTGTACGGGCGAAACGGAGCGGTTGCCACCATCACCATCAACCGGCCAGACCGGCGCAACGCCCTCAACCCGGAGACCATCAGCGAGCTGCGGGGCTCGCTCCAGGATGCGAAGGCTGATGCCCAGGTCCGGGTGATCGTCCTGACGGGCGCGGGGAACACCTTCTGCGCCGGTGCCGACCTCCAGAGCTTCCGGTCCGAGATGTCAGAGCTCGACCGTTATTTCCAGCGCCGAGGCCTGGGGGAGTTGTTGATGGACATGACCCAGCTGGGCAAGCCCACGATCGCTCGGGTGAACGGTCATGCTCTGGCGGGCGGACTCGGTCTGGCCGTAGCCTGCGACCTGGGCATCGCGTCGCTGGACGCGCAGTTCGGGATCCCTGAGGTCAACGTTGGGCTGTGGCCGATGCTGATCATGGCCAGCGTTTTTCGCAACCTGCCGCGCAAGGCCGCCATGGAGCTGATCCTCACCGGCAGGCGGATCAGCGCCGAAGAAGCGGCCCGCCTCGGCGTCGTCAACCGGGCAGTGCCTGCGGAGCGGCTCGACGCGGAGGTCGATGCCCTCGCCCAGGAACTGGCGCGCAAGAGCCCGTTGGGGATGCGCCTCGGCCTGGAAGCCTTCTACCGGATGCAGGACATGAGCTACCCTGCGGCCCTCGCCTACCTCGAGAACCAGCTGGCATTGCTCGGACTCAGCGAGGACCTCAAGGAAGGGGTCAGCGCGTTTTTCGAAAAGCGGGAGGCACACTTCACCGGCCGATGACCGGCACGCCCCGTGTCGAGTGGATCGAGGTCGGGCCACGGGATGGCCTCCAGAGCTGGCCCGCGACCCTGCCGGCCGCGACCAAGGTCGGACTGATCCACGACCTCCTTGAGTGCGGATTCATGCGGGTAGAGGCCACCTCGATGGTGCACCCAAAGTGGGTGCCTCAGCTCGCCGATGCCGAGGCGGTCCTGGAGGCACTCCACGACCGGCTTGATCAGCTGCGGGTGCTTGTACCCAACGTGAAGGGCATGGAGCGAGCGGTCGAAGCGGGCGTGCGCAACGTGGCGGTCACGGTGGCGGCCTCCGAAAGCTACAACCAGAGCAACCTGAACCGCGGCATTTCCGAGACGCTCCACGAGATCGCCGAGGTGAGCCGGCTGGGTAAGTCCGCCGGGGTGCAGGTCGACGCCAGCGTCAGCGTCGCCTTCGGCTGCCCCTACGAAGGGAGCGTAAGCGCCGCACAGGTCCTCGATGTCGCCCGCAGACTCGTGGACACGGGCATCGGCGAGGTGGCGCTGGCGGACACCATCGGGATCGCCAATCCTTCTCAGGTGGAGGACCTGGTGCAGACCGTCCGGGACGCCTTGCCCGCAGTCCGCTGGGGCGCCCATTTCCATGACACCCGAGGGATCGCGATCGCCAACCTGCTTGCTGCGCTGGAAACGGGGATCGACCTTTTCGAGGGTTCCGTGGGAGGCATCGGCGGCAGCCCATTCGCCCCGGGCGCCGCGGGTAACATCTGCAGCGAGGACGCACTTTACATGCTGGAAGCCATGCAGATCGAGACCGGGATCGAGGTGGAGCGACTGGTCGACGTGGCCCGCCGGCTGGAGACGACACTGGGCAGCCCGCTGCCGGGCAGACTCCACGCAGTCAAGAACGAGCCTCCGGGGAGAGCCACTGCGTGAGCGCCCTGAGCAAGGGCGACAAGAAGGATCAGGAGCCGGACCTGCATTCGAGGACGGAGCTCGCCCGCGCGGGCGGCTCCGCCAAGTATGCGGAGAAGCTGCGGCAGGAGGGCAAGCTGCCGGTCCGCCGGCGCCTCGAGCTTCTCCTCGACCCCGGCATCGAGGTCGAAGATGGGCTACTCGCCCACGCTGACGAGCCGGGATACGGCGCCGACGGAGTGGTCACCGTGGTCGGGAAGATCGACGGCCGGGCTGTCTGCGTGATGGCGAACGATCCGACAGTAAAAGCCGGGTCCTGGGGGCCGCGAACCGTCGAGAAGATCATTCGCATCCAGGAGACGGCGGAACGGCTACGGGTTCCGATTTTCTACCTGGTGGACTCCGCCGGGGCCCGCATCACGGAGCAGGTGCAGATGTTCCCCGGCCGGCGCCACGCAGGCCGGATCTTTTACCAGGAGGTCCAGCTCTCCGGCGCAGTTCCGCAGATCTGTCTCCTCTTCGGGCCCTCGGCCGCCGGCGGCGCGTACATTCCCGCCTTCTGCGACTTGACCATCATGGTAGAAGGCCACGCCAGCATGTATCTCGGGTCACCGCGCATGGCAGAAATGGTGATCGGAGAGAAAGTGACGCTCGAGGAGATGGGCGGCGCACGTATGCACTGCTCGGTAAGCGGCTGCGGTGATGTTCTGGTGTCGAGCGAAGAGCAGGCAATCGAGCTGGGCAAGCGCTACCTCTCCTACTTTCCGCAGAATTGTGAGGAGCCCCCGCCGGGTCGGCCGGCCGCGGCCGTGGAGTCCGAAGTGGACCTCGACGCCCTGGTACCGGCGGACGAAGGACGAGCCTTCAACATGCAGCAGCTGATCGACGGCATTATCGATGCCGGCAGCTTCTTTGAGATCAAGAAGCTGTTCGCGCGCGAGATCATCTGCGGGCTCGCCCGGATCGAAGGTCGAGCCATCGGCGTGGTCGCCAATCAGCCGATGCAAAAAGGCGGTATCCTCTTTGTCGATTCTGCGGACAAGGCGGCCCGGTTCATATGGTTGTGCGATGCCTTCAACCTGCCCTTACTCTTCCTGGCGGACGTTCCCGGATTTATGATCGGGACGCAGGTCGAGCGACAGGGCATCATCCGTCACGGCGCCAAAATGATCGCCGCGGTAGCGGAAGCTACCGTTCCGAAAATCTCTGTGATCGTGCGAAAAGCCTATGGCGCGGGTCTGTACGCGATGGCCGGGCCAGCTTATGACCCGGACGCCACACTGGCGCTGCCGACGGCGATGATCGGCGTGATGGGCCCGAGCGCCGCCGTGAATGCCGTTTTCTATAACAAGATCCAGGAGCTACCCGAAGCCGAGCGGCCGGCCTACGTGCGGCGGCTGCAGGACGAGTACCGTGAGGACATCGACCTGTATCGACTGGCCTCCGACCTCGTGATCGATGCGGTGGTCGCGCCGTCAGACCTGCGGCGCGAGCTGGCCGCCCGGTTTGCTCTCTACGAGACGCGCCGGCGCCCAGCCGTGGCCCGCAAGCACGGGGTGTTCCCGGTATGAACCGCAGGTGACAGCTCGCGAGCGGAAGGCGGCTGAGGCGACGGTCGACGAGGACCGGCTGCTGGAGGGTGAGAACCCGCGCACGACCGCGGTCGAGGATGCCGCGCATTGGGCCGCCGTCTATCGTGAGTTGAAGGCCTTCAAGGAACGGATGGTCGGTACCGCCCGGGAGTCGGTGGTAAGTTCCACCGTGGACGCCAGCCGTGAGGTCGCCAGGACCGACCTGGTGGCGCTGAGAGCCGAGCTTCGGCGCTTCAACCGCCGGCTCCGATTCTGGCAGGCCCGCTGGGCGGAACTACGAAGCCGCAAACGCTAGGTCGACGGTTCTGGAGGGCGGGCCTAGCCTGCTCGCATCAGATGAAGGTCGCAGCCCTCCCCAGGCCGCAGGCTGATGGTGAGGCGAGCGCCTGCCTGGTCCCAGCTAGAGCCCGCAGTGCAGCTGCCGGAGAGCGCCGGGGTTCCCAGGGTTAGCTCAGGCCAGGACACCAGCACCGGGAAGTCGCCGTGGCCGGCATCGACGTACAGGTCGAGCCGGCCGGCCACGCCGTCGCCGCGTCCGGCCAGCACTCCGCCCGGCGCCGCCGCCAGGAACGGCCGGGCCAGGTGGTGAAGGGCGTCCATGTTCACGTAGCTGCCGGCCCGGTCGCGCACCCCCCAGTACTTGCTCTCGCGCCACTGCCACCAGGCCCAGCCCAGCTGGTGGTCATCGGAATCGTTCAGGAGCGTGTCGACATAGGACATCGCCCCCGATTGAGTCAGGTCGTGGCCCATCTCCCCTACCCAGAGCGGGGCGTTGAGCACGGCGGCCTCTTTGAGGCGTACGGCGAAGGTGTGCTGGACGGGGCCCGGGTCGCCATTCCAGAGCGGCGGCACGAGTGAGCCTTCATAGATGTGGTTTCCATAGACCAGGTTTGGCGCATGTAGCGGCACCATCAGGGTGTCCAGCGTGAAGAGCAGGATCCCCTCTACGAAAAAGAGGTGGTTCCCGTCAACCGACCCGACCGCCTCGATGGCATGCTGGTAGAGCGGCCACATCCAGTATTTCTCGAACAGGCGAGGTGGAATCGGCAGCGGCAGCGGCTCGTTGAACAGGTCGTAACCTGCGACCCCGGACACCGCTCGGAAGCGGGAGGCCACCGCCTTCCAGGTGAAGAAAAAGTCCTTCTGCCAGTCAGAGGACGTCCAGAAGTAGGTATTAGCCACCCAGGCCGCCGGCGAAAGGGACGGGCTCCACGTGTACCGCGGGAGCGGGTTCCAGTTGGGCACGCCGTCGATGTGCGCCCACCCGGGAGCTCCCGAGTAGCCATTGCTCGGGCTCCAGCCCAGCCGGAAATGCATCTCGAGCACAACGTACATGCCGTGCTGATTGAAAAGCCGGACCGCGTCGGCGACCCTGTCGAGGTACGGTTGGTAGATCTGCCCGCGGACCGGCTCGAGCTGGGCCCAGTCGATTCCGAGGCGAACTACGGTGAACCCCGCCCGCTCCATCAGGACTGCATCCTTTTCGTCCAGCGGCGCCGGCGGGTCATTAGGGTAGGAGACCAGGGCATCGTCATTGAAGCCGCGGAGGAGCACGCGTCGGCCCATGGCGTCGACGATCTGTCGCTGCTCGGTGCGCAGCCAGGGGAGCTGCGAGTCGCCCGCGGGTCGGTCCGGCGGGGAGACGGTTGCGGTCAGGCTGGGCGCGGGAGTGAAGGCAAGGATGGTCCCCACCACGATCATCACCAGGAGCGCCAGCCCGAGGGTGCGAAAAATGCGGAATCGGCGGCGACGTAGGGGACGCTTGGAAGTCATCGCCTCAGGCGATGCTATAACTTCGCGCCGGCAGCCTAACCTGCTGGGTGCCGGTCAGGAAGCCTGGGCCACGCCCACCAGGTCGCGGGTGGCATCCACCACTTCCTCGATCGTCTCGCAGACGCGGGCTCCGGCCTTCCGAAGGGAGTCCAGCTTGGACTGCGCCGTGCCTTTGTTGCCTGAAATGATGGCCCCCGCATGGCCCATCCGCTTCCCCTCCGGGGCGGTCCGGCCGCTGATGAACCCGATCACCGGCTTGCCGAAGCCCCGCCCGATCACTTCCTCGGCCGCCGCCTCCTCGTCGCTGCCACCGATCTCACCGATCAGGACCACCGCCCGGGTGGCGCTGTCGTCTTTGAAGAGGGCCAGGATCTCCTTGAAGGAGAGTCCCAGGATCGGATCACCGCCGATGCCCACCGAGGTGGTCTGTCCTACTCCTGCCTGGCTCAGCCCCTGGATGACTTCGTAGGTGAGAGTCCCGCTGCGTGACACGATCCCGATCGGACCTTCCCGGTTGATGTGGTTCGGGATGATCCCGACCTTCGCCTGGCCTGCTGTGACCAGACCCGGGCAATTGGGACCGATCAGCCGAGCGCCGCACTCGGCAACGAATGCGCGCGCCCGCACCATGTCGTGAAGAGGGATCCCTTCGGTGATGCAGACGATCAGCTCCAAGCCGGCGGCCGCCGCTTCCATGATCGCGTCCGCGGCAAATGGCGCCGGCACGAAGATGCCGCTGACATCGGCGTCGGTCGCCCGGCGGGCGTCGGCTACGGTGTCGAACACGGGGACTCCGAGGCTCGTGCTCCCACCCTTTCCGGGGCTGACGCCCCCGACGATGTTGGTGCCATACGCCTTCATAGCCTCGGTGTGGAAACTGCCTTCTCGCCCGGTCAGACCCTGGATCAAGACGCGGCTCTTGCCGGAAAGCAGGATGCTCATTACGCCTCAAACGCGGGTTTGGCACGTGCCGCGCCACCCGCGTCGGCCGGCGGGCCGGCAGCAGCGAGCTCGACCACTCTGCGGGCGGCGACGGTGGCAGAGGCCTCGGGCGTGATGCCCGCCTCGCGCAGGAGCTGGCGGCCCTCCTCTTCCCGGGTCCCGGTCATCCGGACGACCAGCGGCAGTTTCAGGCCGAGATCTCGTGAAGCATCGATGATGCCTTTCGCGACCTCGTCCCCGCGGGTGATGCCGCCGAAGATATTGATCAGGATGCCCTTGACGTGCGGGTCCATGACGAGCAGCTCCAGTGCACTATGGACAACCTCCGCCTTGGCCCCGCCGCCGATGTCCAGGAAGTTGGCCGCCCGTCCACCCTCGCGTTGCACCAGGTCGAGAGTGTTCATCACCAGGCCGGCCCCGTTGCCGATCACGCCGATCGATCCGTCCAGGCGCACGTAGGTCAGCCTCCGCCGCCGGGCCTCCGCCTCGAGCGGGTCCTCAGCAGTCTCATCGGCGCCATGCAGGTCCTTGTGGCGGAAAGCCGCGTTCTCGTCGACCTCGAGCTTGCCGTCGGCCGCCACCAGCCCACCATCCCGGGTCAGGGCCAGCGGATTGATCTCGATGGTGGTGGCGTCGAAGTTCCTGGCCATCGTATACAGCTTTATAACCAGCGGCGCCAGCTGCGCCTGGAGTGGGCCAAGTCCGGCGCGGAAAACCAGCTCCCGGACTTCGAACGGCAGCGGGCCCCGCCATGGGTCCGGGTAAAGGCGGGCAATCGCCTGTGGGTTGGCCTGGGCGACCTCCTCGATCTCTATCCCACCCTGCGCGCTCAGGATGAGCACGACGTTCCTCAGGTCGCGGTCGAGGGTCAGCCCCAGGTAGAGCTCGCGTGTGATCTCCTGGGCGGTCTCACACCAGACCTCCTGGACGCGAAACCCCTTGATCGTCATCCCCAGAATCTCCTGGGCGACGCGCTTGGCGTCGACCGGTGACCGGGCCAGCTTGATTCCACCTGCTTTGCCCCTGCCTCCGACCGGGACTTGCGCCTTGACCGCGATCGGGCCCAGGGCGCCCGCGGCCAGCGCGGCTTCGTCTGGCGTCCGGGCGAGGCGGCCGTCGGGCACAGGGATCCCGGCGGTGCGGAACCGCTCCTTGACCTGGTACTCGAGAAATCTCAAAGCGGGATATTCCCGTGCTTTCGAGGCGGGCGCTCGATCCTCTTGTCACGGAGCAGGCGAAGCGAGCGGATCAACACCGGGCGCGTCTGCTGCGGCTCGATCACGTCGTCGAGGAAGCCACGCTCGGCGGCCACGTATGGATTGGCAAACCGCTCCGTGTAGTCCTCGACCAGCTCCCGCGCCTTCTGGTCCGGGTCGGGAGCGGCAGCGATCTCGCGCTTGAAGATGATGTTCACCGCCGCCTGGGGACCCATAACGGCGATCTCCGCGGTGGGCCATGCGTAGTTAAAGTCGCCACCAATGTGCTTGGAAGCCATCACGTCGTAGGCGCCCCCGTAGGCTTTGCGGGTGATCACGGTCAGCTTGGGAACAGATGCCTCCGAAAACGCATAGAGGAGTTTTGCCCCGTGCCGGATGATCCCGTTGTACTCCTGCGCCGTGCCCGGGAGGAACCCCGGAACGTCGACAAAAGTGACCAGCGGGATGCTGAAGGCATCGCAGAAGCGCACGAACCGGGCGCCCTTGGTTGAGCCGTTGATGTCGAGAGCGCCGGCCAGGATTCGTGGTTGGTTTCCGACCACACCCACCACCTCGCCGTCGAGACGCCCGAACCCGACGACCAGGTTCTGGGCGAAGTGTTCCTGGACTTCGAAGAAGCTCTCCTGGTCGAGCACCCCGCGAACTGCGGCCTTGATGTCATAAGGCTGCTGGGGATTCTCCGGGACCAGGTTCTGCAAGCCGGCCTCCATCCGGTCCGGATCGTCAGCCGGGGCCACCCGGGGCGGCGGCTCCCGATTGCTACCCGGCAGGTAGGAAAGTAGCCGCCGCACACCGGCAAAGGCCTGCGGTTCGCCATCGCTCAGAAAATGGGCGACCCCGCTGCGGATGTTGTGCACCTCGGCCCCGCCCAGCTCCTCGAACCCCACCCGCTCCCCGGTCGTGACCCGGATGACTTCGGGCCCGGTGATGAACATATAGCCGAGGTGCTCGACCATGAAAATGAAGTCCGTGATCGCCGGTGAGTACACGGCGCCGCCCGTGCAGGGACCGGCAACCACCGAGATCTGCGGGACAACACCGGACGACTGCACGTTGCGATGAAAGATGTTGGCGTACCCTGCCAGGCTGACCACACCCTCCTGGATCCGGGCGCCGCCGGAGTCGTTGATACCTATGCATGGGCGCCCGGCACGAACCGCCAGGTCCATCACCTTGCACACCTTCTCCGCAAAGACCTCACCGAGCGAGCCGCCGAAGACGCTCGCGTCGTGCGAGAAGAGAAAGACCTCCCGCCCGTCAACCGCGCCATACCCGGTCACCACGCCATCACCCGGGACTTTCTTTTCGCCCATTCCGAAGGCCTCGGTCCGGTGGACCGCGAAGGCGTCCAGCTCGGTGAAGGATCCTGGATCCAGGAGCAGATCGATGCGCTCGCGCGCGGTCAGCTTTCCCTTGGGGTGCTGCTTCTCCGCCGGATCGCCGCCCCGGTGCATGGCGTCGTATTTGCGCTTGCGCAGCAGATTTACCTGGCGCTCCGACGACGCCGTGGGTTGCTCCGGGCCGGAATCCCCGGCCTTGCGCGCCATCAGCTTCGCGAACCCGGGCGGTATTCGCCGAAGGCTTCGCGCAATACCCCGCACACCTCGCCTATGGTGGCATAGGCCGCCAGCGCCTCACGCATCGGGGGCAGCAGGTTTTCGCTTTCCTGGGCGGCGTCCCGGACTGCGGATAGCGTCTGTTGGACCCGGTCGCGGTCGCGCCTGGCGCGAAGCGCTTTCAGCGCCTCCACCTGCTCCCGCTCGTGGTGCGGGCTGACTTTGACCACCTGGGCCGAATCCCCGTCGCCGGCAAAGCGGTTCACCCCGACCACGATCCGCTGGCCGTCTTCGACGGCCTGCTGCTGCCGGTAGGCGCTCTCCTGGATGGCGGCCTGGGTGAATCCCGACTCAATGGCCGCCACCGCCCCGCCCTGTGCCTCGACCTCTCCCATCAGATGCCGGGCACCGGATTCGACCTGGTCGGTCAGGGCCTCGACCAGGTAGCTTCCCCCCAGCGGGTCCGCGACGTTGGGCACGTTGGTCTCGTGCGCAATCACCTGCTGGGTCCTGACCGAGAGGGTTGCGGCTTCCTCGGACGGCAGGCCAAGGGCCTCGTCGTACGAACAGGCATGCAGGCTCTGGGTGCCGCCGAGGACGGCACTCATGGACTGAAGGGCGACCCGGATTATGTTGTTGCGCGGCTGCTGCGCGGTAAGCGTGCTGCCACCCGTCTGGGTGTGAAACCGAAGCGCCTGGGCCCGCGGGTCCGCGGCACCATACCGATCCTTCATCAGCGATGCCCACAGCCTGCGGGCAGCCCGGAACTTGGCCACCTCCTCAAAGAAGTCGCTGAAGACGGCAAAAAAGAACGACAGCCGTGGGGCAAAGTCTTTCACATGGAGTCCGGCTCGCTGAGCGGCATCGACGTAGGCGACCGCGTGGGCCATGGTGAATCCCACCTCCTGGACTGCGGTACTGCCAGCCTCTCGCAGGTGGTACCCGGATATCGAGATGGTGTTCCAGTTGGGGATCCGACGGGCACAGTAGGCGAACACATCGGTGGTCAGCCGCATCGAAGGGCGCGGCGGAAAGATATAGGTACCTCGAGCCGCGTACTCCTTGAGGATGTCGTTCTGGACAGTACCGCTGAGCTTGCTGGACGGCACCCCCTGCTGTTCCGCAACCAGCTCGTAGAGCAGCAACAGCAAGGCGGCCGGTGCGTTGATGGTCATCGAGGTGCTGACCCTGTCCAGGGGAATCCCGTCGAACAGGATCTCCATGTCGCGCAGGGACGAGATCGAGACGCCGACCTTGCCCACCTCGCCCCGGGCCATCGGGGCGTCGGCATCGTGGCCGATCTGGGTGGGCAGGTCGAAAGCAACTGACAGCCCGGTCTGACCCTGCTCGAGGAGGTAGCGGAACCGCCGGTTGGTCTCGGCAGCGGTGCCGTAACCGGCGTACTGGCGGATGGTCCACAGCCTGGTGCGATAGCCCTCTGGATAGATGCCCCGGGTGAAAGGGTAGTCACCGGGTGGGGGCGCCTCCGGCCCGGCATCGCCGGACCGGTAGACCGGCTTCAGCGGAAGCCCGCTGTCGGTCTGAGGGACTCTGGGCCTGCGGACCGGGCGCTCAGGCGCCGGTGATGCCATCGGTCTGCACGAACTCGGTCAGGACCCCGCAGGCGCTCTTGGGGTGGATGAATGCGATCCGGGTGCCGTGCGCGCCCGGGCGGGGGGTCTCGTCGAGGAGCTGAGCTCCCGCCTCGCCGGCCCGCTGCAGAACCAGGGAGACATCATCGGTGGCATAGGCAACGTGATGGACCGCCTCACCCCGCTCGCTGAGGAACTTCGATACCTTGGAGTCGGACCGGGTCGGAGCCAGCAGCTCGATCCGGCTGTCACCGATGGGCACGATGGCGACTTCGATGCCGTCGCTCTCGAGCCGCTCCCTGCCGCTGACCTTCAGGCCGAGGCGGGTTTCGTAGATTTCGATCGCCCGCTCGAGATCACGCACGGCGATCCCGACGTGGTCGATCCGGCTCAACATGGGTTGATTGTAGGGACGCCCCCTCAACCGCTGCGCTTGAGGAGGCCGAGGCGCTTCGCCCGGGCCTCGGCTCGGTTGAAGCACCATACCGACGCCGGCACCAGAACCAGGCCCATGGCGAGCAGGATGGCTGCGCTCGGAAGCACGTTGCTCGGCGATGCGCCGTGCAGCAGGGCATCGCGAACCGCGGACAGCGTATAGGTGAGCGGCGATAGCAGGCCGGCCAGGTGGAGCGGCAAGGGCAGGACTGTGATCGGGTAGTAAACGCCCGACAGCAGAAGCAGGATGCCCTGCACTGCAAAGGCCATCTGCTCGCCCTTCTCTGGGGAGAGCAGCGGCAGGATGGCCGTGAAGATGCCCAGGCCCAGCAGGGGGAGAGTGGCCGCCGCAAAGATCAGCAGGGCAGACAGCCAGTTCGCGTGGGATAGGTCAAGCTTGAACAGGGGGACTACGACCAGGCCGATCATAGCCGCCCGGGCGATCCCGTACGCGAGGGAAAAGGCGCAGATGCCGAGCAGGTGCGTGATCCGCCGAACCGGCGCCATGAACGTGTACTCGATGGTGCCTTCCCACCGTTCCCAGGTGACCGCGAAAGCAATCTCGAAGAAAACCATCGACAGGTAGGTCCACAGCAGAGCCCCGATCAGCAAGAACAGCTGGGCATCGCGCAGGCTGACCCCGGACGGTTCCAGACCAAGGGTGGAGAGACCGGACGCGAGGTAGCCGATGCTGAGCACGGTGACCAGGCTGTAGAGCAGCCAGACCGCCTCCCACGCCCAGTACCTGCGGTAAAGGTTGCGCTGCCGTTCGACAAACCCGATGAAAGCGTTGGCTTCCCAGCGGAATGAGTTCGCGATCATGAGCCGGCCTCCTCTTCCTCGACATCCTCCTCGAGACGCTTGCCCGACACCCGCAGAAAGACGTCCTCCAGGGTGGCCGGCTGACCGTCGGTTGCGTACTCACGGCAGAGGTCCTGCGGGGTTCCTTCGGCGAGTACCCGGCCCTCGTCCAGGATCACCACCCGATCGCAGAGTGCCTCCGCCTCCGCCAGGTCGTGGGTGCTGAGCAGGACGGTGGCCGCCCGCTCGGCGCGGACGACGTTGACCAGGTCCTGCACCTCGCGCCGGGAGCGAGGGTCGAGCCCCGTCGTCGGCTCGTCCATCAGAAGCAGCGAGGGCGAGGTCAGAAAGCTCCGGGCGATGGCGACCTTCTGTTGCTGGCCACGGGAAAGCTGCTTCATGGGCCGGTCCAGGGTCTCCCGGGGCAGCTCGAGCCGGTCAAGGACCGCCTCCACCCGGGTCCGGGTGCCGGCGCCACCGCTGCCGTAGAGCCGAGCCGCGTAGAGGATATTTTCCCAGGGACTCATCTCCTTGAAAAAGGCTGCCTCAACGGACACCCGGTTGATGTGCCGGCGAACGGCGGCCGCCTGCCGCACCACGTCGTAGCCAAAGACGCTGGCCTTCCCCTCATCCGGGGTGAGCAACGTCGCCAGGACTCGGATCAGGGTCGATTTCCCGCTGCCGTTGGCGCCCAGCACACCCGTGATCTCACCGGTGGCAACCTCCAAGGAGACATGGTCGAGGGCCAGCTTCTCAACCGGCGGGCGACGCCGCAAGCCGCGACCCGACACCTGGAAGCGCTTGGTGATGCCGCACATCTCCACCGCAGCCTTATTCACCTGGTCGACCGCCCTGACTAGCATCGTCTCTGACTCCTTTGCCGATTCGCAAGGCAACAAAAAACCGTGGGCCCCTGGGCCACACGGTCTGAGATTTCGCGACGGGTCTTAGGCTACTCGGAAATCAATGTGCGGCCCCGGGATGACAGGCTCCGCCCCTGAAGGTTGGAGCTTGCGCAGCGAGCAACCGCTTCATAGCCAGGGTAGCCTACGCTCTTGCGCAGGTCACGTCAAGCCGGCGCCTGGTTCAGCTCGTAGATGCAGTGCCATCGACACTCTCGGCCAGGAACTGTGCCAGGTCCTGGACCTGGAGCTGGTCCCCGGCGCTCTTGGCCGCGATCCCGTCGCGGAACATGGTCAGGCAGAACGGGCAGGCGGTTGCTACCCGGGGCGCCTGGGTCCGCAGGGTCTGCTCGACGCGTGCATGGTTGATCCGCTTCCCGATCTTCTCCTCCATCCACATCCGGCCCCCGCCGGCGCCGCAGCAGAAGCCACGCTTGTGGTGCCGCTCGATCTCTACCAGCTCGGCGCCGGGAATCGACTCCACCACCGCACGTGGAGCATCGTAGATGTCGTTCCAGCGGCCCAGGTAGCACGAGTCGTGGTAGGTGAACTTACCCGCCACCGGACGGGTGGGTTTGAGTCGGCCCTGCGCCACCAGCTCCGCAAGCAGCTGAGTGTGGTGGACCACCTCGTAGGCGCCGCCGAACTGGGGGAACTCATTCTTGATGGTGTTGAAACAATGCGGACAGGTCGCGATCACCTTGCGCACTTTTCGTTCGTTCATCGCCTCGATGTTCTGCTGCGCCTGCTGCTGGTATAGGTACTCATTGCCAATCCGGCGGGCGGGGTCGCCGTTGCAGGTCTCCGCAGATCCGAGGATGGCAAAGTCAACTCCGGCGGTCTGGAGCAGTCCGGTAAAGGCCCGGGCCACCGCCCGATTCGCGTCGTCGTAGGAGGCCGCGCACCCCACGAAATAGAGATACTCGGCGTCTGGTTTCTCCGCGAGGGTCTTGACTCCAAGCCCCTGGGCCCAGTCGGCACGTTGCGCCCGAGGCAGCCCGTAAGGGTTGCCCTGAGTCTCGATGCTGCGCAGTGCGGCCTGTGCCTCCTTTGGAAAGCGGCCTTCCTCCAGAACCAGGCTGCGCCGCATATCGATGATCTTGGGTACGTGCTCGATCAGGACCGGGCACTCTTCCTGGCAGGCCCCGCACGCCACGCAGGACCAGATCTCGTCCTCTTTGATGGCCTCGCCGATCAGCTTCTGCGCCGCCTCGGGCGCCCGCCGTTGCTCCGAAGGGGCATCGCGTACTGTGCGGTATAGGTTTTCGCGGCTGTCGACGATGATCATCTTCGGGTTGAGCGGCTTCCCGGTGAGGAAGGCCGGGCACTGCTCCTGGCAGCGGCCGCACTCGGTACAGGCGTAGAGATCCAGCAGGTTCTTCCACGATTGCTGGGTTACCTTCGACATCCCGTAGTGATCCGCGTGCTCCAGGTCGATTGGGGCCAGCGCAGCTCCCGCCCTGGGCCCGAGCTTACGGAAAAAGATGTTGGGTATGGCGACGATGATGTGGAGGTGTTTCGAGCTGGGGATGTAGACCAGGAAAGCGAGCACCCCCAGGATATGGAGCCAGTAGAAGCCCTCGTGCACCGGGATGGCGGCGCCATCCTGCCAACCGAGGCTCATGAAGACCCGGGCAATCGCCGAGGAGACCGGCCGCCAGGCAGCCGACGGGTCGCCACCGACGGCTATCCGCCCGGCGTTCTGGCCGAGCATGCCGACCATGATGGTGGCGATCAGCGAGAGGACGATGGCGGCATCCAGCTCGTTGCTTTCCTGAAACTGGCGGGGACGGATCAGGGCCCGGTTGATGGCCGCCATGGCCACCCCGATCAAGACCAGCACGCCGAAGATGTCCTGGGTGAGCGCCAGCCAGGTGTTGCCTCCTATCCAACCCAGGCTGAAGCCGGGACTGAGGCCCTCGCCGAAGGCCTGGATGATGGCGGTCAACAGGACGACGAAGCCGTAAAAAATGAAGAAGTGCAGGATCCCCGAATAGCGGTTGCGGAACATTCGGGTGTGGGCGCCGACATATTCGATGACGCCCTGGACCCTCTGCGGGATGTGGTCCAGGCGGTTTTCATTCGGCCCCAGCCGCAGGATGCCATACAGCTGCCGCGCCCGGTCGATGAAGTAGAGAGTTGCGGCTGCCAGCAGAAAGAGGACCGCCACCGATTTTACGAACGGCATTGCGCCAATCGTACTCTGAGGTCGTGCGAGTCCTCGCCCTGACCGGCGGTATCGGCTCAGGAAAGTCGACGGTGCTGGAGATGTTCGCCGCGCTGGGCGCCGAGGTCGTGGATGCCGATCAGCTGGCTCGGGAGTTAGTGCAACCGGGGCAGCCGGCGCTGGCGGAAATCGCCCAGGCATTCGGTCCGTCGATGCTCCTGCCCGATGGGAGCCTCGACCGCGGCCGGCTCGGCTCGCTGATCTTCGGCGACACGACCGCCCGGCTCCGCCTGAACGCCATCACGCATCCCCGCATCCGCCGCCGGATCATGGAGGAGATCGAGGCTCGCCGCCCCCGCGGTGGCGTCCTCGTGCTCGATATTCCGCTGCTCTACGAAAACGGGCTGGCCAACTTGGCCGAGGCGGTGGTGGTGGTCTGGGTCGATCCGAAGACCCAGCTCACCCGGCTGGTCGAGCGCAACGGACTGTCAGAGGAGGATGCTCGGCGGCGGATCGCGGTGCAAAGGCCGCTCGACGAAAAACGTGCCCTGGCCGACCTGGTGGTCGATAACAATGGATCCCTGGCCGAGACCAGGCGCCAGGTTGCAGAGATCTATCAACGCTACGTCAGCTGACCGCGGTCAGGCCGCCTTCCTCGGTTTCCTCGGTCGCATCCGATTGGCCGCCACCCTGATCTGGAAGCGGGTCATCCAGACCACCAGCAGCCCCACCACGAAGAGCACTGTGCCGGGGGCCGCATCCGACAGGCTGCTCTCCAGCCCGAGAAAACGGCCGACCCAGCTGCTGGTCCCCGTCACCCCATGAAAGAACAACACCACGCCGCCCATGATGCAGCTGAAGCCAAGCACCAGCCCGGCCAGCGAATACATCAACTGGAGCCGTGCCAGCTTGCTCCAGAAATGGCGCTCGCCCGGTTCCGCGGGCAGCTCCAGCGACGCGACCAGGAGCTGCTCCAGCGCGCCAAGCCAGAAGTGAAACCACCTCACCCAGCTCCACCATAGTCCCCTGTAGCGCAAACCACCATACAGGGGCGGCAGCTTAGGCGATTCGTGTCAGGAGCGGTGACGCTTCGCGAGCAGGGTGTGACGTTGCTATGAGAGTTTGGTGAGCTGCTCATGCAACCAGTCGGCCATCAGCGGTCGGTATTTGTACGGAATGTTGTTGCAGACGTGGTTGCCGTCCGGATACATCACCAGCGTGGCGTGCGGCGCTTCCCTCGCGATCCGCTCCGCCTGCGCGGGCGGGAATAACCGGTCGCGCGCCCCGTGAATGACCAGGAGCGGCTGCATCATTCGGTGGAGTACTCCCTCCAGGTTCAGGGTGTCCGCCTTGCGCCGGGCTTCCGCCTCATTTGCCGACTTCGTATAGAAGATGTATCCGCCGCGCGTCAGCGGATTGAGAGCCTCCCAGCACTCGCCCAGGTTGTACGGACCTGCCAGGCCGACCACAGCGCGAACCCTTTTCTCGTGGGCCGCGGCCCGGGGGCCGTAGATCGCCCCCATGCTTATTCCCATCAGCCCGACGCGGCCGAGGTCGATCTTGAGGTCCTGGCGAGCGAGGTGATCGATAACGGGCGTGATCACCGTTTCCCAGTCCGGACGGATGGCGAAGTGGACCGAGTTCTCCGATTGACCCGGACCGTCCATGGTCAGGGTCGCCATGCCGCGATGGAGGAATTCATTTTCGATTGCGAAGAGCTCCTCTTTCGAGGAATCGAGACCGGGCACCAGCAGCACCAGCGGCGGCCGCCCCTGCCCTTGCGGCCGGCGCAGGTTGGCGGGGATGACGTGGCCCTCGAAAGGAATCTCGAGCCGCTCCCCCGGCGGATCAAGCCGGGGCAGGGCCTGGCGGTACACCCAAACCGAGCGGTCACGAAGCTCGCCGTGCACGGCGACGTCTTCGAACCAGAGGAACTTGCCCAGGTGATAGGACCAGGAGGCTCGCTGGTACGCCTGGGCTGCCGAAAGCGTCCGTCCCCGCGCCTCCGCCTCCCGGCCCAGGGTTTCGTGCATGTCGCCGACCGCCCTCCAGTTGGGACCCCAGTCCTTCCAGTCGGTCGTCCTTAAGACCGTGTCATCGAAGTCATTGACATCGATGCCGTTGGCGGTAAAGCGCGGCCGCCAGTGGTGGGCCGCAACCTGCACTCGGTTGGTGGTTTCCATCGCGCTCATTCCGGCACCGAGGCTCCGGCGCCGATGGCCACAGCCAGGCTCGAGCCCAGGTCGCCAAGCAGGATGCGGGCACAGTTGCGGCCGGGCAGCCCCGAGACCGACCCGCCCGGGTGGGTGCAGGCACCCGTCTGATAGAGCCCGTTGACCGGTGTCCGGTACGACGACCAACCCTCCACCGGGCGGTGGTAACCACTCTGTCCCGGCGAGCTCGCCCCGCCATGGCATGACCCACGCCAGTTGGCGGGGTTGCGGCGCTCGAGGTCCAGTGGACTGTCGACGTGCTGGGCCAGCACGATTCGCGGTGACAGGTTTGTCGAAAGCCGGGCCAGGCGTTCAAATAGGAGCGCAGAGATATCCGCCTTGGTACGATCCCAGCGCTCCGGTCCTTCCGCCAGCGAATAGGGAAGGAAGCTGATCACCTTGAAGGTGTGATGCCCGGCGGGGGCGCGGGTGGGGTCGATCACGGTCGGGGTGATCGCCAGGAAGACCGGTTCCCGGAGGTCGAGCTGGCCCAGCCGGAAGGCGCGGAGCATATTCGACAGCGATTCGAGCGATTCGAGCCCGCCCATGGTGACGCTTTCTGTCGGCCCGGACTCGGTCCGGAATCGAGGCGCCTCGCTCAGCGCATAGTGGCTGACGAACATGGTCAGGCTCGGTTGCCAGCGGGCCACGCCTTCGCGGTATTCCGTAGTCAGGTTCTCTTCGCCGACAATGCCTGGAAGGTCGGTGATGTGGATGGCTGAGACGACCGCCCTCCGGGCGGAGTAGATCGAACCGTCTGCGGTCATAACCCCCGTCGCCCGGCCGCCTTCGACGATGATCCGGCTCACCCACCTGGATGTCAGGATGGTCCCGCCGTTCTCCTCGATGATCCGGGCAAGCGCGTCCGGCAACTGGCTCGATCCACCCCTGGGCAGGATCCAGCTGAAGCGTTGGCGCCCGGCCACAAGGGAGAAGGCGAGCAATCCGGACTCCGGCTCGTCGATGGGATGGAGAGTCATGAAGGCAATCCAGGCAAAGAAAGCCCGCGCGTGCGGCTCCTCGAACCGCTCGATGATGATGTCGAGGGCGCTCCGCCGTCGGAGATCCAGCATCTTCTCTCCCAGCGCACTGGCCCTGGTCCTGGCCTCAACCTCGGCCGGGGGCCGAGGCGGGTTTTCCCGTTCATCGTTCACGACCGGGGCCATCAGCTGCCAATCCGCGAGCAGCTGCCGGTACGCGCTGGCGTCCGCAGCGGAGAAGCGGGCGAGTTCGTCGCAGGTGCGGTCGAGGTCTCGCCACATGGTCAGGCTGCGGCCGTCGAGGAACGGCATGGTGAAGACCGGGTCCGGGTACAGGTACGTGAGCCCGTACCGGTCGAGCCGGAGCTCGTTGTCACGCATCAGCGGGTTGCTTTGAATCAGGTTGTGCGCGGTCGCGCAGGGATCAT
The DNA here is from genome assembly GCA_005882775.1 of Chloroflexota bacterium. Classification (GTDB taxonomy): domain Bacteria; phylum Chloroflexota; class Dormibacteria; order CF-121; family CF-121; genus VBDY01. Next base: position 57,007 of record VBDY01000121.1, on the reverse strand, counting down.
GGATAAAGCCCGGCAGGGTCAGCTCCTCCGAGCTCGTATCGCCCCCGATCCTGGGGGCGCCCTCGAGCACGAGCACCTTGAAGCCAGCCCGGGCAGCATAGGCCGCGGTGAGGAGGCTGTTGTGTCCAGCCCCGGCGACAACGATGTCGTAAGAGTTCATGCGGTGGCCCCCAGGTAGAGCCTGCCAATCTCCGGGTTGTTCAGGACCGCCGTGCCCGTGCCCTCCAGGCGGACGCGTCCGCTCTCCAGCACGACGCCGTGCGTCGCCAGCCGCAGCCCGGAACGCGCATTTTGCTCGACCAGGAGGACGGTTCGCCCAGCCTGGTTCATGGCGCGGATGGTGTCGAAGACCGTGGCCCGCGTCTTCGGGTCCAACCCCATGGAGGGTTCGTCGAGGATCACCAACGCCGGATCGAGCATCAGCGCCCGGGCGAACTCGATGATCTTCTGCTGCCCGCCGGAGAGGGACGCGGCCCGCTCGTGACGGCGCTCCGCGACGAGCGGAAAGGTCTGGCAGACGGCTTCCATTCGGCGCTCAACCAGACGGCGGTCGCGCACAGTGTAGGCCCCCATCCGAACGTTCTCCCACACGGTCATGGTGGGGAACAGACTGCGCTCCTGGGGCACCTGCACGACGCCACGCCCAAGAATCGTGCGTGGGCTCAACCCGGCGATCGAGGCTCCCCGCAATCGTACAGAGCCGAGCCGCGGACGTAGCAAGCCGCTGATCACGCGCAGGATGGTGGACTTCCCGGCGCCGTTCGGGCCGACGATGCAGGTCACAGCCCCCTCCTCGACGGTCAGGTCAAGCCCACGAAGGATGTCTCCTCCTCCGTATCCGGCCGTCACACCCTCGAGCTCGAGCATGGCCCCCATCTCAGGCGCCCAGGTATGCGTCCAGGACCACGGGGTTGGCTCGCACGTCTTCGGGTTTTCCACCGGCGATGACGCGCCCCTGGGCGAGCACGACCAGCTCCGTGCACAGGTTCATCACGAATCCCATGTTGTGCTCCACCACTAAAAAGGTGACCCCGCCCGCGTTCAGGCGCCGGATGTGGTCCGCGATCCGCTCCAGTAGCGCCGGGTTAACCCCGCCGGCCGGCTCGTCCAGCAGGACCAGCTCAGGCTCCGCCATCATCACCGCCGCCAGCTCGAGCAGCTTGCGCTGGCCGTAAGAGAGAGCCCCACCAAGCATGCTGGCCACCGACCCGATGTCCATGAACTCGAGCATCGCCATGGCGCGGGTTTTCTCGTGTCCCCACTGGGCGCGAGCGAGAAGACCACCCATGCCGGCACGACGCACCGGCACGAGCATGTTCTCGAGGGCCGTCAGCCGGGGAAAGATGCGGGCCAGCTGGAAGGTCCGGCCGATACCCAAGCCGTAGATCCGGTCGGGTCCAAGACCTGCGATCGACCGCGATTTGAATCGCATATCCCCGGCGTCACGCGGAATGAAGCCGGTGATCAGGTTGAACACTGTCGTCTTGCCCGAGCCGTTCGGCCCGATCAGCCCGATGATGCTGCCCTTGGGGATGGAGAGTGAGCAATCGTCCACGGCCACTACGCCACCAAATCGCTTGGAGAGCCTCTCGACCTCGAGCAGGCTCATGGCGCCACCACGTTGCCCGGGGCTGGGGTCGATGGCCCCGGGCTGGGACCGGCCGCGCGGCCGGGGCCGCCTCGCGTCCACCAGCCAATGGTCAGGTCCCGTACCGAAGGCACGATGCCGCGCGGCAGTAGCAGGATGACGACCAGGAATACTCCCGAGTAGAACACGAGGTAGAGACGGCTCGCCCCAAAGTTATAGGCCAGTGACAGCTGGGCGGGCTCAACCAGGAGAGCTCCAAGAACGGGTCCGGTCAGTGTTCCCAGGCCTCCCAGAAAGGCCATCAGTACCATCGAGATGCCGGTCAACGGGTCGATCACAAACTCCGGATATACGTACGTCACGTAGTAGGCATAGACGCCACCGATCATGCCGACCAGGGCTGCCGAGATGACAAAGGCGGCGAGCTTGAACTGGCGCGTTGGCACGCCCACCGCCATGGCCTTGTCTTCATCGTCGCGAATAGCGAGCAGTCCCAACCCAAACTTGGAGCGGCGGATCCACCAGGACACGGCGATGGTCAGCGAGGCCAGGATGAGCATGGCGTAATAGAACGGCGTGTTGTAGAAGTCGCCGCTCCAACGCGGTACCGGCAGGCTCAGGCCTCCTGTCCCACCGGTCAGGCCGATCAGGTTCATTGCGGCCAACTGCAGCATGAACATCACGGCGATGGTGACGATGACGAAGGTGGCTGCTCGGGTCCGAAGCGCGATCCAGCCGATCGGTAGCGCGAAGAGGCCCGTCAGCAGGCCCGCCAGGGGCACCAGTGCGAACGGCCCATAACCCGGCCCGATTCCCAGGTGGGCGACGCCCAGGCCCAGCGTATAGGCCCCCAATCCGAAAAAGCCCGCATGACCCAGCGAGATGTACCCGGTGTACCCGCCCATGATGTTCCATGCGCTGGCCAGGCCAACGTACATCATGGTGAAGACGGCGACGTTGATGCTAGCCGGATTCGGCTCCAGCACGGGGAGCAGGATCGCAACTATCGCCACCAGCAGCAGAGCGACCCTGGGCGCGAAGCGGCGCGCCGCGTTCATATGCGCTCCCGGACCCGGACGCCATAGAGGCCCTGTGGGCGCACCAGGAGTACCGCCACAAGGATCACGAAAAAGACAAAGGCCGACCACTCGGGAGCGATGATCACCGACGCCACGTCCTGGGTGACGAGCATGATCAGCGCGGCGACCACAGCCCCTCGGAGACTCCCCAATCCCCCCAGGACGATCACGGTCAGCAGCCGCGAGATCAGGTCGTAGTGGCTGTTCGGGTTGAAGGCGGTGGTGATCCCGAAGACGGCGCCGCCCGCCGCGGCCGTCGCCATGCCGATCCCAAAGGCCACCGCCGAGACGCCCTCCACGTCGATCCCGATCAGCTGCGCCGCCGTGCGGTTGAGCATCGTGGCACGGATCGCGGCCCCGAATGTCGTCCGATAAAGCACGAGAAAGAGAGCGCCGAGAATGGCCAGGCAGAGGGCAAAGCCGAAGACGTACACGAGGGTGATTCGAAACCCGAAGAGCGGGACAGAGGCCGTGTCGTACCAGACGCTCAACTCCCGATAGTTCGCCGTAAACACGAAACCAAGGACGCCCTCGATGCCCAGCGCCAGAGCATAGGTCACCAGCACAGACAGCGACTCGCGGTCGGTCTTGAGCGGACGGATGAACACCAACTCCAGCACTACCCCGATTAAGAACATGGCGGGCATGGTCACAAGCAGCCCAAGGAACGGATCGATATGCCAGGTGTTGAAGAGGACGAAGCTCAGGTAGGCGCCCAGGATGACCAGGGCGCCCTGGCCCACGTTGATGATCCGCATCACGCCGAAGATCAGGGTCAGACCCGACGCCATCAGGGCATAGACTCCACCGGTCAGCACGCCCAGGACCGCGGCCTGGAGGAGTTGGCTAGCCACGCCTCACCTTTCTAAGCGAACGACGCCGACTGAGCGGCGTCGGCCGGCCGTGGCCGCGCCGCTCTCTACGCCTCTAATGCCATGCAGGCTTGGGGTATTCAGGCGGCTTCTTGGCGACGGACGACGGGTAGGCGAAGACTGGCTCGCCACCCTGCCACTGTTCGATGTAGACGCCGACGCCTCCCTGGGGTTTGCCCGTCGAATCGAACGACATCGGTCCCTGGACCGTGTTGTAGGTTCCGCTATGAAGCGCATCGATCAGCTTCGCATTCTCGATGCTGTTTGCTTTGCTGGCTGCCTGATCGACGACCTGCCCCACGCTGTAGGCTTCGGCAGCATCGGCACTGATGTCGGAAGCCTTCCCACCAAACTTGGCAATGAATTTGGATACGAACGTGTCGTTGCCGTACGCCGTGGCGGCGGCCGTCCAGCCGGCTGGCACCATGATGCCCTCGGTGTTAGCGCCCAGCTTGCCCGAGAAATCTGCGCCCTGATCCGGGCCGGTGGTCTCGATGATCGTCTTCGGGTTGTACTGATGCGAGATGAAGTACTTCACGAAGGCAAGCGCATCCGGGAGCTGGGTTCCGAGGATGACAACGTCCGCCTGGGAATGGGCGACCGCCTGGGCATAGGGCGTCCAGTCGATCGGCTCTGAGCTGTAGGTCTTGTAATAAACGCTGGTCACGCCGGCAGCGTCCAGCAGGGCTTTGGCCTTGTCGACCTGGGGCTGGGTGAAGGGGTCATCCTCCGTGGCATAGGCAACGGTCGCCGGTCGTGGACTCAGGGACAGGATCCACTTCGTATAGCTGACCAGGTTGTCCTCGACCGCAGCTGGCTGGACGAAGAAGATGGAGCGCAGGCCGCGCTTGAAGACGTCCGGTCCGCCGCCTGCCGGTTCGGGAAACGCGTAGCTGTAGCGATCTACGACGGTGGACGCCGGGATGGTCAGCTTGCTGGAGAATGGACCAAACACCAGATTCACCCTGTCGACCGTGATCAGGTTCTGGTAATTGGTCTGGACCTGCTGGACGCTGCTGGCGTCGTCGACGTACTTCATATTCACGTGGTGACCCAGCAGGCCGCCCCTGGCGTTGACGTCCGCAGCCCAGAGGTCATATCCCTGCTGCAACGCCTTGCCGTCGCTGGAAAAGTCGCCGGTCAGGGAAAGGGACACCCCGATCGTGATTGGGCCCGCCTGGGTCGGGGAGCTCGAGCTACCACACGCTGTCAGGATCAAGCCGAAAGCGGCGAACAGCGTCAACAGAGGTCTGCGCATGCACCCTCCTCCTTTCTCGCGCCGATGATCGATCCGCAGGTAACTTGCGTTGAACAAACGATTGCTCTATCTTAGAGTGGCGGCAAAACGAATGTCAATGCAAACCTCATGCCGGTCACGCTGAAGGAGCTGGCCGCCCGGGCCAGCGTCCACCCCTCGACCGTCTCGCGAGTGGCTAATCGGGATCCCAAATTGCGGATAGCCGCCGGGACGCGCGATCGGATAGAGGCCCTGTTGAAGGAGACTGAATACCGACCCAACGGGGTTGCCCGCGGCTTGAAACTTCGTCAGACCTTTGTCCTGGCCGTGGTCATCCCTGACATCACCAATCCCTTCTTCGCCGGCCTTTTTCGGGGGATCGAGGACGGAACCGCCCCGCACGGCTACAACGTTCTGCTCTGCAACACCGACGGCAGCATCGCGCGCCAGCAATCCCACCTGCAGAGCCTCAATGCGCGACGCGTCGACGGGGTGGTCCTGGCGAGCACTTTTCTCAATGACCCGGCGGTGCGCTGGCTTCGGCACCAGCGGATTCCGTATGTCCTGGTGAATCGTTTCAGCGATGAGGGCAACGACCCGTTCGTCGGTTCCGACGACGTCGCCGGCGCCTACCTCGCGACCCGGCACCTGATCGAGCTCGGCCACAATCGCATCGGTCACCTTGCGGGTCAGGCGACGGTGAGCACCGGGATGCTCCGGCGCCGCGGTTACCGGGCCGCGCTTGCCGCCGCGGGCTTGGCCGCGGACCCAGAGCTCGAGGCGGAGGCAGGTTACGCGGAGGACGGCGGGGCCCTGGCAACCCAACGCCTGCTCTCGCTCGACAACCCCCCAACCGCAATCTTCGCGGTCACCGACATGACCGCAATCGGCACATATGCCGTGGCTCGACGGATGAACCTGCGCATCCCCCAGGACCTGGCGATCGTGGGCTACAACGACATCCCTCTGGCCAGCCGGCTGATCCCTGGCCTGACCACCGTCCACGTGCCAATCCATGAGTTCGGCACGGCGGCTGCCCGCATCCTGCTCGACCAGGTGGAGAAGGGCGAGGTCAGCCCTAAAAGAGTCGTGTTCACGCCCGAGCTGGTGGTGCGGGGCTCGACTGTCAGCGACTTTCCGGTTTGACACGGGAAAATGACGGCTGATACTGTAAGCAAACGTTTGCGCGAGCACACCCTGGGCTGGATCGGGACGGGCCGCATGGGGACCGCGCTGGTCACCCGCCTGCTCGAGCGCGGCTGCGACGTCACCATCTACAACCGCACCCGCTCGAAGGCCGAGCCTCTCGCCAGGCTTGGTGCTCGGATCGTCGACCGCCCCGCTGACCTTTCCGACCGGGAGATCGTGATCACATCGGTTGCGGGCTCGGACGATTTCGCCGAGGTCATCACAGGGCCGGAGGGGCTGCTGTCCAACGGTGGCCGGGTACCTGGGATCGTGATCGATTCATCCACGGTTTCGATGGATGTCTCGGAGTCCGTCCGAGGCAAGGCCGGACGGCTGGGCACCGCGCTCCTCGCCGCTCCGGTGAGTGGCAATCCGAAGGTGGCGCGCTCTGGCCGTCTTTCCCTTGTCGTCTCCGGACCCAGGTCCGCCTACGAGGAGGCCCTTCCCTACCTCGAGATGTTGGGGGCGAGAGTCACCTATGTCGGCGAGGGCGAACGCGCGCGCCTGGTGAAGATCTGCCACAACCTGGTGCTCGGGGTCGTGACCCAGGTCCTGGCCGAGACTACGGTGCTGGCCGAACGCGGAGGCATCGCACGGGCGGACTATCTCGAGTTCCTCAACGGCAGCGTGATGGGATCGACCTTCACGCGCTACAAGACGCCGGCGCTGGTCAACCTGGACTTCACCCCTACCTTCACCGGCCACCTCCTGCGCAAGGACTTCGAGCTCGGGCTCAAAGCAGCACGCGAGCTGAATGTGCCCTTGCCGCTGTCGGCGATCGTCCACCAGATAGTCGTGAACCTGATCGGCAACGGGCTGGGCGATCTCGACTTCGCGGCCTTGCTCGAGCTGGAGGCCCGGGGCGCGAACTTCAGGCTGGTGCCGGATCGGCGTCAAGTCGCGGACGGCCTCGAGGCAGCCCATCCGGGAGGACCCGATGGCAAGGCCTGAGTTCACGGTCACCTCGGTGCCCTCCCCGGGCCGGATGCATGTCGATTGGGAGGAACGCGTCGACTTCCGCCGCCTGCATGACTATCGCCTTGGCCGGGCCCGAGAGGCTATTGCCAGCGCCGGGCTGGGCGCGATCCTCGTCTTCGACATGAACAACATCCGCTACCTGACCAGCACCACCATCGGCGAGTGGGCGCGCGATAAGGTGGCCCGCTATGCCTTGCTAACACAAACCGGGGAACCGATCCTCTGGGACTTCGGGTCAGCGGCCAAGGCGCACCGCCTGCACGCGCCCTGGTTGCGGCCGGAGAACTCCCGGGCAGGGATGACCGGGCTCCGCGGCTCGGTGGCGCCAGAGGCGGGCCTTTCCGACGATGTCGCCCGCACCGTGCTCGAGATCATGCGCGAGGCCGGGGTCGCAGGCGACCCCCTTGGGATCGATATTGCCGAGATGCCAATGATCGCGGCACTTGAAAAATGCGGGATCAAGGCGGTTGATGGCCAGCAGGCAATGCTCGACGCCCGGCAGATCAAGTCGCAGGACGAGATCATATTGCTGAGCATGTCCGCCGCCCTGGTTGACGGCGTATACCAGACCATCTATGAAGCGCTCAAGCCCGGGATCCGTGAGAACGAGCTGGTCGCGATCGCCAACAAGCAGCTCTACGACATGGGCTCGGACGACGTCGAGGCCATCAACGCGGTGTCGGGCGAGCGCTGCAGCCCGCACCCGCATGTCTTTTCCGATCGGCTGATCCGGCCGGGCGACCAGGCGTTCTTCGACATCATCCAGTCCTACAACGGGTACCGGACCTGTTACTACCGGACCTTCAACGTCGGCCGTGCCACTCAGAGCCAGCGGGACGCGTACAAGAAGGCGCGCGAGTGGATCGACGCCGCCATCGACCTGGTCAAGCCGGGCGTAAGCACCGACACCATCGCCAGGGCCTGGCCCAGGTCCCAGGACTTCGGTTTCGATAGCGAAATGGAGGCCTTCGGACTTCAGTTCGGTCACGGGCTCGGCCTGGCGCTGCACGAGCGCCCCATCATCAGCCGGCTGAACTCACTCGAGCACCCGGTGGAGATCAGAGAAGGGATGGTCTTCGCGCTCGAGACATACTGCCCGGCCAGCGATGGCCACTCCGCCGCCCGGATCGAGGAGGAGATCGTCGTCACCAGATCCGGACACGAGGTAATCACCCTCTTCCCCGCCGAAAACCTCGTGATCGCAAACGCCTATTGAGCACCAGGACAACCACGCCGAGCGGCATCGACCGGTCCACCCGGCTGCGGCTGTACCGGCTGATGGTCGAGCTCAGGGATTTCGAGCAGCGCGCTTACGAGCTCTTCCTGGAGAACCTGGTCCGTGGCACCAGTCACCTGGCCCTCGGCCAGGAAGCGATTGCCGCCGCCTTCGGCGTGGCCATGCGAGAGGACGACTACACCTTCTGCACTTACCGCGGACACGGTCATACCCTGGCTCGGGGCGCATCGATGGCGGGCGCCATGGCGGAGCTCCTCGGCCGGGCCAACGGGATGATGCACGGGAAGGGCGGATCGATGCATCTGACAGACGTGACGCACGGGGCGATGGGCTCGTACGCCATCGTCGGGGCGCACCTGCCAATCGCTGCCGGGGCAGCCTGGTCGGCCCAGGTCCGTAGGTCCGGACAGGTTAGTGTCTGCTTCTTCGGCGATGGGACGACCAATATCGGGACCTTTCACGAGGCGCTCAACCTGGCAGTTGTCTGGAGGCTGCCGATCGTGTTCGTCTGCGAGAACAACCAGTACATGGAGTACACACCCATCCGCTCGGTGACAGCGGTCGAACACCCGGCCGCCGACCGGGCCTCCGCCTACGGCCTGGAGCCCATCCTGGTGGACGGCAACGACGCCGACGTGATGTACGACACGGCCGTAAAAGCTATCGGACAGGCCCGCACCGGAAAGGGACCGTCGCTCGTTGAAGCCCTTACCTACCGCCACGGTGGACACTCGCGCGCCGACCCGGCCAGGTACCGGCCCGAGGCGGAGGTGCGGGAGTGGTTGGGCCGCGACCCCGTGCAGCGCTACCGGGAGCGCCTGCTGGCGGCAGGCATCGACGAGGGCGCGCTGGCGCCGATCGACTCGGAGGCTCAGGCAAAGGTCGACCAGGCGACCGAGGAAGCCCGCCAGGGGCCGCCGGCCGCGCTGGAGGAGATCGAGGCTCAGGTCTGGGCCGACGGAGGTTCGACTTGGCGCAATTGACCTTTCGGGAGGCCGTTGCGGCCGGGATCGCCCAGGAGATGGAGCGCGACCCGTTGGTCTACTTCATCGGTGAGGACGTCGCCGCCGCCGGGGGAGTCTTCAAGGCAACCGTTGGGCTGTTGGAGCGGTTCGGTCCGGAACGCGTCCGCGATACACCGATCTCCGAGCAGGCGATCGTGGGAGCGGCCATGGGCGCGGCCATGACGGGACTCCGGCCGATCGTGGAAATAATGTTCTCGGACTTCCTGGCCACCTGCTGGGACATGGTGGCCAACCAGGTGGCCAAGACTCGCTACATGACGGGCGGGCAGGTCTCCCTGCCCCTTGTGATCCGAACCGCAAACGGGGGCGGCACCCGCTTTGGTGCCCAGCACTCCCAGAGCCTCGAAAACTGGGCGATGGCGGTCCCCGGGCTCAAGGTGCTTGCCCCGTCCACCCCGGCGGATGCGAAGGGACTGCTGGCAGCCGCAATCCGCGATCCTGATCCGGTGCTGTTCTTCGAGCAGAAGTCGCTCTACGGCACGGCCGGCGAGGTCCCGGATGGCGAGCACCTGGAGCCTTTGGGGACGGCGGTGATCAGGCGGCCGGGCCGCGACTGCACGATCGTGGCCCTGGCAGCCATGGTGCCGAAGGCGCTGACGGCGGCCGACCGGCTGAGCGGTCTTGACATCGATGCCGGCGTCGTCGACGTTCGAAGCCTGGTGCCGCTCGACACCCGCACTATCCTTGGAGAGGTGAGAAAGACCGGGCGACTGTTCACGGTGGAAGAGAATCCCAGATTGTGCGGCTGGGGCGCGGAGATCGCGTCGATCGCCGCCGACGAGTGCTTCGACGACCTTGACGGCCCGATCGTGCGGATCACTACGCCGCACGTCCCGCTGCCGGCGGCGGACGTGCTGGAGGATGCGGCCATGCCCTCGGTGGACCGGATCGTGAACACTGTCAAAGGAGCCATGCGATGACACCCGTGAGCGAGCTGATCGCGGTGCGCCACACCGACCTGTACATCGACGGCGAATGGCGTCCCGCCTCGGACGGCCAGCGGATCGACGTCCAGGACCCGGCTACTGGCGAGGTGATCACAACCGTCGCGAGTGGCTCGGTCGAGGACGCGCTCCAGGCGGTGGGCGCCGCCCACGTCGCCCTGAGGGGCTGGTCGGCACGCGCACCCCGCGAGCGGGCCGAGATCCTTCGGCGCACCTTCGACCTAATGATGCGCGAGCAGGACAAGCTGGCTGAGCTAATGGTGCGCGAGAACGGCAAGACCCTGGCCGAAGCCAGGGGCGAGGTCGCTTACGCAGCCGAGTTCTTCCGCTGGTTTTCGGAGGAGGCAGTGCGCAATGTCGGCTCGCTTTCGGTGGCGCCCAGCGGCGCGAACCGGATCCTGGTAGAGCACCAGCCGGTTGGGGTCTCGGTTCTGGTCACCCCCTGGAACTTTCCCGCCGCCATGGCGACCCGCAAGATCGGACCAGCCCTGGCCGCCGGCTGCACGGTTGTGCTCAAGCCGGCTTCAGAAACGCCGCTCAGCGCACTGGCGGTGACCGACCTGCTAGAGCGGGCCGGGGTGCCGAAGGGCGTGGTCAACGTGATTCCGTCGAAGCGTTCGTCCGAGGTGGTGAAAGTGATGCTCAAGGATGCGCGCGTCCGCAAGCTGTCCTTCACGGGCTCGACCGAGGTCGGACGCATCCTGCTGGCGCAGGCGGCCGAGAACGTCGTCAGCTGCTCGATGGAGCTGGGCGGGAATGCTCCTTTTATCGTCCTGGAGGATGCGGACCTGGATGCCGCGCTCGAGGGCGCCCTGATTGCCAAGATGCGAAACACCGGCCAATCCTGCATCGCCGCGAACCGTTTTTACGTTGACGCCAGGGTCGCTGAGCGCTTCTCCACGATGCTGGCGAAGTCGATGGGGTCGATGCCGGTCGGCCCGGGCCTCGACCCGAGTGTCAAGGTCGGACCGGTCATCAACGCACCTGCCCGAGACAAGATGGCCGGCCTGGTGAAGTCGGCCATCGGCGACGGCGCCCGGGTGCTGACCGGCGGATCCGCGCCGGATCGGCCAGGCTCTTTCTATCTTCCCACCGTGCTGGCCGAGGTATCGCCCGACGAGGAGATGCTCAAAGAGGAAATCTTCGGTCCGATTGCACCGGTCGTGACCTTCAAAACAGTCGAAGAGGCCATCGAGTTCGCCAATCGCACCGACCGCGGACTGGCAGCCTACGTCTACAGCCGGGATCTTGCCCGCGGCCTGAAGGTGGCAGAGGCGATCGAGTCCGGGATGGTGGGCCTGAACCGCGGCTTCATCTCCGACCCGGCCGCTCCCTTCGGCGGCGTCAAGCAGAGCGGACTCGGCCGCGAAGGCGCGCACGACGGACTACTCGAGTTCCTGGAGACCAAGTACATCGCGACCTCCTGGTAAAAGGCCTGGTCAGCCCGCAGCTCGCGCCGGACTGGACACTGCCGTGATCTCTGACGGACTGAAGCCGGCCTCCTCCAGCACCTCGCGCGTGTGCTGCCCGACCGCCGGAGCAATCGCGACGGCTGTGGACGGGATCTCGCCAGCCTCGAAGACAGGCTCGACACATACGTCGCGGTCGGCAAAGATGGTCGCCCACTCGCTCCTGGTCCTGGGCTTCAGTGCCGATTCCACTTCGGCAACGGCTGCCGGGTCTCGCTGAGCGGAGCTCAGGTCCTCCCGTCCGATCGCCTGGCAGAACTCGACCCAGAAGGGCGGCTCCAGGGCCGCCACGGTCAGAAATCCGTCCCTGACCGGGTACACGTGGTAGCAGGGCCAGCCGCCGGTCAACTCGACGCCGGCGATCCCGGCACGACGCACCTCATTGGACAGCGCCCCCCATTCGCGCATCACGGCAGCCATCGCGATTTCGACCCGCTGGCCCCGGCCGGTGCGGGCACGTTCGATGATCGCCCCCAGGATGGCAACCACCGCCGCCTGGCCGCCCGCCAGATCCGCCACCTGGATCCCCGGAATCACCGGAGCGCCGCTTGCCTTCGGCATCAAGGAAAGGACGCCGCTGCGGGCGAGATAGCTCAGGTCGTGCCCCGCCCGACGCTTCAGGGCGCCGGTGGAGCCGTAGCCTGTGATCGCACAGTAGACGAGCCTGGGATTGACCAGCGCGAGCTCACTGAAGCCGATCCCGCGGCGCTCCATCACACCAGGCCGAAAACCCTCGACCAGCACGTCGGCAGCGGCGACCAGCCGTTTGAGTGCGCCGACCCCAGGCGCGGTGTTGAGTCGCAAGCCGATGCTTCGCTTGCCCCAGTGGAGCTGCCGGAAATAGATCTCGCCCCCAGGCAGGGCACGCAAGGGATCACCCCGGCTGGGCTCTTCGACCTTGATCACCTCCGCTCCCATGTCGGCGAGGATCCGGGTGCAGTGTCCACCAGGGAGCAGGCGCGAGAGGTCGAGCACACGGATGCCGTCGAGCATCCGCTAATTTTGACGTGGACGCCCAGATGAAGAACGCTGAGGTGGCGGCGATGCTCTCCCGGATCGCGGATCTGCTCGAGATCAAGGGCGAGAACTTCTTCAAGATTCGCGCCTACCGGGAGGCGGTGCGGCAGGTGGACAACCTGACCACCGACGTGGAGGAACTGCTCCGCCAGGGCAAGCTCAAGGACGTGCCCGGCATCGGCGCAGCGATCGAGCAGAAAATCGGGGAGTTCGTGACCTCAGGCGAGCTGGACTTCTTGACCAGGCTGGAGGCGGAGGTGCCGCCCGCGCTCCTCGAGCTGACCCGGGTGCCGGGGCTGGGGCCACGCACCGCCAAAGACATCTACGACGCGCTCGGGATCATGAGCCTGGATGCGCTGGAGCAGGCGGCGGTGACACATCGCCTTCAAAAGGTGAGGGGCATCAAGGCGAAAACGGAGGAGAACATCCTGGGCGGCATCGCCATGCTCAAACGACGCGAGGGCCGGATCTTCTTTCCACAGGCTTGGCTGCTTGCCGAATCCTTCCTGACGACGCTTCGAGCCTTGCCGGGAGTCCGTCGGGCCGAGGTGGCAGGCAGTCTCCGCCGGGCCCGGGAGACCGTGCGCGACCTCGACCTGCTGGTGGCGAGCGACGACCCGGATGGCGTCACCCGGCAGTTCGCGACCCTGCCCCAGGTACAGGACGTCATCGCACAGGGCGATACCAAGTCCAGCATCCGGGTCCGGTCCGGGATGCAGGTCGACCTGCGGGCGGTCAAGCCCGAGAGCTTCGGGGCGGCCTGGCAATACTTCACCGGCTCGCAAGCCCATAACGTCCAGCTCCGGGGTAGGTCGGAAAAAATGGGGAGGCTGAAGATAAACGAGTACGGCGTCTTTCGAGAGGACGGCACCCGCTTGGGCGGCGAGACCGAGGAGGAGATTTACGCCGCGGTCGGGTGTGCCTGGATCCCACCGGAGCTCCGCGAAGGTTGGGGCGAGATCGAGGCGGCCGGCCGCGGGGATCTGCCCGCGCTGGTCCAGGAGGCCGACCTGCGTGGCGACCTGCACGCCCACAGTAACTGGAGCGACGGCCGTAACGAGATCGCCGTCATGGCCCAGGCTGCCCGGGGCCGTGGCTACCGTTACCTGGGCATGACCGACCACAGCCAGTCCCTCCAGATCGCAGAGGGACTGACGCCGGAGCGCTTTGCCCAGCGCTCGGAGGAGATCGCGCGAGTAAACGCCCAGATGCCCGACTTTCGGGTCCTCAGCGGCGCCGAGGTCGACATCCTGCCAGACGGGAGCCTGGACCTCCCGGACGATTGCCTGGCGGCGCTTGACGTGGTGGTCGCCTCGGTCCACACTGCCCTCGATCAACCAACTGAGGTCATGACCCAGCGGGTGCTGTCGGCCCTGCGTTCGCCCCACGTGGACATCCTTGGCCATCCAACCTGCCGGCGCCTCGACCGGCGCGGTGAAACCAGCGTCGATCTGGAGGCGGTGATTGCCGAGGCCGTCCGGACTGGCACCGCGCTGGAGATCAACGGCAGCGCCTGGCGCCTCGACCTGAACGACACCTGGGCCCGGCGGGCACGGGAGGCGGGGGCGCTCCTGGTCGTCGACTCGGATGCGCATTACCCGGCCGAACTCGAGGGGGCGCGTTTCGGGTGCGCGATCGCCCGGAGGGCCGGCTTGACACCAAAGCAGGTGCTGAATACGAGAGACGCCGGCGGAGTCCTCGAGCACGCGGCGGCCAAGGCCGCAAGAGCCATAGCCAATTTCCGTTGAACTTGATAGCAACCATATAATTAAGAGCAGAAGGAGATCTGAGGAAAGGTGCTCCAGGAGCTGGTGATCAAGGTCCCGGCCCCCTTTGCCGGAAGCCCCGACGTCGGCTTCAGCACTCGATATCCAGCCCAGGCCGCGCAGGGACCCTTGAAGGATGTGCCATTCATCATCGAAGGCCCGTCGGGGCCGATGAAGATGCTCCAATCGCGACTGGAACTCTTCCGCCAGAAGCCGGCCCTGATTCCGGATGCGCCCGACGAGGCGTATACGTGGACCGACCTGATCCCCCTTAGCGACGAAATCTTCATCCTGGCCTTCCACGACGAGAGCCTGCATCAGTCGCGCGAGGACCGCGAGACCGAGCAGCGCTACCTCGCCAACCTGGTGCGCCCCCTGGTGTTTCCCTTCTTGAAGGACTGCGTCCGGATCGGCGGACTGGCGCTGCGGGACAATATCGAGCTGGCCGTGGTCCACGAGTCTCGCGTGCTCGCCGAGCTGGAGATCCTCCGAAACCAGGTGGTACAGCGCAACGGCTCGATCGTCCTCTTCGATACTGGACACGGCTGAGCCCGGCGCGCCCGGGCGCGGTTAGCGGCTAGGAGAGGGTGAGGCGCTGGCGGAAGGGCTGCGGCTCGCGCTGGCCGACGTGAGCGGGGAAGCCGAACCACTGACCGAGGCGCTCGGAGTCAGGCACGGCGTCGCCGTGGGGCTCGCCGCGGTTACCGCGGTCGGACTGGCGCTGCCGCTGGCAGCCGGGCTTCCGCTGGCGGATGGGCTGGCCGACGGACTGGGTGTGGGACTCGCGGACCTGCTCGCGCTGGCGCTGCCGCTCGGGCTGGCGCTGCCGCTCGGGCTGGCGCTGGCGCAAATGGTGGGCGCGAGCAAGGTCTGATTCCCCCCAGTGGTAGCCGGGCCGCCCTTGATCAGCAGGGCAAGCGGAACCACGAGGATGCCCAGGGCCACTGCTATCACGAAGGCCAGGGCGCCCCACTCGCGGCGCCAGAAGGCCGTCGAAGAGTTACTGATCAGAGGTCTTCGTCAGTTTCCGGTTGCGGCTTGTTGCGCGTATTCAGGATCCGTACGAAATCCTGGGCACGGGCAAGCGCCTTCCACCGCTCAGGAAAGAAATCCTGGGCGACCACCTGCTTGGAGGGAAGCTGAAAGACGGTCACGCACCACTTGTTGAGGGTGTGCGAAACCTCCACCTCGAAGTCGCCCTCGGTGTTCAAATACCGGACGACCCGGTCTTCGTCGGATCTGCGTCTTCCTTGTACAGCCATTTCTGGACCCGTGATAGGCATAGCTACAGGCATAAATCGGAATACCAATTATAGCTCCGGACGGAGGCGGCGAACGCCAGGTCAGGAGCCGGCGGGCAGCCCGGGGAGGCTGCGCAGATAGGCTAGGAGCTCCTCGCGGAGGCCCGGGCGCTCCAGGGCAAAAGCGATCGATGTCTTTAGGAACCCGGGAACCGTCCCCACGTCGTAGTAGGTGCCGTCGAACTCGAGGCCGAGCACCTTCTCCTGCTGGGCCATGGTCCGGAGCGCATCCGTCAGCTGGATCTCACCGCCCACGCCCTCGTGAGTGGTTTCCAGGATCCCGAATATGGTCGGCTTGAGCACGTAACGGCCCAGGATGGCCAGGTTCGAGGGGGCTCTGGCGGGCTCCGGCTTCTCGACCATGTCGACAACCTCATGAACTCGCCCCTGGCTGCTGGCGACACGAACAATGCCGTAGCGGGAGACCTGGTCCTCA
This sequence comes from Chloroflexota bacterium, assembly GCA_005882775.1. Lineage (GTDB taxonomy): Bacteria > Chloroflexota > Dormibacteria > CF-121 > CF-121 > VBDY01. The sequence goes on along the minus strand of VBDY01000121.1, from coordinate 40,870 downwards.
GCCACCTGCTGCAAGGCCAGGACCGAGGCCTGGCGCTCCTCGTAGACATCCATCATCTGGCGAATGCAAGGTGTCCTGGACCTGATGATGTCGTCCGCCAGGAAAACGGCGAACGGATCGTTACCGACGACGTCTTTGGCCATCAGTACGGCGTGGCCCAGTCCGAGCGGCTCCTTCTGATGGATGTATGTGATGTCCACCATGTCCGAGATCTTTCGAACCACCTGCAGTTCCTTGGTCTTCCCGCGGTCCTTCAGGTAGTGCTCGAGCTCGAACGAGATGTCGAAGTGGTCGACAATGGCACGCTTATCTCGGCCCGTTACCACAATGATCTGGTCGATGCCGGAGGCCACCGCCTCCTCTACCCCGTACTGGATGATGGGCTTGTCGACGATCGGCAGCATTTCTTTAGGCTGCGCTTTGGTGGCCGGCAGAAAACGAGTCCCAAGCCCAGCCGCCGGAAAAACGGCCTTGCGAATAGTGCTCACATATCCTCCTGTGCGCGCTGGACCGGTTGCAGGGCGGTCCGACACCAGAATATCGTGTTACCTCTTCTTCTTTCTCTTGGCGTTCTGGCCAAGCGCGAGCTGGATCCGCTTCACGCCGGCGTTGTCGACCACCATCTGGGGCGGTCTCGACTTCTTCTCGCGAGCCCGCACCCGGGCACGCTCCTTAGGGGAGAGGTCCTCGTCCATCAGCTAATGGTCGGACTCGGCGACGGCCGCACGCTCGGGCTGGGCATTGGAGAATGCGCCGGGGTCGGGCTAGGGTAAGGTCCCGGCTGCCCTTCGAGCGCGATCTCGGCTGCGGTCGGCGCGGGGCCGGCAACCAGGCCCGCATAGCCTGGGAGTCCAAGCGCCCCCGAACGCAACGCTAAAGCTTGGTCCCTCAGCGCAGGCTGGCCGCCACCGGCCTGTCCCCCGTCCGTTGCCGCCAGTAAGCGAATCCCACCATACCGATCAAGACGATGGCCGCGCCACCCAGTACGGGCGTCCAGCGTGGATTGATGTTTCGCAGCCGGCGATTCATCTCGGCTTCCAGCCGGAGCCAGGCCGGATTCGGCGGACCGTTCGGAATACCGAGCGTCCGCAGGATTCGCCGCTCGAGGCGCTGGCGACGTGCCGCCGCCGGCGACATCCGAGGAAAACTCTCATTCAGGTAGGAGATCAGCCCGGTCACTGCCGGCGCCTGCGCCTGGGGGGCGCTCCGTGTCTCGGAAAAAACCATGCGATCGATCGCGCGGGCCAGGGCATCGACGTCGTCCGGCCTCGGATTCATGCCTTTTTCACCGATCCGCTCAACCGGCGACGGAGGCCATGCACCGCGCGAAAGAGGAGGAGCTTGATCGCCCCCTCGCTTCGGCCCATGATCACGCCGATCTCTTTGTTGCGCAGCCGGCCCTCGAACTTGAGCAGCACCGCCTGCCGCTGGTCGACCGGCAGCCGTCGGACCGCGGCGTGCAGCTCATCACCCTGCTCCCGCTTCAGCCAGCGATGCTCCGGGTCGTCCTCCACTGGTCCGGACACCGGCTCGGGGAGCTCGATCCAGGCGGGCCGTCGGCGCTGCTTCGCCATCAAATTCGATGCCACTTTGTACAACCATGCGCTATATGGAATTCCGCGCCACTCGAAATCGTCCAGGCCCTCGATCGCTCGCTGGAACGTCTCGCTGGCCAGGTCCTCAGCCTCCTCACGCCGGCCGCTGTGGTAGTAGCAGTACGAGTAAATCTGATCGAAATAGCGCTGGTAGAGCGCCGTGAAGGCGTTCCGATCCCGCTTGGCTGCCTCGATCAGGCGCGCCTCGTCTTGCAGCTCCGCCGCCGAGCGTTCGGTCACGCCGCAGCTGCTGACCTATCCATATAGTCGGTCCCTGAGCGAAAGGTTACTTGCCAATCACGCCCAGCTCTTTGCCTACGCTCTCGAAGGCCTCCAGGGCCCGGTCGAGCTGCGCCTCGCTGTGGGCGCTGGTGACGATCGTCCGGATCCGGGCACGCCCCTCCGGGACTGTCGGGTACCCGATCCCCTGTGCGAAAACGCCCCGGTTGAACAACCGGTCTGAGAAAGCCATCGCGGTCGCCCCCTTTCCCATGATCACCGGGGTGATTGGGGTCTCGCTTGGGCCGGTGTCGAAACCCAGCCGCTTCAGTCCCGCCTTGAACCGCGCGGTGTTCTGCCAGAGCCGTTCTATCAGGTCGGGTTCCGCCAGCAGCACGTCGATGGCAGCGCTGCATGCGGCCGCGACTCCGGGTGGGTGCGAGGTGCTGAAGAGGAATGGCCGGGCCCGGTGGATCAGGAAGTCCCTGACCGTCTGGGTCGAGGCTACGTATCCGCCCAGGACGCCGATTGCTTTGGAAAGGGTGCCGATCTGGAGATCGACGCGGCCATCGAGCTCGAAGTGGTTGACGGTGCCCCGGCCGTTTCGTCCGAGCACCCCGCTGGCATGGGCATCATCGACCATCACCAGGGCGCCGTGCCGCTCCGCCCGCTCCACGATGGCGGGCAGTGGGGCAATATCGCCATCCATGCTGAACACCCCGTCGGTTACCACCAGCTTGACCCTCTTGTCCTGATGCCTTTCCAGGTGACGCTCCAGGTCATCCATGTCCTTGTGCTTGAAGATGGACCGCTCGGCCTTGGACAGCCGGATGCCATCGATGATCGATGCGTGGTTCAGCTCGTCGCTGATGATCACGTCGCCCTCCTTGACCAGCACCTGCAGGACGCCCAGGTTGGCTGTGAAGCCCGACTGAAAGACCAACGAGGCCTCCGCGTGCTTGAAGTCGGCGAGCTTGCGCTCCAGCTCCTCGTGAACTGACATGGTGCCCGCGATGGTGCGGACCGCCCCTGACCCTGCGCCCCAAAGCTCCGTGGCGTTCACCATGGCAGTCTTCAGACGGGGATGCGTGGTCAGGCCCAGATAGTTGTTCGACGACAGGTTCAGGACAGCGACGCCATCCACGACCACTTCAGTGTCCTGGGCCGACCCCAGCACCCGCAGCGGCCGGAACAGGCCTTTACTGCGTAGATCGTCAAGGTCTTCAGCAAGGAATCGCATCCGCTCCGTGATCATGCCAGCCTCCTAGCTTCCGTTCGGCAGCAAGACAACCTTGCCCGACTTTCCACTCTTCATCTTGGCCATCGCTTCCTGGAAGTCCTCGAGCGGATAGCGATGGGTGATCAATGGGGTGACGTCGACCCTGCCACTGCTCAGGTAGCGCGAGGTCTTCTCCCAGCTGTCCCAGATCCGGCGGCCGAAGATGCCGTAAATGGTGATGCCCTTGGTGACCACAAGGTCGTTCAGGTCCAGCGTCACCGGCTGGTCGCCGAGCCCGAGCAGGCTGATCCAGCCCCCTGGATGGAGCACGCGCAGGCCCTGCTCGACGGCACTGGGGTGGCCCGACATCTCCAGGACGACATCGACGCCGAGTCCGCCGTTAGCCTTCTTGAGGTCCTCCACGGTCGAACCCGAAGGTGTGAAGGTCGCCGTTGCGCCCATTCGCTCAGCCAGCTCGCGCCGAAACGGATTCGGCTCGACCACGAAGATTGCGGCAGCCCGCTCCGCACGGGCGATTCCGATGGCGCAGAGGCCGATCGGGCCGGCCCCGAATATGGCGACCGTGTTGTTTTCCAGGGGGCCGGCCGTGGCGGCGTGCACCGCATTGCCGAATGGTTCCTGGAGGGCCGCCACCTCGGGCGAGAGCCCGCCGGCGTTCCGCCAGCAGTTCCAGGCTGGGAGCAGCACGAAGCGAGCAAAGGACCCGTCGCGGTCCACTCCCAGAACCCGGACGTTCTCGCAGATGTGAAACAGGCCCCGCTGGCACTGCCGGCAGGTGTGATCGACGACGTGCGTCTCGGCCGCGACGTAATCGCCCGGCCTGAGTTCGGTGACGGTGTTGCCCACGGCCACGATCCGGCCGGACATTTCGTGGCCAAATACGCGCGGCGGCTGGATATGCCGCCTGGCCCAGTCGTTCCAGTCGTAGATGTGGACGTCCGTTCCACAGATGGACGAGGCGGAAACCTCGATCAGAACGTCGCTCGCTGCTGGTTCGGGAATGGCGACCTGGTCGAGCTCGGCGCCCGGCCCGGCAGTGGCTTTCACCACTGCCGTCATGGACGTCATATACCTATCTTAGCCGCGCCCGGTCGGATATCCTGAAGGTCGGAGACTCGGGAAGGAGGGTTCAAGTGCGCGCTTACGTGCTGATCAATGCATCCGCGGGGAAGGCCATCGAAGTGGCCAAGTCGCTCCAGGGCGTGAACGGGATCAAGAATGCTGACGCGATCACCGGCGAGTACGACGTGATCGCCCAGGTGGAGGCTAACGACGTAGCCGGGATCGGCTCGATCATCGTGGAGAAGATTCAGAAGATCGACGGTGTCTTCAAGACGGTGACCTGCCTGGCGGTGCGGTAACTCAGTCGCCGGCCGATGGGCTAGCGCAGCATTCCATAGGCACGGTCGACGGAGAGCGAAAGCAGCAGCCGCTGGTCACGAATCATGGCCGCATCGTATTCGGCCCAGTTGGGATGCTCGCCCGCCACCCGCTTGTAGTAGCGGCGGAGCTCGGGCAGGATGCCCCCTCCCTCTATGAACTCGACGCTCCCTTCGATGGCCACGTACTCGTAGAAGCTGCTGCCGGACACGTGAAGCACGGCCCTGGGGTCGCGTCGAAGGTTGTGGACCTTGGCCGTTGGCCGGGTGGTCGAGATTTTCACGCGCCCGTCATCGTCAAGAAAGAAGAGGACGCTGGTCAATTGGGGCCTGCCGTCCCGGCGGATGGTGGCCAGGATCCCCTGCCGGCGGTCATGAATGAAGCCCTTTGCCCGCTCCAGATCCATGCCCAAAGAATGGCACAGCCGGCGCCCGAAGGCGCCGGCTGATCAAGTCAGTTAGAGAGTCTCTCTACTTCTTCTTCGAGGACTTCTTCGCTGCCTTCTTCTTTCCGCCAGCTTTCTTCTTTGCGGCCACCGAGGTCACCTCCTTCTTTGAGAAATTCTCCCGGTCGGCCGCCGACGCAATGCGCCGCCGCCGAACGCGCGTGAGCGCCACGTGTGCGACACGATGGACGCGCGGGCGCCGGCGCGGCCAGATACCGGAAGCAAAAGAGAAACGGAATGGCTCGAGGGGCGCCGCCGCCTGTGGGGCATCAACCCTCGGTGGAATATCGCACTGCATGACCGGTCCGGCCTGGACAAGGGTCGACCAGCACCGCTTCGTGCGGCCTGGTTTTTGACGTCCCCTCTGTCGTGCGCCATGACGATCGACGCCGACTCCGACCCTCGATAAGCGTTTTCTTTTTCTTGCTCGTCGCGCTGGTCACTGCCGTGACCCGGGCGCGGCTGAACGATCATTAACAGCGACCATACCACGATTCGGACCAAAAGTGATGACTCGGAGCGAAATTCTCAAGCGTTGGTCAGGAGCTGCGAGCATGATCCTGGAGTCTCGTCGAGGTCGAGATGGACGAAGAAGTCACTGCGATCAAGTTGCTCGATGTCCTCGGGATTGAGAAAGGTCTCCGGATAATTTCGAAAGCCTAGCGCCATCAACGATCCACCCGAACGGTCAAATGCGAATCGCCGGAACCCGGCCGGGTGCGGGAGCTCGAAAGCATGACCGAGCTCGTGGCCGAGGCCCCCCACCCATCGGCAGACGTTCGCCTCACCAGGAAAAATACTGCGGCCGACGAGACCCAGAAGGTCGTGCTGAGGCAGCAATGCCACCCCCGCGTTCCCCCCGACGGCCTGGTCGGACGCGTTCTCTGAGTCGATGTAGAACACCCAGCGATTCATCGGATCGTGGAACCCGGCGCCCGTGGCCGCGAAGGCGTCGTCCAGCACATTGCGCCAGAACCACAGCTTCCGATCGGGATCGATGTCGTGCTCGCGGTACCAGTTTTCCGGATGCGGGAGGCGGGTAGTCTCCACGGCGGCCTCGTGCAGGCGAAAGGTCTTGCCGTTTCCCATTCGGTCCTGGTACCAGCGCTGGACGTGCCGGATGGCATTCGCAGTGGCAGTCTCGAAATCGGCCTGGGGAGGTCGGTCCGAGGGAACGAGGTATGAGACTCGAACCCGCGGGAGCCGCGCCGGAGCTGCTTTACCTCCGGTCCGGGTCCTCCGGCGGCCGCTTAGCTGCAGCGGCCTCCATCACAGCAGGTTTCGTAGTAGAGACCACATCCGCGACAGCGGTACTTGTGCCCGTCCCAGCTGGTCACACCGCCGCAGGGACAATTCGGCCCCTCGTATGAGTAGCTCGGATGCTGGGCGAGGGGGGTTGGGGAGGCCGGGCCGGCGGCCTCCCCCAGCGATTTCCCGGTTAAGAGCAGCCGCTCGTGCTGCCGCAGTTCAGGCATTTGTAGCAGGTGCCGTTGCGAATCATGATCGAGCCGCAGTCGGAGCAGGCGGGCGCATCCTCCTGGCCCTGAAAGGTGATCCTTGGCTGGGCCGACTCAACCGGGCGCATCGCAATCGTCGGCTCTGCCGGGCGGATTGTGGTCGATGACTCCGGTGGGGGCTCGCGCCGGACCAGGCCGACCGCCTCCTGCTCCGCTCCGTTCAGGAACTTGGAGGCGAGCCACCTGAAGATGTAATCCGTGATCGACTTGGCGATCGGGATTTCCGGGTTCTTTGTGAAGCCGGAGGGCTCGAACCGGGTGTGCGCGAACTTCTTGACCAGCACCTCGAGCGGCACGCCGTATTGCAGGGCCAGGGAGATGGCCGTGGCAAACGCGTCCATCAGGCCCGAGATGGTGCTGCCCTCCTTGGACATAACCAGGAAGATCTCGCCCGGCGAGCCATCCTCGTAGGTTCCGACCGTGATGTAGCCCTCGTGTCCCTGGATGTCGAACTTGTGGGTGATGGCGCGCCGTTCGTCCTGCAGCTTGCGCCGCACAGCGCGGGCCGGCTCCACCATGGCAACTACTTCCGGCAAGATCTCCGGCTGGGTCAATCGAAGCTGCTTCTTCTCATCGAGCGCTGTATTCAGGGGCTGCGACCTCTTGGAGCCATCTCGATAGATGGCAATCGCCTTGAGGCCCATCCGCCAGCCCTCCATGTAGACCTCCATGATGTCCTCCGCCGTGGCGTGCTCGGGCATGTTGACGGTTTTGGAGATGGCGCCGGAGATGAACGGCTGGGCCGCTGCCATCATCTTCACGTGCCCCATGTAATGGATGGTGCGTGCACCCTTGGCCGGCTTGAAAGCGCAGTCGAACACCGCCAGGTCATCCTCGCGCAGATGCGGAGCACCCTCGATCGTGTCGTTCTGGTCGATGAACTCGAGGATCTCGGCCACCTGCGGTTCGGTGTAGCCAAGCCGTCGGAGCGCAATCGGCACCGTCTGGTTGACGATCTTGAGCATGCCGCCGCCCACCAGCTTCTTGTACTTCACGAGCGCGATGTCCGGCTCGATGCCCGTGGTGTCGCAGTCCATCATGAAGCCGATCGTGCCGGTGGGCGCGATCACGGTCGCCTGGGCGTTGCGGAACCCATGCGCTGCTCCCAGTTCACACGCTGTGTTCCATGCCTCGTGGGCGGCGGTCAGGAGCGGCAGGGGCACGTGCCCCGGGTTTATGTGGTCGACATAGCTGCGGTGCTGGTCCATGACCCGGAGCATCGGCTCGCGGTTGAGGGCAAAGCCGTTGAACGGGCCTTTCTTCTGCGCTATCCGTGCCGACTGGGCATAGGCTTCACCCGTCATCACCGCGGTGAGTGCCGCCGCCACGTCGCGGCCGGCGTCGCTGTCGTAGGGCAGACCTGAGGCCATCAGCAGGGCCCCCAGGTTGGCGTAGCCCAGCCCGAGCGGCCGGAAGTTGCGGCTGTTTTCGGTGATCGCCTCGGTGGGGTAGCTGGCGTTATCGACCAGGATCTCCTGGGCAGTGATCATGACCCGGCAGGCTTCGCGATAGGCGTTGACGTCGAACTCGCCGCGGTCATCCAGGAACCTCATCAGGTTGATGGAGGCCAGGTTGCAGGAGGTGTTGTCGAGGAACATGTACTCGCTGCAGGGGTTGCTGGCATTGATCCGGTCGGTGTTCGAGCAGGTATGCCAGTGGTTGACCGTGCCGTCGTACTGCAGCCCTGGATCGCCGCAGGACCAGGCGGCGTCGGCCATCATCCGCGCCAGGTCACGCGCCCGATACGTGTCCATGATCTGGCCGGTGGTAACCGCGTAGGTATGCCACTCGGCATCTTCCTCGACGGCCTTCATGAAGTCATCCTTCACCCGAACGCTGTTGTTGGAATTCTGGAAGAAGACCGAGCTGTAGGCGGGCCCGTTGAAGGACGGGTCGTAGCCCGCCTCGATCAGAGTCCAGGCCTTGCGCTCCTCCTCGACCTTGCAGTTTATGAACTCGACCACGTCCGGATGGTCGACATTGAGAATGACCATCTTGGCGGCTCGCCGGGTCTTACCCCCGGACTTGATCACCCCGGCGAAAGCGTCGTAACCCTTCATGAACGACACCGGCCCTGAAGCGGTACCACCCCCGGCCAGCAGCTCGCGTGAGGAACGGATCGGCGAGAGGTTGGTCCCCGTTCCCGAGCCGTACTTGAAGAGCATGCCCTCGGTCTTGGCCAGGGTGAGGATCGACTCCATCGTGTCGTCGACCTTGTTGATAAAGCAGGCTGAAGCCTGGGGGCGGCGCTCGATCCCGAGGTTGAACCAGACCGGGCTGTTGAAGGCGGCCTTCTGATGGACAAGGAGGTGCGCCAGCTCCTCCCTGAAGATCTCCGCCGCTTCGGGTGTCGCGAAGTAGCCTTGCTGGGTTGCCCAGCCATGGATCGTCCTGACCACCCGGCCGATCAACTGCTTGACGCTGCGCTCGCGATCCGGCGTGCCGATCACGCCGCGGAAGTACTTCGAGACCACCACGTTGGTAGCTACCTGCGACCAGGTGCTGGGGATCTCGACATCGTGCTGCTCGAAGACGACCTCACCCTTCTCGTTCGTGATGCTTGCCGAGCGCGTCTCCCACTGCACCTCATCGAATGCCGGAACGCCGGCCTTGGTGAAATACCGCTTCCATGGCAGGCCGTTGCGGTTGCGTTTGTGCCCGTTGGTGGTCGAGGCCGGTGGGGTGGGACGTTCGGCTGACGTTTTCTGGGCGGATCGAGGCATGAATCAAGACCTCCGGTGGAAGGGTGAGAAAAGCTCCCAAATCCTATGAGATGGGAGCTCGTGTGTCAATCACTTTACCACAACAGCTATGGGCTGTGGATAACCTGGACTACAATATCTGGGACTTTGGTCGAATTGGTGGAGGCGCTCGCACTGGCCGTGCTGGGAGGCCTGACCTTGCGCTTCGGACTGAAAGACGCCCGCCGCCACGGCCTGTTTACCCGCTCGTTCTGGGGGACCTTCTTCGCGTTCGCGCGCTACCGGGGCAAGCGGCTGCTTCCTTTAGGTTTGAGCATAACCGGCGGCATCCTACTAATAGGGGCGAGCATCATCTTCTACGGCTGGCTTCGTGCCTATTACGCCGCCCGGCTCGGCCACCCGTTTCCCTGATCACGCTCCCAGCTCGGAGCGGGTGCCCGAGGTCTGTCGCCCCAGGAACTCCAGGACCAGCCGGTTGAACGCGTCGGGCTGCTCCATCTGGGGCGTGTGCCCGCTCTCCTCGAAAATGGCCAGCTCGGCTCGAGGGATCCTTCGGCGGGCGGCCTCGGCGTGGGTCGGCGGAAAGATGTGGTCGTGGCGGCCCCAGACCAGCAGGGTGGGGACGGCCAGCTCGCCGAGACGGTCCTCGACCCTGACACCGTCCCGAAGCCGGCGGCTGCCGGCCAGCGACCGCAGCGCCGAGAGGTAGGCGGCCCGGTACGCCGGGGTTGAGAGCAGGATGCCGTGGTCTGCAATTCGGTCGTCTGTCAGGATCTGCTCGACCGATTGAGGGCGGCGCAGGTACCAGCCCCAGAATCGCCGCACCAGGCGAGGGTTCATTCGCCGCATGGCTCGGGCGGTACCGGTCAGGGCCAGCTCGCCGAGCCCACGCGTCAGCAACAGGCGGTAGGCCAGCACCCGGCGGGGCAGGCCAACTCCCAGGGCATCAACCAGCACCAGGCTGCTGATAGTTTCCGGTTCCTCCAGGGCGAGACCGAGCGCGATCCGGCCGCCCATTGACACTCCGACCAGGGCGGTTTGACGCAGGCCCTGCGCACTAAGGAAGGCGCGCAACACCTTCACGAAGAACGGAATGTCATACTGCAGGGCCGGCTTGTCGGAGCGCCCGAAGCCGGGCAAATCGACGCCGAAAACCTGGTGGCGAGCCGCCAGCGCCTCCAGGTTGAAAGCGAACTCGACCTGCGCCGAGCTGCCGAGGCCATGAACCAGCACCAGAGGTGATCCCCGACCGCCCACCAGGTAATGCACGCTGACGCCGTCCAGCGGCACGGTCCGGCTTTCGAACGAAGGGAAGGCGCCGGACATCTCTTCCAAGTCTAGACTGAGGCCTCGTGGACCTGGAGCTGAAAGGGAAGGCGGTCCTGGTCACGGCTGCCAGCCGCGGAATTGGTCGAGCGGTCGCTGAAGAGTTTCTCCGGGAAGGAGCGCACGTCACCATCTGCGCCCGCGATCAGGCCGGACTACAGGCGGCGGCTGAGGGGCTGCGACCGTTAGGGACCCTGCAGGCCGTCCGGGCGAACCTGACCCAGGCGGACGACATCGAGCGCCTGGTCGCGAGCAGTCAACGCAACGGACGCCTCGACGCCCTCTTCATCAATGCCGGCGGCCCGCCGGCCGGACGGTTCGAGGACTTCGATGACGCCGCCTGGCAGGCTGCTTTCGAGCAAAACTTGATGAGCGGTGTACGCCTGGTCCGCGCCGCGCTGCCGCACCTCAAGGCCGCCGCGCCAAGCGCGGTCGTGCAGCTCATGTCCTGGGGGGTCAAAGAACCAATCCCGAGCCTGATCCTCTCGAATGCCATCCGCGCCGGGGCGGCGGGCCTGGCGAAGACCCTCTCGAAGGAGCTCGGCCCCCACGGCATCCGAGTCAACACCGTCCTGCCCGGTCGCATCGACACGGACCGGCTGCGTGCGCTTGACGAGGCGCGAGCCAGGAGGGAGAACCGGCCTCTCGACGAGATCCGAAAGCAGCAGGCAGGGCTGGCGCCCCTCGGTCGTTACGGTGAAGCCAGAGAAGTCGCCAACCTTGTCGTCTTCCTGGCGTCCTCTCGCGCCAGCTACATCACCGGCGCCACGGTCCAGGCTGACGGGGGCCTGGTCGGAAGCCTCCTGTAAAGAAGAGAGCCTCGACGGGAACCGAGGCTCTTGCCGGATGAGAGCGGTCCGTCAGGCGGCGCGTGCCTCGACCGGTGAAGCGAATCCGAAGTACGCGAGCACCGCACCGCTGGCCAGGTGAATGGCTATGTCGGCGCCGCCGAGCGGGAGGACACCAAAGAGGTTGCTGACGAAGATGCCAACCACGCCGACCAGAAGCAACACGACACCGAAGACTCTGCAAAACGTCCTCGAGTTGGCGACCGTGCTGGCAGCGGCCAGGCCGGCGACCCCGATCACGAGGTGGACCAGGTTATGGAGAAGGTTGACGTCGGCCAGGCCGAGGAGCGCGTGCTTGTCCTGGCTGATCGTTATCAAGCCGCCCCCATTTCCGATGAGCGGGCCGATGAAGCCAAGGACGCCAACGACCAGATAAATACCGCCGAAAACGAACGCGACCGTCTGCACAGTCGAGCGGTTGCCCACAACCGACCTCCCTGAGGTGAGTTCAGCCTACTTAACACAATCCGTCGGGAGGACGGAGGTTACGACACGGGGCGGTGTGCGAGCAGGTTTTGGTATTCGCCGTCGAGCCTCGATCGAGTGTCCCCCGAAAGCTCGGGCAGGTTGATGGCGGCGTTTGCCATGGCCCCCCGGAAGCCGGTTTGGAGCAGAAGATATCCGGTCTCGAAATCGGAGGCCACCATCTCCCAAACCAGGCCCCGAAGGCGGCCCGCCGCATCGAGGGCCTCTGTCGCAGCTCGGGCGGTTTCCAGCGGAACCACGGTGGCGCGCGCGATGGCGGCCGCCAGCTCTGCCTGCCGCCCTTGATCGGCCCGAGCCGCTTTGCGGGCGCCGGTGACCGACCGGTAGGCTTCGATGTCGTCCTGGCTCAGCCGGCCGAGCAGCTCGCAAGCCCGGTCGAACTGGGGCACAATCGAATGGAGCGCCTCTACATTTTGTGCGGGCGTTGCCTTTCGCACACTCAGCTTGGCGACCATGCTCATCAGGGCGGCTCCCATCGCAGCGGCCACCGCAGCGGCGCTTCCGCCGCCCGGCACGGAAGCCGTCGAGGCCAGCCCCTCAAGGTATTCGCCAATCGGCGTCTCGACGACCGAGGTCACTCAGAGGCCCAGACGCGCTTCTCGAGGATCTGGTCCATCTTGAAGGCGGGCTCCATGACCGCGTCCTTGATGGTTCGGACGGCAGCGTCCAGCGGTATCGTTCCGACGATCTCTGACTCCTGCACGTCGATCCCGCGGCGCTCGGCTTCGGCTTTGATGGCGGTAAAAACCTTCCAGATATTCGACACCCGGTAGTCGGTCAGATTCATGGAAACCTGGACCAGGCCCCGGTCCGCCAGCGCGAACCCGAGGGCCTTGACATTGGGCATCCCGCCCGAGGATGCCCGGATCGTTCTGGCGATATCCTTTGCCACCTGCACGTCCTCGGTTTTCAGGTTCACGTTGTAGGCGATCAGCGGAATCCGAGCCCCGACCGCGGTCGCCCCAGCGGTTGGGTGAAGCCCCGCGCCCTCATCGGGTTCCCGGTCGGGCTCGCTGCCGTGGTCTCGCAGTTCCTCGAAGCCACCTCGCCGCACGCGCTCGAGCTCTCGCCGCTCGGCGTTCCTGGCGGCTTCACCGTAGTAGTAGACGGGAACCCGCAATTCTTTCCAGAGCCGGGCACCGAAACGATGTGCCAGCTCGATGCAAACGGTCATGGGCAAATCCGCAAAGGGGACGAATGGCACGACGTCGACGGCGCCCATACGCGGATGCTCACCGCGGTGCTGATTGAGGTCGATTCGCTCGACCGCCACGCTTGCTCCCGCAAATGCGGACGCGATGGCGAGCTCCGGCTCGGCTACGAAGGTGACCACCATCCGGTTGTGAGCGGCGTCAGCCTGGACATCGACCACCCGGGCACCTTCCCGACCGATTGCGTCGGCGATGGCGTTGATGACCTCACGGCGCCGGCCCTCAGAGAAGTTTGGAACGCACTCGACGAGCTGGCTCACGCCGGGGCCCACACGCGCCCGCCGGCGACGGTCGCCAGCACCCGATTCACCCCGACATAGTAGGGAATCTCCTCGGGCATTTCGACGTCATATAGAGCGCAGTCCGCGAAGCTGCCCATCTGCAGACAGCCCGCGGATCCCTCCAGGCCCAGAGACCTGGCGGCATTCATGGTCGCCCCGATCAGGACCTCGTGCGGACTCATGCCCCAGGCGATGCAGGCAAGCGACATCGAGATGGTCAGGCTTTCGGAATTAGCCGTGCCCGGGTTCAGGTCCGAGGCTACGGCCATCCGAACCCCAGCCTCGCGGAAGGCTTCGAGGGGAGGCCGGCGGCTTCCCGGGACAGTGAAACTGGCTGTCGGGCAGAGCACGGCTATGGTGCCCGCTCGAGCGAGCGCACGAGCCTGCTCGGGCGACGAATACTCCAGATGGTCGGCGCTCGCGGCTCCCAGCTCCGCCGCGATCTGCGGCCCCTCGCCCGGCCCGAGCTGGGCGGCATGGACGCGCAGGCGGTAACCCAGAGCCTTCGCCCGACCAAGGATGGCGCGCGTCTCGCCGGGCGTAAAGGCCGGCTTTTCGCACCACACGTCGCAATAGCGGGCCAGACCCCGAAATGCCGGCAGCATCTCCTCGACGACGGCCCGGACGTACTCGCTTCGCTCCAAGCCAGTCGGCACCGCGTGCCCCCCGAGAAACGTCGGGACGATTCGAAGTGGAGCGAGTGCCGGCAGGCGCCGAAGCACCCGCAGCGACTTCGCCTCGTTCTCCAGGTCGAGGCCGTAGCCGCTCTTGGCTTCTATCGTTGTGGTGCCGTGTGACAGAAACCGGTTTACCCGGCGGAGAGCAAGGCCGAGCAGCTCGTCGTCATCGGCGGCCCGGGTTGCCGCCACGGTCCGCATGATGCCCCGGCCCTCCGATTGCTGGTTCTCGTAGGGAACGCCACTGACGCGCTCCGCGAATTCGTCGGCGCGGGCGCCCGCGAAAACCGGATGGGTATGGGCGTCGACCAGGCCGGGCAGCAGGCACGCTCCCTGGGCGTCGAGACTGTCTCCGTCGAGGGTCACCTGACGCTCCAGGTCGGCGTCGGGCCCGATCCAGACCACCCGGCCGGCCCGGGCCGCCAGGGCGCCGTTGCGGATGCGTCCGAGCGGGTCATCCCCCCGCGGCACCATAGTGACGAGCAAGCCCGCGCGCCGCACGACAAAATCGGCACCCGTCACGGCGTCAATCGCCTACTTTGTCCGGCGTGTTCGATGGCTAGAGCAGAGGATATCGCGGGGCAGCGCCGCGGTCGGCGATGCCCCTTACCCGGTGCGCCCGATCAGCAGCGCGGCAGACCCGGCGTGAAGGCGTTGAATCGCGGAGTGGTGGTGTAGACGTCGGCCACGTATGACCCGTCGACAAGCCGATCCCAGATGCTGGAACCGTGGACGACACTGGACGACCTGGTCTGGCAAGTCACCCTGATGGTCGATCCCGCCGGGATCAGTCCCAGCGATGCGAACCAAATGCCAGGCCCCCGCCGATGGTTAAGGGTGATGGTGACGCGGTACGGTCTGGAAAGAGCAGGGGTGCGATTCGGGGTTGGGACTTGCCCGGGCGCGACCGTGGCAGCCGGCCTGAAATGGATGTAGCGTGGAGCGGCGACGACTCGCTGGTCGTATCCGTAGCGAACGCTCCAGTTGTACTCCTCGACGCGCGCGCGACCGGCACTGTCGACCGCCATCACATAAGCGACGTGTCCGGCGGACCAGGCACCGCCTTCACCCCCGTGCCAGACTGCCACCGCTCCCACCGCCGGGTGGGTATCGACGGTGAAGCCGACCTGCACCGCGGCGGCGTCCCAGTTGCCGCCGTTGCCGAACTGGCGAGTCTGTCCATTGGGCCCGGTCAGGCTGGCCCCGTGGAAGTTGATGCCGGCCTGGCTCAAGCGCCAGGCGACGAAGGAAGTGCAGTAGCCGGTATAGAAGCCGCGTGGATCTAGCCTGCCCACCGTACCCCGATAGGGAAAGTCGTCAACCCCGAGGCCGGCGCCGGTTGGCGCAGCGGCACTCAATGCCAGGGCCACCATTCCAGCGGCGACAAAGCCGGTCGTGCGTGCGCGGCGGGCAAATGATCTGATACGCATGCGGTCCTCCCCGAATGCACGACCGTCGTGCAAGATGCGAGTCGCGTCTGCTGGGTGCAACGCGGCCCGCGGTGACCCTCCTTGCTTGCGACCCGGATCGTTGACGACCGGTCGCCGATCCGCTGCCAAACTGTGACGGCCGGGGATCCCCGGGCCGATCATTCGAGACTGGCTGGCTTCCCGTAAGCTCTGCCAGAGATGGTTGCCCCGGCAGAGCGGGAAGTGCTGACCTGGGAGACGTTTGGAGAGGCCAGCCGAGCGCTGGCGCAACAGGTCGCCGATAGCGGCTACCGGCCGAACATAATCCTGGGAATCGCCCGCGGTGGCCTCCTTCCGGCGGCCACCATCGCCTACGCCCTCGATGTGAAGAACGTCTTCATGATCAGCGTCGAGTTCTACACCGGGGTGGACGAGAGGCTCGATTTTCCGGTCATGCTGCCGCCCCTCCTGAACGCGGTTGAGATCGCGGGCGCCCACCTGCTCGTCACCGACGACGTGGCCGATACCGGCGGCACCCTGAAGATGGTCAAGGACTTCTGTTCGGCCCATGTAGCCGACGTCCGGTGCGCCGTGATCTACGAGAAGCCACCTTCGGTCGTGAAGTGCGAATACGTGTGGCGGCGCACCGCGCGCTGGGTCAACTTCCCGTGGTCGACCGCCCCGCCTCTAAATGGACGCCGCACCGAAGCCGCCCGGGCCGAGGCCGCCCCTCTCCGGAATCCGGGCTAGGCGATGCCATGGACCTGGTGCTTCTCGGCCCGCCCGGCAGCGGAAAGGGCACCCAGGCCGAGCGCCTGACACTCGCGTATCAGATCCCGGCAATCTCCACCGGCGAGATCCTGCGGGCGCAGCGCCTCGCCGGGACTCGCCTCGGCCGTCAGGCCCGCGGCTTCATGGACCGTGGTGAGCTGGTCCCAGACGAGGTGGTGATCGGTATCATCGGCCACCGCCTGGACGAGCCCGACACGCAAACCGGCTTCATCCTGGACGGCTTTCCACGCACCGTTGCCCAGGCGCAGGCGCTGGACGCGCTACTCGCCCAGTTGGAGCGGCCGATCGACGCCGTCCTCTACCTGGAGATCGGACGCCAGGCGCTGCTTGATCGTTTGGGACACCGCCACCGCAGTGACGACCAGCCCGAGATCGTAGCGCACCGCATAGACGTCTACCTCCAGCAGACGGCTCCCCTGATCGATTACTACCGCGAGCGAGGCACGCTTCGGGCGATCGACGCAGACCAGGCCGAGGAGGTCGTCTTCGCGTCGATCACGAGCCGGCTCGGTTGATCGCGTGCTCGCGGGCAAATTCTATGGCGGTCTGGTAGCCCGCGTCGGCGTGCCTGATTACCCCCATCCCGGGATCAGTGGTCAGAACGCGCTCCAGGCGATCTCCCATGGCCCGCGTACCGTCCGCCACGACCACCATCCCGGCGTGGATCGAGTTACCCATGCCAACGCCACCACCGTGATGCACCGAAACCCAGCTAGCCCCGGCGGCCGTGTTGATCAGCGCGTTCAGGATGGGCCAGTCGGCCACGGCATCACTGCCATCCTTCATGGCCTCGGTTTCACGGTAGGGGGAGGCCACCGAACCCGCGTCCAGGTGGTCGCGGCCGATCACGATTGGCGCCTTCAGCTGCCCGCTTGCTACCAGCTCGTTGAAGCGCAGTCCCACCTGGGCGCGCTCGCCGTAGCCGAGCCAGCAGATGCGCGCCGGCAGACCCTGAAACTGGACCCGCTCGCGCGCCATCCGCAGCCAGCGTCGCAGATGGTCGTTCTCCGGCAGCACCTCGATCACGGCGGCGTCGGTCCGGTAGATGTCGTCCGGCTCGCCGGAGAGCGCGACCCAGCGAAAGGGCCCCTTGCCCTCGCAGAAGAGCGGCCGGATGTAGGCGGGTACGAAGCCCGGAAAGTTGAAGGCGTCCTTGACGCCCGAAGCCACCGCCTGGCCGCGCAGGTTGTTGCCGTAGTCAAAGACTTCAGCCCCGGCTCGCTGAAAATTCAGCATCGCGCCCACGTGGTCGCGAACGGAATGCTTGACCATCTCCATGTACTCGAGCGGATCGCGCTCGCGCAAATCTGCCGCCTCGTCGACCTGTAGCGGCGCCGGGATATAGCCGCGGAGCGGATCGTGAGCGGAGGTCTGGTCGGTCACGACATCCGGCCGAAAGCCTTGACGGTAGAGCGCCGGATAAACCTCGGCGGCATTGCCAAGGACTCCGATCGAGACCGGGGTTGCCTTCTGGCGGGCCTCCTCCGCCCATCGAAGGGCTTCGTCGAGATGCGCCGTGGCACGGTCCAGGTATCGGGTTTTCAGCCGCCGCTGGATCCGGGCATCGTCCACCTCCACGCAGAGGGCGATGCCGTCGTTCATGGTGATGGCGAGCGGCTGAGCGCCTCCCATTCCTCCAAGTCCGCTGGTCAGGACGATGCGCCCACGCAGGCTGCCGTCGAACCGCTTTGCCGCCAGCGCCCCGAACGTCTCGTACGTGCCCTGGAGGATCCCCTGGGTGCCGATGTAGATCCAGCTCCCGGCCGTCATCTGCCCGTACATCATCAGGCCGAGCCGCTCCAGTTCCCAGAAATGCTCCCAGGTCGCCCAGCGCGGGACCAGGTTACTGTTCGCGATCAGGACGCGAGGGGCGTACTCGTGGGTGCGAAAGATGCCGACTGCCTTACCCGACTGGACCAGCAGCGTCTCATCGGACTTGAGCTGCCGCAGGCTGGCCACGATGGCGTGAAACGAGGGCCAATCCCGGGCCGCTTTGCCCGTGCCGCCATAGACCACCAGGTCTTCGGGCCGCTCCGCAACCTCCGGGTCGAGGTTGTTGCAGAGCATTCGCAGCGCCGCCTCCTGCGACCATCCCAAACAGCTGAGCTCGGTGCCGCGAGCCGCGCGAATCGCGGGCGCCCCGGTCATCGCGGCGCCGGCGAGGAGGCCTGCTCAGCCAGCTGGGCCAGCGCGCCGTCTCGCACCAGCCCGGTGGCGGCCCGGATCTCCGCCTCGAAGGCGCGATCCTCCTCGAGCGTAGGCACCAGGGCCCGGATAATTTGCTGCGCGATGCCGGTCGATTCGGCCGGCTTCATCGGGGCCAGGAGATCGATGCCCTGTGCCGCCGCCAGCGCCTCCAGCGCCAGGATGGTCTCCACGTTGCGCAGCACCTGGCGGGCCTTGAGCGCCGCGTGCCATCCCATGCTGTTGTGGTCTTCCTGGTCCGCAGACGTCGGCAAAGAGTGCACGCTGGCGGGGGCCGCCAGCATCTGGTTTTCGGTGACCAGGGCGGCGGCCGTGTACTGCAAGAGCATGTAGCCGCTGTTGACGCCTGAGTGCCTGGTCAGGAAGGGGGGCAGGTCGGACAGGTGCTCGGTGAGCAGACGGAACAGCCGTCGTTCCGAGATACTGCCCATCTCGGCGATCGCGATGGCCGCCGTGTCCAGGGCCAGCGCCAGGGGCTGCCCGTGGAAGTTTCCGCCGGAGATGACGGCGCCCTGATCCGGGAACACCATGGGATTATCGGTTCCTGCGTTTAGCTCAACCGCGAGCACGCGAGATAGATAGTCGAGGGCGTCGGCCGAGGCGCCGTGGACCTGGGCCGCGCACCGCAAGGAGTAGGCATCCTGGACCCGGTCGCATTCGGCGTGCGAGGCGATGATCTCGCTGCCCTCCGTCATTGCCCAGATCCTGGCCGCCGAGGCGACCTGTCCCGGGTGCGGACGAGCCGCGTGGATCCGCGGGTCGAAAGCCGTCCTGGTACCGCGTAGAGCTTCCAGGCTGAGAGCAACCACCACGTCGGCGGTGAGCGCAAGCCGGCGGGCATCCTCCAGCAGGAGGGCGGCGGCGCCGGTCATGAAGTGCGTGCCGTTGAGGATCGAGAGGGCGTCTTTTGCCTCCAGCTGCAAGGGCTCGATCCGCTCAGCACGCAGGGCCTCCGCGCCGTCAATGGGCGAGCCAGCGTGCAGGACCTGGCCCTCGCCCATCAGCACCAGGCCGACATGCGCCGAGGGTGCCAGGTCGCCGCTGGCGCCAAGCGACCCCTTCTCCGGCACGCACGGGCAGACGTCGTGATTGAGCAGGTCGATCAGGCGCTCAGCGACCTCCGGCCGGACACCGGATGATCCCTGGCAGAACTGATTCACGCGTACCAGCATGCCGGCTCGGACCAGCTCCTCCTCGAGCAGCGGCCCCACCCCAACGGCGTGGCTGCGGACCAGGTTGCGCTGCAGGCGGCGGACTTCTGAGGGCGCAATCTTCGTCGTCCGCAGCGCCCCCACCCCGGTGTTCAGCCCGTAGACGACTTCTCCCCGATCGACCAGGCCGTCCACCACCGCCCGAGCCCGCTGGAGCCGTTTGCGGGCGTCCTGGCTGAGCGTGACGCGCGCTCTGTAGCGGGCGACCTGCTGGACCTGGGATGGCGTCAGTCCGGCGCCCTCAAGGGACACGTTCACACTGCGCACCATGTTATCCAGCCACGACGCCGAACTCTTATGGCAGATCCGGCCGACCAGCCGTAGAATTGGGGCGCGTTTTGGTTAAGGCAATAACCCCGTCCGGGCGAGGGGCGGGAGGGATGCGCGCGACCCGCTGGCGCCTGGCAGCGTTAGCAGGGTTCGCTGTTCTCCTCTCGAGCTGCACATCTGCCAAGGCACCGCCTGGCGGTTCCGCATCGCCCTCCGGCGCTGCCAGCCAGACGCCCGGCCTGATCACCCCACCTCAGACGCTGGTCAAACCCGGCACGCTCACCTTCCTATCGGATATGAGCTATCCGCCGCAGGAGTCGGTCGATCCTGGCTCCAAGCAGCCGGTCGGGTCAGACATCGAGATCGCCAACGCCATCGCAGGCAGGATGGGCCTCGCCGCCAGCTTCCAGCAGGCCGACCTCTCGCAACTCATCCCTGGTCTCCTGGCCAAGAAGGGTGACGCCGTCATTTCCGCACTCGCCATCAGCCCCGAGCTCTCGCGGCAGGTGGCGCTGGTTGGATACTTTCAATCTGGCCAGTCGATCATGGTGCGCAAGGGCAACCCCGCCAGCATCACCATGCTGAGTGACCTGTGCGGCAAGAACGTCGCGGTCCAGGTCACGACCGCGGAGGAGAGCACGCTCGACCAGGCCAACGGCGATGTTTGCAAGACCACTCATATCAACATCCGGGTGTACCCCACCAATACCGACGCCGTCATCCAGTTGCGCCAGGGCAAGGTGGACGCGGCCATGGACGACTCGCCTGTGGCCGCAAATTTCGTCGCCCAGAGCCCGGACACGATCGAACTGGCGGGCTCGCCCCTGCGGACGGGTCCGGAAGGCATCGCCGTCGATCCCAAGAACGGTGACATGCTGAAGGCGATGCAGCAGGCGATGCTGGCGATTTACCAGGACGGAACCTACCACCGGATCCTGGTCAAGTGGAACCTGGTCGATGGCGAGATCCCGGCGTCGCAGATTGTCCTGACGCCCAACCCGAGCGCCCCCTAGCCCCAGGAACGAGTCGGGCCGGCGCGGTCGATCTCGATGGTGAAGATTTCGCGCGGTGTCCTTCGCTGGTAGCCGCTTCCCGTGTACTTGTGGGACATACGGTCGATGAAGGCCAGGTTCTCGTCCGGGCGAATGTCCACCACCCGGCCGCTGATTGAAAGCCAGTGCCACGGATTCTTGGCGCTGACGATAGAGGCTCCGACCTGGGGGCGCTTGCGGAGCGCCTGGCCCTTTTTTGAGCCGACCGGCGAACTGGTGAGTAGATGGGTGCCATCGAAGTCCACCCACATCGGAAATGTGACGATCTGACCGTTGTCGTTGAGGTAAGAAACCTGACCCAGGGCCGGCTCCTCAAAGAGGTCGAGCAGATTCTCCGGGACCTTCGCTGGCATGCTTCGAGCATAACCCAGGCAGGCGCGAGTACATCAAAATGAGGGCGACGTGGCCGCGGTAGACGAGCTTGCGCCCGCCGCCACCGGCGATGAACCCGCCGGCCTGCTGGCCGCGATGGGCTGGCTCGCCTACCGTTTTCGCTGGTTTGTGATCGCCATCTGGCTCGGGGCGATTGCCCTGGCGGCGCTACCGGCCGCAGGAGTCGCCGACGTCCTGAAGAGTGGTGGTTTCGTAATCTCCGGCATCGAATCGCAGCGCGCCTACGACCGGCTCAAGCGCGACCTCAAATTGCAGGGACAGGCCCTGGGCGTGGTCGCCCAATCGACTCAGTCCGTAATCACCGACCCGACCTTTGCCACCCAGCTCGATCGCTGGCAGGCAGCATTGCATGCCCAGGCGCCCCAGGCCACTGTCAAGGTAGGACCCGTTAGCTCCGACCGGCATTCAGCGATGATCGGCGTCTACGGCGTTGACGACTACGAGAGCCAGAAGCGCCTGGCGGCCGCGGCAGGGACCTTCTCCATCGCGGGCCCGGCAAGGACCTACTTGATCGGCGCCGGCCCTTTCTTCCAGACCCTCGAAGCCCAGAGCCAGAAGGACGTTGTCGCCGCCGAGCAGAGGTCGCTTCCCGCCGCTCTTGTGTTTCTGCTGCTGATCTTTGGCGGCTTGATCGCGGCCGGAGTGCCGCTCGCGGTCGGACTGGCATCGGTCACACTCAGCCTTGCCCTCCTGGCCCTGCTCGGCCGGCTGACTGACATCTCGATCTTCGCCCAGAGCGTTACCACCATGCTCGGCCTGGGAATCGGTATCGATTACTCCCTGATCATGGTCAACCGGTTTCGGGAGGAGCGACGGACGCGTCCGCTGTCCGAGGCCATCGCCATGACCGCCTCCGCCGCCGGAAGGACGGTCCTTCTCTCCGGCCTCACGGTCGTGATCGGCTTTTCAGCGCTGGCAACCAGCGGGATCGTGCCCTTACGGTCGATGGGGATCGGCGGGATGATCGTGGTCATCCTTTCGCTCCTGACGGCACTGACCCTCCTGCCCGCCATCCTGGGCGTGGTGGGCAACCACGTCGACCGTTGGGGTTTCGCCTGGGCCCGGCCGAGGGCCGGTGGCTTTTGGCACCGATTGGCGGTCATGATCATGCGGCGGCCGGTTAGGGTGATCGTCGCCGTCACCCTCCTCGCCCTGTTGCTGGCTTCTCCGGTCAGGACTCTCAATGTGAACCTCACCGGTGACGAGGTGCTCCCGGCAGACAGCCCACTGCGTGTCGGGACCGCCATTGCTCAGCAATCCTTGAATCAGCCCCGGACCCAGCCATTGATGATCGCGCTCATCAGTGACGACCTCATGAGTGACCCGGGTGTCATCCGGTCGGTGCGCGTCTTCGAGGACCAGGTCAAGAAGGACCCTGAGGTAAGCAGCGTCATGTCGTATGCCGATGGCATCTCGCCGGGCGGACAGAGCCCGATGGCTGTCTACGGCGTAGCCCCGG
The DNA here is from genome assembly GCA_005882775.1 of Chloroflexota bacterium. Lineage (GTDB taxonomy): Bacteria > Chloroflexota > Dormibacteria > CF-121 > CF-121 > VBDY01. The sequence continues at coordinate 18,152 of VBDY01000121.1, read as the reverse complement.
GAGCCCTGGCTGTCTCGCAGCACACCGGGCTGCTGGTGGCGCAGCTCCGTGACCAACCCAACGCGGTCGCCGCCGAGGAGGCCGTCAAGCGCGTTCGCAGTGTCGCTCTACCTGCCAACCTCCGAACTCTGGTCGGCGGGGAGCCGGCGTTCGACCTCGATTGGACTAACGCTATCTACGGACCCTTTCCCTGGATCATCGCCGCGGTCCTCGCGATCACGTACTTGCTGCTTCTCGTCGGCTTTCGTTCGGTCGTACTCCCGCTCAAGGCCATCCTTATGAATTTGCTCTCGCTCGCCGTCGCCTACGGCATGGTGACATTTATTTTTCAGTGGGGCCATCTGCGCGGGCTTTTGGGCTTCTCGCCCCAGCTGTCCATTGAAAGCACCGTACCGATAGTGATGTTCGCCGGCCTTTTCGGGCTGAGCATGGACTACGAGGTCTTCCTTCTGAGCCGGGTGGCCGAAGAGTACCGCCGGAGCGGCGACAACCGGCAGGCGGTCGCGCTGGGGATGAAGCACACCGGCCGGATCATCACCAGCGCGGCGATGGTGATGGTGATCGTGTTCGGGTTCTTTGCGCTCAGCACCCTGGTCGCAACCAAGGAGGTTGGGCTCGGCTTCGCGATCGCGATCGCCGTCGATGCAAGCATCATCCGGCTGCTGCTCGTTCCCGCCTGGATGCGGGTCCTGGGCCGCTGGAATTGGTGGCTCCCGAAGCCCGCCGCAACCCGCGCACGAGGATGAGGGTGAGGGCGCCCAGTGGAGGCGTACGATCATGCCATGAGGGGTAGGGGCGGAATTCGCATGATTCGGTTGGGGGCGCCCTTCATCGTCGCAATTGCGGCGCTGGCGCCACTCGGCGTTGTTGCTGCCGATGTCCGCCAGGGACCTCAGGTAGGTGTTGGGGCCGGCGACTCGATCCAGGACGACCTGTACGCGTTTGCCGGAACCATAGATGTCGCCGGCACCATCAACGGCAGCCTGGTCGCAGCCGGCGGCACGATCACAATCAGCGGCCCTGTCCACCGCGATGTGATGGTATCGGGCGGAAACATCACGATTACGGGCCGGGTCGACGGGAGCATCCGGGCTGCAGGCGGCACAGTCACCATCAGCGGCCCGGTGGGCGAGGACGTCGTGGTCGTCGGCGGAACCGTGTCGATAGGACCCAGCGCGACAATTGGACGCGACCTGCTCCTCGGTACCGGGACCACCACGGTGGACGCGCCTGTGAAGCGAAACGTGCTGGCCAGCGCCGGCGACCTGACCCTGCGAAACAGTGTTGGCGGCAACGTGACGGCGCGGGTGAACCACCTCCGGCTGGAGTCGAAAGCCTCGATCGCCGGGAACCTTGACTACACCAGCGACAACCAGGTCGCTACCGCCGCCGGAGCGCGTGTTGACGGCACTACCACCCGGCACACGCCAACGGACAGGGGAGCCAGCGGGGCGGCAAATGGATTCCTCAGCTGGCTGCGCGCGCTGATCGGGATCTTCATCCTCGGGCTCCTGCTGGTGCTTCTCTTCCCGGGCTTCAGCCGCCGCGTCCTCAGTCGATTGGAAGCCTCCCCATGGGCCAGCCTTGGCATCGGCGCCGCTGTACTTATCGGGGTGCCGATCGCCGCGATCATCGTCTTTATCGCCGGCATCTTCGTGGGTGGCTGGTGGTTGGCACTGCTCCTGGTCGTCGCTTATATCCTGGCGCTGGCACTCGGCTACGTGGTCAGCGGCTACCTGATCGGTCGGTTCGGGTTCGACCGGTTGGGCTGGCGAGGGCTGCATCCCGCTCTCGAACTCCTGGGCGGGCTGGTCGTGCTCTCGATCCTGACCCTTATCCCGATTCTGGGCGGGCTGGTGGGCCTCGCCGCCTGCCTCTTCGGCCTCGGGGCATTGACACTCGCCCTTCTCCAAGCACGCTCTGCGACCCGGCCGGCGTAGCTGCCTGGAGCCTACAGCACCTTCGACAGGAACGTACGGGTCCGCTCCTGCTGCGGGTTCGTGAGCACGTCGCGGGGTTTGCCCTCTTCCACGATCACCCCGCCATCCATGAACACCAAGCTGTCACCGACCTCGCGCGCGAAGCCCATCTCATGGGTCACCACCACCATGGTCATGCCGTCACCGGCCAGACCACGCATGACGTCGAGCACCTCTCCCACCAGCTCCGGGTCGAGGGCCGAAGTTGGCTCGTCGAAGAGCATCAGCTTCGGCTCCATCGCCAGCGCCCTTGCGATCGCCACACGCTGCTGCTGGCCGCCCGAAAGCTGGTTGGGATAGGCGTTCATCTTTTCGGAGAGGCCGACGCGGTCGAGTAGCTTGCGGGCTCGCGCCGCGGCCACAGCACGACTCTCCTTCTTCACCCGGATGGGCGCCTCGATCACGTTCTCCAGCGCTGTCATGTGAGGAAACAGGTTGAACCGCTGGAAGACCATGCCGATCTCGGATCGTTTGCGGCAGACCTCCTTGTCGGGGAGCTCGTGGAGCTTGTCGCCCCGCTCGCGGTAACCCACCAGCTCTCCGTCGACGGACAGCCGCCCCGCGTCGATTTTCTCCAGATGATTGATGCAGCGGAGGAACGTGCTCTTGCCCGACCCGGAAGGGCCAATCATGCACATCACCTCTCTGGGAGCGACCTCGAGGTCAATTCCGCGGAGCACCTCGAGCCTGCCGAAGCTCTTGTGAACCGCCTCTGCTTTGACCATCGGCCTGGCGCTCGTCACCGGTGCTCGCTGCCAGGCACAGCCGGGCCCGGCGGAGCAACGTCCGGTGGCATCGGCGGCGGCGCGTGGAAGGTGAGGAGCATTCGCCGGAAGCGCTGCAGCGGAGTTGGCGGGAGCTCTCTGAGGGAACCCCGGCCGAAGTATCGCTCCAGGTAATACTGGCCAACCGTAAGGATCGATGTCATCGCCAGGTACCAGATGCTGGCCACAATCGCCAGCTCTATCACATCGTAATTTGCGCTAGCAATCTGTTGCGATCGGGTGAAGAGCTCTGGCACCGACGCGACAAAGGCCAGCGAAGAAGTCTTGAGCATCGAGATGGTTTCATTTCCAGTGGGAGGGATGATCACCCGCATTGCCTGGGGGAGGACGATGCGGCGCATCACAAGCAGGCGTGTCATTCCCAGCGCCTGAGCCGCCTCGGTCTGTCCGTGCTCGACGGAAATGATGCCGGCGCGGACGATCTCGGCCATGTAAGCCGCCTCGTTCAATCCCAGGCCGAGCGTCGCGGCCATGAAAGGAGCAATGAGGGAATTGGTGGGGGCCTGCCAGTGGATGGGTGTGAAGGGGATTCCCAGCCCCACATATGGGAGCACGGTCGCAAGGTTGTACCAGAAGAAGATCTGGACGAGGACGGGAGTCCCTCGAAAGAACCAGATATAGCACCAGCTCACCGATGACACCACCGGGTTGGGGGATAGCCGCATCACGGCCACGATCGCCCCCAGCACGATGCCGATCAGCATGGCCAGGGCGGTCAACTCGAGGGTGATGACGATTCCCTGCAGGATCAGTCGCTGGAAGAGGAAGTGACCAACGGCCTCCCACCTCAGGTTGGGAGCCGTGGCCATCGTGTACGCGATCCCGGCGATAATTGCCAGCACGAGAACCGCCGCCACCCAACGCCCTGGGTGCCGGACCGGTATCGCCTTGATCGCCGCCGGGCGCCGCCCGGTCTGCGAGGACCGGAACGGCGGGCCGGCGGTTATCTCGCTCAGTTGGTAACCCTCGCTGAGTTCAGCTCGTCAGAGATCTACCTCAGTAAGAGGGGACACAGCTGGAACCGATTGAGTTGTTGTTGTTGAGCGCCACATCGGAGCTGGCGATGGCACCGTCCTGGACGCCCCACTTCTTGAGGATGGCAGTGTAGTACCCGTTATCGATCAGATACTTGACGGCGTCGGTGATGGGTTTTTCCAGGGGGCTGTTCTTGACCATGGCAATGCCGTAGGGGGCGAGGCTGCACGGCTGGCCACCGAGCTTCATCTGCCCATGGCTCTGCTGCACCTGGTAGTCGGAGACAGGCTGGTCGGCCCATAGGATGTCAGCTCGACCGGAAAGCAGGGCCGAGTTGGCGTCCGTCTGCTTGTCGAAGCTCCTCACCGTAATGTCCTTGCCCGCCGGGCAATTGTTCTTGTCGCCGGGGATGGCTGTACCCCCAACCTGCTTGCCCATGAAGCCCCAGGCGTCACTCTCCTCGACGGTGGTCGTCTCAACGGCCACGGTGTGTCCACACATGTCGGCGGCGGTGTTGACCGTCGGCCCGCCCGCCTTCACCACCCAGGCTTCACCGGCCTTGTAGTAGGTGATGAAATCAATGCCACCCTTCTCGCGATCCGCGGTGGGCGTATAGCTGGAGAGGCTGAAAAGGTAGCGCGGGCTTTGGGCTTTTAGCTGGGGGATGATGTCCGCGAAGATGACGTTGTTGAACGTGCAGACGACGCCCATGACCTTGCAGATGGCGTTGCCGAAGTCGATGTCCCAGCCTTCGATGGCACCGGTTTCGGGGTTGATGAACTCGTTCGGCGCATAGGTCGCGTCGGTGGCGATCTGCAATGGGGCCAGGGATTTGATCGAATCGGGGACTTCGCTGGCGATGCTATCGACCTTGCTCGGCCCGCCCGCGGTGGTTGCCGCCGGGCTGGACGTGCTACCGCAAGCGGCGAGCAGGAGCATCGCCGCCAGCGGCACAGCGACCCGCCGCGCGACCAGACTGTGGATGCGTCGATTCATGTGTCGGCCTCCTCCCTTTTGCTCTCACGAGCTGTATACGGGACTGTATACCAAACCGAATGGAGCCTGTCGAGCCGTTTCGCTACGAGTCCTAGCTGCGTCTGACCGCGCCGGGGTCCTCCACACGCCACTCGCCCTCTTCCTCGGGAGCGGTGCCTTGATTGGTACGACGTTGATACATCTCGATCCGAATCGTGCCGGCAATGGCCAGGGCGGCGGCCATCACCAGGCCGATCAGGGCCTGGTTGCGAGCGGCATCGACCGAGGCGTTTGGACTCGACAGGGCGGCGGCTTCGAGGAAGCTGACGACCACCGAGCTGGCCCCGCCGGCGGCAACGGCGGCCAGCACGCCGGCGCCGGCCAGGCGAGCAAGCAGCGACTCTCGCAGAGAAAGGCTGGCCAGCAGATGGCGGCCGAGGATCGTGAGCGCGCCAAAAGCGAGCACGAACAGGAGCAGGAGCACGACCCCCTCCACCAGCCCGATCCGATAGAACAGAGCGGTTTGCTGGTCGAGGGTCACTGCTACATGCTAGTGCCCGCGCGCTTCGAGGGCGACGAGTTCGGCCTGGGCGCCGGCCATGGCCGTCGACGGGGAGGCCGAGCCCAGGACCAGGTCGTGGAGGTGACGCTGGAGCACCGCGGAGGCCTCTACGTAGCGGGTCAGCTTGGGACGGGGCCGAGCGTAGGCGAGGTTGGTCAGGAAGACGTCGATCTGGGAGTTTGCCCGATGCAGATCCGGCGAGTTCTGGAGCGAGGTCCAGATAGGCAGCTGGGTCAGCTGTTGGGCCTGCACCTCGGGACTTGTCAGATAGCGCAGCCAGGAGACGGCGAGGTCGGGAAATTGGCTGTTGGCGAGCACGGCCAACCCGAGGAACCCACTCACGGTCGCGGCCGGAGTGCCAACCGCGGCCACCGGAGGTACCGGTGCCACCGCACCCTGCCCGATGATCTGGGAGAAGGCGGGGTCGCCCATGGCCCCGTATACGAAGTTCCAATTGGTCGTGTAGGTCACCGAACCTGACAGAAAGGCGCGCATGGCGTCCGGTTCATTGGTGGCGCCGATTTCGGAGCGCACCAGATTCTCGTCGATCAGCTGCCGCATGAATGCGGCCGCCCGCTGCACCGGCCGGGTCTGCAGCTGCGGATGACCGTTCGCGTCGAACAGGTCACCGCCGAACTGGGCAGCCAGCCGGACAAAGTCCGAAACCAGCCCTTCGCCCTCGGCCCAGGAGTCTATGTAAGGAGTCTGCCGGCTCCGCAGTGAGCGCATCTGCGAGTACCACTCCTCGAGGGTCGCCGGTGGATTGCGAAAGCCCGCCCCTTTCAGGTGCGCACTGTTGTAGTAGAGGCTCTGGACGTTGAGGACGTGTGGCATCGCCCAGGGCGTCCCCTGGTAGGAAAAGGCATCGATCAGGCTGGGCATCAGGTCGGCGCGGGCATCGTCGGGGATACGATCTTTCAGGCTGAGAAGCTGACCCCGCGCGGCCAGCTCCGGGACCCACACCTGGTCCACCGCCACCACGTCATATGGGGCGGGCTTTGAAAGGCCCGCAGCCAGGATGCTTTCGTACAGCTCGCGGTAGTGCGCCGTCTCGATCGAGACGAACATCTTGTCCTGGTGAAGTTGCTTGAACCGAGTTGCAACGGTCTGGAGCACGCCGGGGTCATAGCCCACCTGGTCGAACATCAGGGTCTTGATCACACTGGCCCCCGGCGCCGGGGTTGGCGTGAGAGCCGCCGGTGTCCGAGATGTGCAGGCCTCGAGCAGAGACGCGGCCGACAGCCCGGCACCCACAGCCATCGAGCTCTTGAGACCGCGCGCGAGAAAGGCGCGCCGGGACAGGGTTGGCACGGTGCGAGAAGGCTAGCAGCCGTCTGTTAACAGGCCCGCATCGCTGACAGGGGCTTGGTCAACGAGGCCGTCGCGAGGCGGTAACGACTACGTCAGCGGCTGCTCGAGGCGTCTGCTGCGCCAGGTGTCCGCGACGCTCAGGAGCCAGACGACGACCAGCATCAGGTACACGGCCACCCCCGCACCTCGCGGGCGAGAGGGTGGCAACCCGCCCCTGGAGGCGTAGTCCTGGAATTCGAACGGGTTGACCGCCCCCGCATAGATCAGGAAGACCACGAACGCGGCGATCGTGAGCCAGAGCCGACCACGGACCTTGTGACCGATCCGGATCAGCGCGGCCCCGGGGACCAGGGCCAGCCCTATCAGGTCGGTCATCTTCACGGGTGCCTCCTCATCCGCACACCGGGCGACCATCCCGTCGAGGGCAATCACCCAGGCGAGAACTGCGATATACCAGCCCTCCCCGACCAGGTCACTCGGAAGGAAGCTGAAGCTGAGGCCGGAAAACCCAGGGGTCAACAGCCGGGTGCTGAGCCATGCCACCCAGGCCGCGAGCCCGGCGCCGGCCAGGGCCAGGGCGTACCCGCGGCGCCGTTGGAAGCGCGCCGTGAAGGAGGCCAGGATGGCCGCCGCCACCAGCCAGGCCAGCGGATTCTGCCAGCCAAAGATCTGAGGTGCCCTCGCCATGGCAACCTCCACCGACCAGGGGGTGGCCAGGGCGACCACGAGGATGCAGATCACCACCAGGTCGCGTTCGGATCGGCCGGTCCGGGTTGCCGCTGCACCGCCGAGGTGCCGCAGACCGCTGACCGCCAAAGCGACCGTGGCGAGACCGGCAGAAACAGCTGCCGCCACCAGGAAGAGGCCAGCATTGGGGTTGGTCTTCGTCAGCAGGAACCCGCCGGCGCAAAGGCCGGCGATCACCAGGCAGAGGCCGGCGAAACTCCGCAGCGGCGTGGGCCCCACACCGATCCACGGCGGGCGTTCTCTCCTGGGAAGCATGAGGTCCGGGTGAAGTCTACGTGCGGCTTGGAGCAGCCCATACAATTTCGAGATGGCGATACCGCTCAGGGGCCTCTTTCCGCCGATTGCCACGGCTTTCAAACCCGACGGATCCCTGGCGCCCGCCGCGCCTGACTTCCTGGCCTGGCTCGCCGCGGCCCAAGTGGACGGCGTGGTTGCCCTGGGGTCAACCGGCGAGGCACCCTCGTTGACCGAGGCCGAACGGGCTGAGTGGCTGTCGAGTGTCCGGGCAGCCCTGCCTGGGTCACTTCGGCTGATCGCCGGTACTGGGGCTGAGTCCACTCGGGCGACCCTGGAGCGAACCCGGGCGGCGGCAGACAGCGGCGCCGAGGCCGCCCTGGTCTTTACTCCCTTCTACTTTCGAAAGAACCTGACCCCGGACATGGTTGCCGCCCACTACGAGGCGGTAGCCTCCGCCAGTCCCATCCCGGTACTCATCTACAACGTTCCCGCTCACACCGGTTGGGATTTCCACCCCCGGGACTGGGCGGCGCGGCTGGGCGGCCATCCGAACATTGCGGGGCTGAAGGACTCATCTGGAGACCTGGTTCGCATCCCGTATCTGCGGTCTGTGGTGCCGCCCGATTTCATGGTGCTGGCCGGGGCCGGCGAGCGGATGGTGGCCGCACTCGAGGCAGGCGCCGACGGCGCCATCGCAGCGCTCGCCAATGTCTTTCCGGCCGAGTGCGCTACCATCCTGCGCCTGACTCGCGCCGGGGACAGGTCGCGGGCGGACGCCCTGCAGAGCCGGATCGCACCGCTCGGAGACGCGTTCACCGCCCATTACGGCGTGCGCGGCGTGAAGGCCGTGCTTGCGATGCTCGGGTTCGATCATGGACCTCCCCGTTCACCTGTCGCGACACTCAGCGAGAGTGAGCTCGGCCAGCTGCGTCGCCTGCTGGAGCAGGCCCAGCATCACTCCGAGGCGGTGGCCTCCTGATACCGCTTCGCGATTACAACCCGACTCGGCGGCCGGCGCTGCTGACCTACGGCCTGATCATCATCAACTTCGCGGTCTACCTCTACCTCGCACAGAATCCGGTGATGAACGTCGAGGCGATCCAGCGCTACGCTCTGATTCCCGCCGACATCGCTGCCGGGCGCCACCTCGACACCTTGCTGACCGCCATGTTCCTGCACGCGAACCTTCTGCACGTCGGCGGCAACATGCTCTTCCTCTGGATCTTCGGAAACAACGTCGAGGATCGCCTGGGCGAGATCCGTTTCCTGATCCTTTACTTCGCGTCGGGAATCGCTGGAAGCCTGGTACAGGTCTATGTCGACCCGACATCTCAGATTCCCAACCTGGGGGCGAGCGGCGCCATCTCTGGCGTGCTGGCCGCCTACATCGTCTATTTCCCCCGCGCCCGGGTGCTCACCTTCATAGTGCCGTTCTTCTTCATCACTCTGTCCTCACTCTTTTTCGTCGGCTACTGGATCGCGATCCAGGCAGTCCAGGCCTACCTGTCGATCGGGGTACAGCAAGGTGGGGTCGCCTTCTTCGCCCACATCGGCGGTTTTTTGAGCGGTCTCATCCTCGCGCTGCTGCTCCGACCGCGGCAGCACCCCGAGCCGTCCTACCGGCTGTAGAGGCGGATCTTGCCGTCGGCGACGCAGAAGAGGTGCTGGGAGACCGGGAACGCCGCTTCCTTGTGACGCTCCTGGATGTCGTGTCGCAGCCTGCCAAGCAGCTGTGCCCGCTCGCCAGCCGCGATCAGCGAGCCGCGCTCCGGAACCCCGACCACCGGCACGTCCTCGAGCATCTCCTCCAGCCATGCCCAGACCTCAGGAAGAAGCAGGAGGGCCGCGCCGTAGGGACGGGTATCGACGTAGCTGAGCATCAGCATCTGGGCCTTGCCGTTCTTGTCAGCTTCCAGACCGGTGAATTTCATGCCGGCTCGGAACATCAGGGCCAGGTTCGTCAGCGCCAGCACCTCGAGGTGGTCGCGGCCGACGTTCCAGGCGGCGAGGTCCTGGGGCAGCAGATACCGCATCCCCTGCGAATAGTGGGCAGCATAGGTGACTACCAGGTCGGCGAGGATACGACGGTAGACCACCGGCCCGCCCGCGCTTTCCAGGAAGCTGGCGGGGCGCAGCACCGGGAGAATCAGGGGAGCGCCGAACAGGGCCTCGCTGTCGCACTCCTGGTCGAGCCGGCGCAGCCGCGCGGCAAACAACCGATCCAATAACCCCGGCTGCTCGCGGTATTGCTGATAGAAGGTGTCGAGGTTGAATCGCAGGTCCCCCTGGCGCACGCGACGAATGGTCAGCTGGAAGGGCTCCGGGCCTTTCTTTACCGTCCACCCGGGCCGCAGGGCGCCGAGCCGCTTGAGAACATGGTTCTCAAAGTCATGAGCGTTCATCGTCGTCTGCTGGCCCATTGCCGGTGTAACGGGAGCTACGGAGGAGGCTTGCAGGCCGTCCGGCCGCGTTTGTGATGCCGTTTCAAAGCTGGTTCAAGCGTGGGGGCGGCGGCCTGCGGGGACAGATAAGGGAGGCGCTCGACGCCATCCGCCGGGGCGATCGCGAGGCCGTCCTCGAGCGGTTTGCGGGAAGGTTTGCGGAGGCCGTCCAGGAGCTGCGGTTGTTACCGAACCCCGTCGATACCGCCTGGTTACAGCTGGCGGCCTACCTCCAGTTTCGCGCTGGCGACATGGCAGCAGCGGCAGAGTCCGCTGAGCGAGCGCTCGCCCAGCAAGCCGGTGACGCCGGCACCTGGCACCTCCTCGGCCGGCTTCGCGTCTGGCTGAGCCGGACGGATGCCGCTGCCGCCTTCGCCCGAGCTGCCGCGCTTGACCCCGACCGTTATGTGGTCCCTTACCGGGTCAAGCGTGAACAGTTCAGCCTTCTCTCAGAGGAGGCGTTGGCGGCGATCCCAGAGCAGTTCCAGGCGCTGCTCTCGAACACTCTGGTAGTGGTGGCCGACCTGCCCGAGCTCGAGTCCGTTCGGGCCGGCGAGGACCCCGACCTGCTCGGGCTTTATGAGGGCGGCACGGTGCTGGAGCGTGGCTGGCCTGAGCGGATCGTCCTCTACCAGCGAAACCACGAAAACATTTGCGCGGACGCGGCCGAGCTGGCCGAGCAGGTGACTGAAACCATGCGGCACGAGGTCGGCCACCACTTCGGCATGGCCGAGGATGAGCTCCCCTTCTAGGGCCGATTTGACCCAGTGTCCGCTTGTCCCCGGCTGTCGTTCCCTCAGGGCTTGATAGGAAACGGGTCCCCGGAGGCCGGCAGCGCCAGGCTGCCGCCCCGGTCGATGCCGGCCAGGAGAGTCGTGAAATCGGTGAATCCCTGGGCGGGATCGTATCCGGTAAGCCCCTGATAGGCCTTGCCCAGCGTCTCGCCGCCGGCCGCCACGATGTCGTGCCAGCTGAACGTGAGCTGCCCATGTAAGTAGTAGAGGAAGAGGTCGCCGCAACCACTCGCCACCTGATTGCGGTCGTCGGCGCTGTTGTCGTTGACGTAGTCCTGGTGTCCCTGCGACCACCAGTCCTGCTCGGTCTGGGTGAAATCAGACGCGATCTCAGGATGGCGATCGAAGGCCAGTACCCGGGAGAGCGATTCCCCGTTGGTATGGCCGCAATCCCATCCGTTGCCGAGCGCATCCTGAAAGACCTCGACTACCTCGGCCACCAGGAACCCGGGGGCCATCACCGGGTCCGGCAGGACGTGGACATCGGTGCCGGCGCAGGTTATGTGATAGGCGCCGCCCGCGTCAGGGTCCGCGTATACATAGAAAGGAAGGTGCGGCGGAGTCAGGCCGCCAAACCATTGCTGGACGGCCGAATAGTCATCTTCCGCCGACTTGAGCATCGCCTGGGCGGCTGCGTCCCCAGCCGCGGTTGAATCCGAGAAGATGACGAAGTTCGCGGTCTTGCCAGCCAGTCGCGAACCCGGCACCTGCTGGTGACCGCGGGCGTGAGCCTGCAGCACGGCGGCGGAGACGTCCGTGCCCGGGCGCACGAATACACGGCCCGGCGATCCGTCACCGAATAATCCCTTCAGCACGCTGTCGGGGTTACTTCCTGGACGTGCTGCGCCCAGCCGAGCGTTCGACCCGGAACGCGATCCGGACCAGGACCTGGTACTCGGTCAAGCTGTTGTTCTGGACTACCGCCTTCGACGACACGACCTCCACGCTCTCGATCCCGCGCAGCGTCTTGGCCGCCTCCTTGACCGCTTCGCGGGCCGCGTCGCTCCAGCTGTTCCTTGAGGTCCCAACCAGTTCCAGCATCTTCAGGACTGCCATGGTGCTTACCTCCTCATTGGTTGTAGAGGCGCCGTGCCGCCGCCACGATGTGCCGGGCGGAGATTTCCGCCTTGTCCATCAGCTCCTGGGGTTTGCCTGACCCGGGTAGGCTCCGGACTGCCAGGTGGATGACCCGGGGGGGCTGCATCTCAGTCGAGAGTGCCTCCATGACCGCTGCGGCTATCCCGCCCTCCGGATAGTGATCCTCTACGATGACCAGCTTTCCGCGCGTTTGGGCGACTGCCTCCCGCAAGGTATGTTTGTCAACCGGCTTGAGCGAGTACAGGTCAATGACGCGGGCCTTGATCCCCTCCCTGTCCAGCTCGTCGGCCGCGGCCAGGCAGTTGTGGAGGGTCACGCCAGCTCCAATCAGCGCGACACGGTCGTTGGGATCACTGCGCACGAGCTTCGAGCCTCCTATCGCAAACCGCTCGGTAGGCTCATAGAGCACCGGATAGGCGCCCCTGGTGGTGCGGATGTAGACGATTCCCTGCTGGTCAGCCATCTGGCTAACGAGCTGAGCCGTGGAGGTGGCATCCGAAGGGTAGAGCACGGTTGAGCCATGAACCGCCCGCATGGCGGCCAGGTCCTCGAGCGCCATCTGTGACGGTCCATCCTCCCCGATTTCGACCCCGGCGTGAGACCCGGAGAGGCGAATGTTGGCCCGGGAGATGGCCGCCATCCGGATGAAGTCGTAGGCGCGCGTGAAGAAGGCGGCAAAGGTGGAGGCGAACGGGATGTAGTGGCGGACGCTCATGCCCACTGCGGTCGAGACCAGCTGCTGTTCCGCTATGAACATCTCGAAGAATCGGTCGGGGTAGGCCTGCTTGAACTCGTCCGCGTGGGTGGAGTTGCTCACCTCGCCGTCCATCGCCACCACGGTGGGACGCGCGCCTAGTGCCTTGAGCGTATCGCCATACGCCTTGCGGGTGGCGACCTTTTCCCCCTTCTTGTAGGCTGGCAGCGTCACTTGCGCAGGGGAGTCCTTGATGGCGGGCTCTCCGTGCTCGGGCCTGCCGACCTCGACCCTCAGGTTGCGGAGCCCGCCCAGCTCTTTGATGGCGCGCTCCGCCATATCGGCGGGCAAAGCCTTGCCATGCCATCCGTCTTTGTTTTCGATCTCGCTGAAACCCTTTCCCTTCACGGTCCGCGCGATCACCACGGTCGGCTTGGCAGTCGCGTCGCGTGCACCGGCCAAGGCGCGATCGATCTCGGTCGAATCGTGGCCGTCGATAACAATCGGGTTGCAGCCAAAGGCCTCGACGCGAGCGCGATAGAGGTCCGTGTTCCACTCGAACTCTGTCGGGCCCCGCTGGCCGAGCCGGTTCACGTCGAAGATGGCGGTCAGATTTGAAAGGCCGTAGTAGCCGGCTTTATCCAGCGCTTCCCAGATGGAACCCTCGGCCAGCTCACTGTCGCCGCAGAGGGCCCACACGTGATAGGGAAGCTGGTCAAGCTTTCGGCCGGCCAGGGCGATACCGACGGCAATCGGGAGGCCCTGCCCGAGCGAGCCGGTAGCGACGTCAACCCAGGGCAGAATCACCGGCACCGGGTGACCTTCCAGGCGCGAGCCGAACTTACGAAAGGTGAGGAGCTCATCGTCAGAGATCGCGCCGGCGGCTTTGAACATCGAATACAGGAGTGGCGACGCATGGCCTTTGGAGAAGATCAGGTGGTCGTTATTGGGCTCGCCAGGAGTATTCCAGTCGTACCGGAGATGGCGGGCGAGCAGCACCGCCATCAGGTCTGCCGCCGACATCGACGAGGTCGGGTGGCCTGAACCGGCCGCGGTGCTGGACCTGATGCTGTCCACACGTAACTGCTGGCCGAGCTCGCGGCAAAAATCGAGGTCCTGCTTCACGCCGGCCGGCACCACGCTCTTAGCCATCGGACACCCCGTTCATCACGTGTCGATCCATGCCCCTCAGCACAGATTACAGAGGAGGAGCCGCGGGAGCAGCAGCTCGAATTGGGCCCGACTACACAGCGGCGCGCGACGACGCGGACGGACGCCCCCGCCCGCGCGGACGACGCCGCCGGCGGGGCCAGGCGCTGGGACTGCGGCCGTCGGTGCGCAGCTGCGGTCGGGGCTCCACCAGGGAAGCGGCGACGTAGCGCCAATTGCCCTCGTTCAGCAGGTGCGCGACATCGACTTCTGGCAGGGCTGGGGCACCCTGGCGGCGCAGCGTCCGCCAGGCCCGGTCGTCCTCGGGCGTGACGAAGGTCAGAGCCCGACCCTTGGCCCCCATCCTGGCCGTCCGTCCGACCCGATGCGTCAGCCAATCGGGTGAGTCGGGCAGCTCGTAATTAACCACGAGGTCGACATGGCTGATGTCCAAACCCCTGGCGGCCACGTTGGTCGCGATCAGGACATTCGTACGCAGCCCGCGAAAGGCGTCCATGGTCCGGTCGCGCGCGTTCTGGGAGAGGTCGCCCTGGAGGTCGGCGCTGTCGTGACCCAGCCGGCGAAGGTCGCGATTGAGCTTGCGGACACCATGCTTGGTCCTGCCAAAGACGATCACCGATCCGGGGTGGCTGCGCAGCAACCGACTGAGAGTGTGCAGCTTGTCGACTCGCGGCACCCGGACCAGCCCGTGCTCCAGAACCTGCTCGGCTTCGGGAGCAATGCGAATCCGCACTGGATGCTCGAGGTGGCGTTCGATCACCCGGGTGACCCAGTCGGGCATAGTGGCGGATGCCAGCACCATCTGGGGCTCATAGCAACCCTGAATGATGCGCTCGACGTCCGGAGCGAAACCGGCATCCAGCATCTCATCGCCCTCGTCGAGGACGAGGAATTGCACACGGTTGAGGGACAGCCGGCGACGTGAGACCATGTCCAGGATCCGGCCGGGCGTCCCGATTACCAGGTCGGCGCCGGACTTCAGCGCCTGTTCCTGGGTGGCATAACCCACCCCGCCATAGAGGAGGGCGCAGGAAAGGCTGGTCGAGAGGGACCGGAAGACCCGCTCCACCTGGATCGCCAGCTCCCGCGTGGGGGTCACCACCAGTGCGCGCGGGCCAGGTGCACCCGCGAGCAGCAGCCGCTCCACCAGGGGCAGCATGAAGGCCAGGGTCTTGCCAGAGCCGGTCGGGGCCTCGATCACCACGTCGCTACCTCGCGACATGGGGGGAATGGCTTCGGCCTGCACGGCAACCGGGGTGTCGATCGAATTGCGGGCGAGCGCACTCAGTAGCTGAGAGCTCAGGCCCAGGTCGGCAAACGTCGTTAGCAAGAGGGTACTCCTCGGTCCCCTCTACCTTATGTAATGGCCGCGGTCTGCAGGACACCGTTCAAAACGGGGAGGAGAACCGAGAGCGGGCGACCTCTTATGTGGCGAGGTCCGAACAAGTGTACCAGATGTTGTTCTTCTTCAGTAGCCCACGGCTCCGTCAATTCGCTCCCGGAGCAAATCGGCGTGCCCGTTGTGCCGTGAGTACTCCTCGACCATGTGGACGAGGATCCACCGCAGGGAAACTATCTGGCCTTGACGATTCCGCCCGGTGTCATCCAGCTGGCGCGACCCAACAGCCTGGCGCGATTGGTCGCAAGCGGCGCGCCAGGCTGCAAACGTGTCATCGGCCGCGGCTCGGTCGACATTGTCGAAGTCGCCGTCGGGATCGGCTTCGGTCGAATACAGGTCTGGCATTTCCTCCTGGGCCAGCGTCCGCCGAAACCAGCCACGCTCGACGTCGGTCAGGTGGCGGACCAGCCCCAGCAGCGAGAGTGTGGACGGAGGCGCGGCACGCTGGCGCAACTTGTCCACCGCAAGCCCCTCGCACTTGCGCTCCAGGGTGGCCCGCTGCCACTCGAGAAACGCGATCAGGGTCGTGCGTTCATCCGCATTGCGTGGAATATCGGAATAGATGACCGGCATGGGCGTTGTCAGCTGGCCGGTATCGCCCCGGCAGCCATGTATTCCTTGAGCGGCTCGCCCTGAAAAGATACATAGTGGATGTCGATCCATTCCGGAGGCGCTTCAAAGAACTTCAGCATCTGGCTGTAGTTGTCGTTAGTCCGCGGGGCATTCGCGTTTTTGACGTAACTTTCCTTGTCTTTGAACCGGATGATCCCGACGATCCGGTTGCGATCCTTGTCCTCGACCGCGAACTCGCTCGAAACCCATCCGGAGGCTGAATCGGGTCCTCCCTGCTCCATCGCATACCGGCGAAACGCGTCCTGCTGGCCGGCCTTGATCTTCGCTCGCATGATCGTCCCGTACACAAGCACACCTCCCTTGAACTACCCCCAGGCGGAATCGAACCGCCGTTTCAGCCTTGAAAGGGCCGTGTCCTGGCCGCTAGACGATGGGGGCCTGGGCGGCGTTCATGCTATCAGAGGATTTTCCGGATTTAATCGCCCCAGCGGGTCTTTAACTGCTCATAGCCGAGTGCAATCAGTGTCTCAGCCATGTACTGATAGTTCCTGCTTTGCGCCCAGGTGACCACCAGGGCTCGGGTGGCCAGCGAAAGCGCCTCGTAAATACTGAACCGACGACCTTCGTATTTCGGACGCACTCGAAGATAGGCATCCAGGAAAATCCGTCTCGCTTCTTTAGCCTGGGCAGAGTCGGTCCAATCCTTAGGCGAAGCCGGCCAGAGATGGCCGCAGTATTTTCCGAGGTCGAAGCTTGGCTCTGCCTGGACGAAATACTCTACGTCGATCATTCCGAACCGCTGGCCATCGAAAAGGAACTGGTTGTATTTGTAGTCGCCGTGCGAGGGAACCGCCACCTCTGGCGGCACTCGTTCCGCTCGGGCAGCAATCTGCTTGAGCAAGCCACGAATGAGCATGTAGGCGCGCGGCGCGGAGAGCTTGAACTCGTCCAGTCGCCGGTAAAGGCGCTCAAGCTCGAGGTCGACATTGTGAGGCTGCCCCACGCTGATCTTGGAGGCATGAATGTGTCCGACCATCCTGCCAGCGGCTTCGCATTGAGCAAGAAAGATCTCGGAATGACGATCGCCCGCGACCTCCTCGCCCTCAAGAGCCGATTGCAGGAGTAAAGCCTCGTCCGGGTAGTAGGCTAGCGGCTCAGCCAAAACGAGTTCGCCCTCGGAACGCGCCGGCAAGTCCCAGAGAGCCTTCATAACCTGATAGGTCGTTTCTCCACGCTTGCTGTGTTGCACCTTGCCGTAAATCGAGAACGGCCTTTCTTCGCCAACATTCGCCTCATACCTGAGGATGCAGGAGATCTCCGGGAGATACTTCACCCGTTGAGCTGCGATGGACTCGATCTTCGCTCCTGGCTTCACCCGTTCGAGAAATTCAGTCATGACCGGACGAACCGTTTCTGAATTCGTCACCTTCCCCAGCCGCGGGAAAACAGGATCGGTCGGGAAGAAGAAAAGGAACATGTTGAGCTCTGGAAAGAACTGGGCGTAGCCGCGAGGATCGAGCGGGTTCCCATTTTGGCTCGGGAGGCGTGCTACCCGAGACTGGTACTCCGCGCAGTCTCTGTCATCGAAGAAAGCCTTTGTCCAGAACAAAGGCCTGGCCTCGATTCCACCCGGCAATTCCAGCTCGGCTTCGTAGACATTCCACAAGACCCGCGGCGCCTCGAACCGCCTGCCCTGTTTGGTCTTCACCGATTTCACCTGAACCGATGGCAGGACCGGCTTGAGCACCTGCTCCGAGAGCAGGGTAGCCATGTTGTCCGTCTGGGAGATTTCCTTGATGGTGGAGTAGCTGACCGACATCGCTGGCACGGAGAGCTTACCCAATCGTTGTGCTCGAAACCCCAGAGAAAACCGTCGGGCTGCCAAGCAACCCGACGGCTCCTCTGCGTATTGTCACCGCCCGAGTCGGGCGAAGAACTTGCGCCTCTTCAGGAACGGTGCCGCCAGCAAGCCCAGGAACCCGAGTCCAATCAGGCCCGCGCCGGCGGCCGGCTTGGTCATAGCTTCGGCTCTCGGGCCGCCACCCGTGTTCGCCAACTGGCCGGTCGTCGTCCCCACGTTCTGGCCGCCCGTCGTGGTGCCACCGGCGCCGCCGCCGCCAGTGACGGTTTGCCCCGTCTGAGCCACAGTGGCGGCCGAGCCTCCTCCAGGCGCGGACCCCGCTGAAGCGGCTCCTGTACCCGATACCGCTACCGTTTGTCCCGACTGACCCGCGGATGCCGCCGAGCCACCGCCCGGTGCGGAACCTGCCGACGCGGCTCCGGTGCCGGACGCCGCTGCAGTCTGTCCCGTGTTGCCCGCGGACGCCGCCGAGCCACCGCCCGGCGCGGAACCAGCCGAGGCGGCTCCGGTGCCGGACGCCGCTACTGTCTGTCCGGTCTGACCCGCGGATG